>JBHYDO010000029.1:0-23392 GCA_051860645.1 Roseococcus sp.
GCGCGTGCCCGGGGGATCGACCCCCGGGCCCGCTCTCTCTCAGGCCGCCTTGGCCATCCCGCGCAGCACGTAGTGGAGGATGCCGCCATTTCGGTAGTATTCCACCTCATCGGCGGTATCCACGCGGCACTTCACCTCGGTCTTCACCTGGCTGCCATCGGCGCGGGTGATGACGATGGGCATCATCATTCCGGGCTTGAGTTCCTCGACGCCCAGGATGTCCACCGTCTCGTCGCCGGTCAGGCCAAGGGTGGCGCGGCTCTCGCCTTCCTTGAACACCAGCGGCAGCACGCCCATGCCCACCAGGTTCGAGCGATGGATGCGCTCGAAGCTCTCGGCGACGACGGCCTTCACGCCCAGCAGGAAGGTGCCCTTGGCCGCCCAGTCGCGCGAGGAACCGGTGCCGTATTCCTTGCCGCCGAACACCACCAGCGGCACGCCCTCGTTCTTGTAGCGCATGGCGACGTCATAGATCGGCGCCGTCTCGCCCGAGGGGTAGTGCTTCGACACGCCGCCCTCGATGCCCGGCACCATCTCGTTCTTGATGCGGATGTTGGCGAAGGTGCCGCGCATCATGATCTGGTGGTTGCCGCGGCGGGCGCCGTAGCTGTTGAAGTCCGCCTGGCGCACCTGGTGTTCCATCAGGTATTCGCCGGCCGGGCTCACCTTGCGGATGTTGCCCGCGGGTGAGATGTGGTCGGTCGTGATGCTGTCGCCCAGCAGGCCCAGGATGCGCGCGCCCTTCACGGAAGCCAGCGGCTGCACATCCATGCTCATGCCCTCGAAATAGGGCGGGTTCTGCACGTAGGTGGAGCCGCTGTTCCAGCGATAGGTGTCGCTCTCCGCGTCCACCTTGATGGCGCGCCACTGCTCCGTGCCGTTGAACACGTCCTTGTAGCGGTCCATGAACATGCGCCGCGTCAGCACGTCATGGACGATGCCGTTGACCTCCTCCTGGCTGGGCCAGATGTCGGACAGCATGACGGGCTTGCCGTCGTCGCCGGTGCCGATGGGGTCCTTGAACAGGTCGATCTTCACGGTGCCGGCCAGCGAATAGGCCACCACCAGCGGCGGCGAGGCGAGGTAGTTCGCGCGCACATTGGCGTGCACGCGGCCCTCGAAGTTGCGGTTGCCGGAGAGCACGCCGGCCACGACCAGCTTCTCGCCCTCGATGGCGTCCACCATGGCGTCCGGCAGGGGCCCCGAGTTGCCGATGCAGGTGGTGCAGCCATAGCCCACCGTCTGGAAGCCCATGGCGTCCAGGTCCTCGGTGAGGCCCGAGGCGTTCAGGTAGTCCGTCACCACCTGCGAACCCGGGGCGAGCGAGGTCTTCACCCAGGCCTTGGGCCGCAGCCCCTTCGCCCGCGCCTTGCGCGCCACGAGGCCAGCGGCCACCAGCACATAGGGGTTGGAGGTGTTGGTGCAGGAGGTGATGGCGGCGATCACGACATCGCCATGTCCGAGGTCGAAGTTGGACCCTTCCACCGGCACGCGCTTGTTCGCCTCGTCGCCCGGCACGCCCATGGTGCCGGCGGCCAGGTCCTTCGCGAATGACGCGCCGACCGAGCCCAGCGCCACGCGGTCCTGCGGACGCTTGGGGCCGGCCATGGAGGGCTCGACCGTGCTGAGGTCAAGCTCCAGCGTGTCGGTGAAGACCGGGTCGGGCGTGGTCTCGTCGCGCCACATGCCCTGCGCCTTGCAGTATTCGCGCACCAGGTTCACCCGGTGCTCGTCGCGGCCGGAGAGCGTGAGGTAGCCCAGCGTCATCTCGTCCACCGGGAAGAAGCCGCAGGTGGCGCCGTATTCGGGGGCCATGTTGGCGATGGTCGCGCGGTCGGCCAGCGGCATGTGGGTCAGGCCGGGGCCGAAGAACTCCACGAACTTGCCCACCACGCCCTTCTTGCGCAGCATCTGCGTCACGGTCAGCACCATGTCGGTGGCGGTGACGCCTTCGCGCAGGCGGCCGCTCAGCTTGAAGCCGATGACGTCGGGGATGAGCATGGCGATGGGCTGGCCAAGCATGGCGGCCTCGGCCTCGATGCCGCCCACACCCCAGCCCAGCACGCCCAACCCGTTGATCATGGTGGTGTGACTGTCGGTGCCGTAGCAGCTGTCGGGGTAGACATAGGTGTCGCCGGCGTCGGTCGCGGTCCAGACCACCTGGCCCAGGTATTCGAGGTTCACCTGGTGGCAGATGCCCGCACCCGGGGGCACCACGCGGAAGTTGTCGAAGGCTTCCTGGCCCCAGCGGAGGAACTCGTAGCGCTCGCCATTGCGCTGGAACTCGATGTCCACGTTCTGCTTCAGCGCGCTGGCGGTGCCGCTGACGTCCACCATGACCGAGTGGTCGATGACGAGGTCCACGGGGACCAGCGGGTTCACGCGGCGGGGGTCGCCGCCGAGCTTGGACAGGGCGTCGCGCATGGCGGCCAGGTCCACCACCGCGGGCACGCCCGTGAAGTCCTGCAGCAGGATGCGCGCGGGGCGGAAGGGCACTTCCTTCGTGGAGGTGCCGCCATTGGCCAGCCAGCCGGCCAGCGACTTGGCGTCTTCCACGGTGTAGGAGCGGCCGTTCTCGAAGCGGAGGATATTCTCCAGCAGCACCTTCAGCGAGTAGGGCAGCCGGGTGATGTCACCGATCTTGGCGGCGGCCTCCGGCAGGCTGAAATACTTGTAGGTCTTGCCATCCACCAGGAGCTCGCGCCCGGTTCCGAGGCTGTCTTGCCCGATCATGCGCATGGGTGCTTCCTCAACAACTCTTGCGCCCGGCGTTTAAGCATGGCCTTCTCCCGCGGTCCATGGAGGCGGCCCTGCTCACCGCGCAAGATTTGGCCTGCTGGCGGGCGGAACGCCTCGTTTTCGCGGAAATCTCCTTCGAGCTGGCGCCCGGCGAGGCGCTGCTGCTGACCGGCGCCAATGGCGCGGGCAAGTCCACGCTGCTGCGCGTGCTGGCCGGACTGCTGCCCGCCGCCGAAGGCAGGCTGCTGTGGGATGGCGAGGATGCCCTGGCCGACCGCGTGGCCCATGGCGCCCGGCTGCGCTACCTGGGCCACCAGGACGCGCTGAAGCCGGCGCTGAGCGCCACCGAGAACCTGGCCTTCTACGCCCGCCTGCATGGCGGCGACGTGGAGGCGGCGCTCGATGCGCTGGACCTGCTGCCGCTGGCCGACCTGCCGGCGCGGGTGCTTTCCTCCGGGCAGAAGCGGCGGCTCGCCCTGGCGCGGCTGGCGCTGGCGCCGTGTGGGCTGTGGCTGCTGGATGAACCCACCGTGGGGCTTGATGCGGCTTCCGTCGCCCGGCTCGGCCCGCTGCTGGCGGCGCATCGCGCCCGGGGCGGCATGGTGATCGCGGCCACGCACCTGCCCCTGCCCCTGCCCGATGCGAAGGAGCTGCGGCTGTGAAGGCGCTGGTGCTGCGCGAACTGCGCCTCGCCTTGCGCCACCCGGCGGACACGCTCTCGGCCGTGCTGTTCTTCGTGCTGGTGGCGGCGTTGTTCCCCTTCGGCGTCGGCCCCTCGCCTGATTTGCTGGCGCGGCTGGCGCCGGGGGCCCTGCTGGCCTCGGCCCTGCTGGCCGCGCTGCTGCCGCTGGACCGGCTGTTCGGCGCGGAGGCGGAGGATGGCTCGCTGGACCAGCTTCTGCTGTCCGGCCTGCACCCGGCCGGCATCGCGGCGGCCAAGGCGCTGGGGCATTGGTGCACAACGGGGATTCCGCTGGTGCTGGCCACGCCGGTGGCGGCGGCGTTGTTGAACCTGCCGGTCGAGGCCTGGGGGGTGGCGATGCTGTCGCTGGGCCTGGCCTCGGCCATCTTGTCGGTGTTCGGGGCGGCCGGCGCGGCGTTGACGCTGGGGGCGCGACGGGGCGGCGTGCTGCTGCCGCTGCTGGTGTTGCCGCTGGCGATTCCGGCGGTGATCTTCGGCGCGGCGGCCATAGAGGCGGCGGCGAACGGGTTGGAGGCAAGGCCCTATCTGCTGCTGGAGGCGGCCATCCTGGCATTGGCTGCGCCGTTGGCGCCCTTGGCCGCGGGGGTGGCGCTGCGGGGGGATTGAGCCGGGCGCTTGCCGATTGCCCGCGCGGCCCGTAAAGGAGGCGCCTCGCGGGACAGGTGGCCGAGCGGTCGAAGGCGCGCGCCTGGAAAGTGCGTATAGGTCAAAAGCCTATCGTGGGTTCGAATCCCACCCTGTCCGCCAGTTCCCATACGAGCCGTGCTCTCCGCCAGACCGACCGCCGCGGTGAGCGGCAGGTTTCCTGGGGTTTTCAGGGCAGACCTGTTGACTGGCCTGGCGCGGAGAAGCCCGAAAATCGCTCTCCGGAGGCCAATTCTCTCCGGACCTCCTGACTTGGGCGTTTTAGTACGGAACCTAAAAACCTAGGGAAAAGGCCGGTTTCCGGGCGGTCGGCGCTTACCGTGGTTCGAATCCCACTTGCCCAAAATCCGTACTTCGAGAGCGAACACTTTGGTACGGGGCGGTGCTTCGCAACGTCAAACCGGCCGTGGCGAACTGATATGCGGCGATGGACTGCCTACTCGCCCGCAACTTGCCGGACGTAATCATCTGCGTCAAACCAGCCACGGGAAGCTTTCACCTTGTAATCCATATCGAGGTCCCACTCCTCCCATCCGCTGATGCGCAACGGATTCTTCGTCCCGGCATGGGTTCCCGTGAAGGTCCACAGGTAGGCAATGTGATCGCCCGCGCAGCGCACCTGGTCGCAAACCAGATGCATGTCCGGCACGTCCGCGAAGAAACCGGCGGCCATGTCGGCGACGCGACTGCGGCCCTGCCAGGGCTCGCCGTTATTGATCACGATCCCGCCGTCCTCGGCATAAAACGCCGCAACCGCCGCGGCTGACCCAGTATTCCAGGCGGCAGTATAGGCCTTCGCCATGCCCAGAACCTTGTCATGATCGATCGCCATGTCAGTTCGCTCCCCGACTGCCGCGGCACATCCGCTTGAACGCCCACGCGATCAACGGCGCGCGGAAGACAAACTCGGCGTCGCGGCGACGATATCCATCCGCCTGACGGCCGGTCAACGAAATCAGCTGACATTCCCGAAATGACCAGCCGATCCGGCCATCGCGCGGAGCGCGGCATCGCAATCCGGCGGCGCTGGCAACCGTGACGCTGCCCGAGCACGCATAGCCGGGCCTGAACGGTCGGTGATCGCCGTCGGAAGGGAAACGGGGGCGGGTCGGTTGGAATCTGAACGCGGCGCTCCACCCGCCCGCCTGCGCGACCAATACCGCCAGCGACGCTCAACCCGAGATTTCGCTTTGCTTGGAGGTCGGTGGCTCCTCGGGCGCAATGATTAATCTGATGGCGCTAGTCGCATCGCGAACTTCCGCGGAGCCGATCGCCGAGTACGCCACCACCGAAGACATGACGTTACCAGCTCTTGTCGAATGGCCTCGAAGGCTCGACCTGCCACGCTCGACATTTCGCCGATTTGCGCCAGGGAGATCCAGGCTGTAATCGACGCGACTTCGGCAGTCGAATAATAAAGCTGGATGCCGCTACCGTCCGTGCAATCTACGGCGTGGACGAGAGCGAGATCGATGACGCGGAATTGATCACGAGTACCAGCCTGGCGCGCGACGTCGCCTGATCAGGCCACCACGCCCTTCACCGCATTGGCCCGCGCCGTGCAGATGATGCGCCCGTCGCTGTCAGGCGGCAGGCGCGCCCGCACGCGTGTGCGCAGCGTCTCGACATCGTCGGGCTGCATCGCGGCGATGGTGGCATCGACCGACGAACTAAGCTGGCAGGTCGCCCAGTACTCGTCGAAATTTTCGAACGTGCGGTGCACGATGAACTCTCGCGTCTCGACCTGGGTCAGGCCGGCCTCGGCCCACAGGGTGCGCATCACGTCCAGCCGCGCCGCATTGACGCTTGGTGGCACGCCGTGGGTCAGGCCCATGCCGCGCATCTCCGCCCAAAGTGCATCTATCGGAAAGCCGCCGCCGGGGATGTCCCAGGCATAGGCCGAAACGCTGCCGCCCGGCGCAACCACCCGCGCCATCTCAGCCACGCCCTTTGGCGGGTCGGGCACGAAGAACAGCACCAGGGCCATTACCGCGGCATCAAACGCGTCGTCGGCGAACGGCAGCGCCATGGCATTGCCCTGCTTGAACTTGGCAAGACGGGCACCGGGCCGTTCGCGCGCGAACGCCAGCTGGCCTTCGGAAGGGTCGATCCCCTCCACCGATGCCGGCGCGCCGCGCTGACAAATCAGCTCAGTGAAGGCGCCATTGCCGCAGCCAACGTCGATCCAGCGCAAGGCCTCGCCCGGCGCCAGCCAGTTGAGGAAAGTGTCGCCCGCCAGCCGGCTCCACACCCCCATCAGCCGCTCGTAGGTGGCACCATCCTGGAAGCGGATCGGCTGTGCGGTCATGTTGCCCGGCATTCCCAGGATGGACGGCAGATCCGCCTATCGAATATTGACAGTATCGGCATTCCGGCGGCTCTTGCAACGTTGACGGCGCCTGGATGACGCCAGCGTCGCGTCTGACCGATCGGTGGTCGCCGTCGGAGGGGAAACGGGGGCGGGTCAGCCGGAATCTGAACGCGGCGCCCAACCGCCCGCCTGCGCGACCAATACCGCCCGCGACGCTCAACGTCGGGCCAGCAGCGGCGATGTCGCTCAGCGAACCGACCCTGCTCAGGCGGATCCCGCTACGGCTGATCGATACTCACCGGTTCGGCTCGAACCGCATCACTCCTGCGGCCGCCAGCTCGGCGTCCAGTTCCGTCCCCGCGAGGACATCCAGCACGTTGGACGCACCGGCTGCGCTCAGCGTGCTCAGGAACACCGATATGTCGATCTCCGCACCGGCCGCCGCCGGGAAGATCGCCGCCGGAACCACCCCCAGGCTCGCCATGATCGTGGTGAGCGGCCCGACGGCAAGCTCCGTCTCGCCCGCAGCAACCGAGGCAACCGGTCCACCGGCGCGCATCGGCCGCCCCTTCGGCGCCACCGCCGCCGCGAGGCCGAGCCGAGCCATCGCGTCGAGGTAGGTTCGTCCGCTCGTGCCCTCGCCGGTGTGGGCGATGCTCTCGGCGCCACGGAGCAATGCGGCGATTCCCAATGCACCCGTCAGGACAGGAGCCGCCATGCCGGTCTGACGGCCGATGGCGAGCGGGATGCGGCCGAAGGGTCGCTGGCTCGCGCCGTCGGCACGGCCTGCCGCGACCAGCGCGTCCGCGTAGGCGGGTTGGTCAGGCCGATGTCGTAGGCCTCTCCTGCCAGGATGCGCTTCGGGATTGCGGGGTTCAGGTCGGAGGCCGGCGCCAACATCCGCCCCGCGGCGGCCTCCAGGCGCGGCGCGAGCCGTGCGAAGACCGCGCGTATCGCCACTGGGACGAAGACGCGCAGCGTGTCCGCATCCCGTGGCATCATCATGCGTGCCTGATGCCGGGCGCGGCTCAGCCAACGGCCAGGAGGAAGCCATGTGGCTGGGCGACACGAGACACGGCGGCCGCCGCAGGGGTGGCGCTCAGCTCAGCGCTCTGGCAGGCGCATCAGCGTCGTGTCGCGCAAGATCTCACGCGCCTGGGCGAGCGCCTCGGGACCGAGCGGAACCAGGCCACGGCGGGCGAGGTAGCCGCCCGGCCCCATCGCCCCATCGGAGAGATACTCCGAGACGAAAGCGAGCAGGCCGGGCGTGCGGTCGAGATGCGCGCGCTTGACATAGAGGTAGAGCGGCCGCGCGAGCGGATAGGTGCCGTTCGCGATGGTCTCGCGCGTGTCGTCCACGCCCTCGACCGTCGCGCCCTCGATGCGCGTGCGGTTCTGGTCGAGGAAGCTGTAGCCGAACAGGCCGAGCGTGCCCGGCGGCCCCTGGACGACGTCGTGCACGATCGCCTCATCGTCCTCGCCCGCCTCGACCCAGCCACCATCGGTGCGCAGCGTGAGGCACAGGCGCCGGCGTTGCGCGGCGTCCCTGATGGCGCGCACCTCGGGCACGGCCATGCAACCCGGGATGAGGCCAAGGTCGTGCAGGCTGTCGCGCGTGCCCGAGGTCGCCGGCGGGCCGATCACCCGAATGGGCCAGTTGGGCAGGTGCGGCGAGACCTGGTCCCAACGGGTGTAGGGGTTCGGCACCCAGCGCCCGTCCACCGGCACCTCGCGCGCGAGGCCGCGCCAGAGATGCTCGCGCTTGAAGTCGGGCGAGGGAAGGCCGGCGCGGTGCGCGACCACGATGCCGTCGAAGCCGATCCGGATCTCCATGATCTCGCCGACGGCGCGGCTGCCGCAGAAGGCGAACTCCTGGCGGTTCATCCGGCGCGAGGCGTTGGCGGGCGCCCACGCCCTGGCAGAATTCCGCGAAGCCGCCGACCGTGCCGACGACGCGCACCTCGGCCGGCGCGGCGCCGCGCTCGGCCATCATGGCCGCGACCGCCTGCGTGAAGGGCGCGACCGTCGAACTCCCGGTCACGAGCACGTTCGCACGCTGCTGCGCGAGGGCGGGCGTGTCCACCAGGGCCGCGGCCACCAGGGCCGCCGCGAAGAGCTTCCAGCGTGTCACAGACATGGACTTTCCTCCCATTCTCAGCCGAACCGGCCGGACGCGCGCGACCTGCCGCATGGCGCCGGTCAACACCAAGAGACTGCAACGGCCCCTCAATCGCTGGTGGATCATTCACGCGCCTGCTCGATTTCTGAAAGAGTGGCAGCGTTAAGTTTATGAGACTCCCGTGACGCTGCCCGGCCGGTGAAGCGTGGGGCCGGTGGCGCCGGGCGCAATCCGAGGTTGGATTGCGGATGCGCGAAGGGTGGAGGCCGCGCTGTGACGCGCGGCGCAACCCGCGCGCTGGCATCGGCCGACGCGCCACGGTGCAGCGCGAGGGCGATTCCGCTGGTGCGACGGGAGGCAGCATCGCGCGCGTCGTTCGCAACCATCCTGCAGTTGCGGCATCTGCGCGTCCGCTTGTGTTGCTACCCGGTGACGGGACGGCGGCACCGCCGTGGAAGCCGGGCCGCCAGCGTGACGGCCACCATTCGATTGAGGTGCATCAAGGTGCGTGGGGAAAAGCCCTGCGATTGTTCCGCCAAGACCAGAAAAAAAGGAGGACAAGATGCCGGAAAATGATGGTCAGGACGAAGGCCGGGTCCGCGAAATCGCATACTTCCTGTGGCTGAGTGAGGGCTGCCCGGAAGGCCGTGCCGAAGATCACTGGATGATGGCCTGCGGCATGCTCAGCATGTCGGAGCCAGCCACCGGCGAGCGAGAGGCCGAGGCCAGCCCCGCGCGGGATGATGCTCTCGCGGCCACGCCGGTCGTGCCGCAAGGCCCGGCAAAAGGCTGAGGCGGCCCTCCGCCGGAGCCACTGGCGCGGAGAGGTCATGCAGCGGGACACCCAACCGGCCCACGGGCGGGTTCGGCCAGCGTCGGCGGTCGGGGCGTGCATCGCCGTCCTGCAACGGGGTCTGCGCCTGGCTTTGATCCGCCGGCTCGGTCATGGGTGCGCCGCGGAGAGTCTCGTCGGGGCCGGGGTGCAACCCGCCGCCGGAGCGCGGCGCGCGCCACCGGCCCAGCCCGTTGATGCAAAGGAACACATCATGTCGGACATCCGCATCGCCTGGTTCGAGGACCTCGGACTCAGGGATGTGCCCAGGGTCGGCGGCAAGAACGCCTCCCTCGGCGAAATGGCCCGCGGCCTCGCGAAAGAGGGTGTCAGCGTGCCGGATGGCTTCGCGACCACGGCGGCCGCCTACCGGGACTACGTCGCCGTGAATGGGATCGAGGCGCCGCTGCGCGCGCGCCTCGCGGCGCTCGCAGCCGGGCAGGAAACGCTGCAGCAGGCGGGCGAGGCGATCCGCGCGCTGTTCCTGGCGGGGCAGTTCCCGCCGGCCACCGCCGAGGCCATCCGCGCCGCCTATCGCGAGCTTGGCCGCCGTCGCGGTGGTGCGGCGGCCCCCGCCGTCGCCGTCCGCAGCAGCGCCACCGCCGAGGACCTGCCGCAGGCCAGCTTCGCCGGGCAGCAGGAGAGCTTCCTGAACGTGCGCGGCGAGCAGGAACTGCTCGACACCTGCCGCCGCTGCTACGCCTCGCTCTTCACCGACCGCGCCATCAGCTACCGCGAGGCGCAGGGCTTCGACCACCTCGATGTGGCGCTGTCCATCGGCGTGCAGACCATGGTGCGCTCGGACCTCGCGGGCTCGGGCGTGATGTTCTCCATCGACACGGAAACCGGCTTCCCCGGCACCGTGGTCATCAGCGCCGCCTGGGGCCTGGGCGAGACGGTGGTGCAGGGCACGGTGGAGACCGACAAATACCTGGTCTTCAAGGCGCTGCTCGATGCGCCGCGCTTCACGCCGATCCTGGAGAAGACCCGCGGCGCCAAGGACCAGAAGATGATCTACGCAACCGGCGGCAGCGCCCGCACCGCGATGGTGGAAACCACGCGGCGCGAGCGCGAGGCGCTGGTGCTCAACGATGCCGAGATCCTGCAGCTTGCCCGCTGGGCCGTGGCCATCGAGCGCCATTACGGCCGCCCGATGGACATGGAATGGGCCAAGGACGGCGAAACCCAGGCGCTGCATATCGTGCAGGCGCGTCCGGAGACGGTGCAGGCGCAGCGCACGGCCTTGAGCGGCCTTCGCACCTGGCGGCTCAAGGACCGGCGTGCCCTGCCGCTGCTCAGCGGCGCCGCCGTGGGCGACGCGATCGCGACCGCCGATGTCTGCCTCATCCGCGGCCCGCGTGACATCGCGCAGTTCCGCGACGGCGCCATCCTGGTGACCGAGGCCACCGACCCCGACTGGGTGCCCATCATGAAGCGCGCCGCGGGCATCGTCACCGACCAGGGCGGCCCGACCAGCCACGCCGCCATCGTCAGCCGGGAACTCGGCCTGCCCGCCGTGGTCGGAACTCGGACTGCCACGGCCATGTTGCGCGATGGCCACGCGGTGACGCTCTCCTGCGCGGAGGGCGACCAGGGCCATGTCTATGACGGCACGCTCGACTTCTCCGTGGCGGATATCGACTTGGCCGGGCTGCCCCAGACCCGCACGAAGATGATGCTGAACCTGGCCAACCCCGCCGCGGCGCTGCGCTGGTGGCGGCTGCCCTCGGCCGGCGTGGGGCTGGCGCGGATGGAGTTCATCATCAACGCCCATATCCGCATCCACCCGATGGCGCTGGTGCATTTCGACCGCGTGCAGGACCCCGCCGCGCGGCAGGAGATCGAGACGCTCACGCGCGGCTTCGCGGACAAGACGGAGTTCTTCGTGGACCGCCTGGCGCGCGGCATCGCCAAGCTCGCCGCGCCCTTCCACCCCAACCCCGTCATCGTCCGGCTGAGCGACTTCAAGAGCAACGAATACGCCCACCTGATCGGCGGCACCGCCTTCGAGCCGGTCGAGGAAAACCCCATGCTCGGGCTGCGCGGGGCCTCGCGCTACTACAGCGATCGCTACCGCGAGGGCTTCGCCCTGGAATGCCGCGCGTTGGTGCGTGTGCGCGAGGAGATCGGCCTGGACAACGTCGTGGTCATGGTGCCGTTCTGCCGCACCCCCGCCGAGGCGGACCAGGTGCTGGCCGAGATGGCGCGACACGGTCTGGAACGCGGCCGCGACGGGCTGCGGGTGTATGTGATGTGCGAAATCCCCTCCAACGTGATCCTGGCGGAGGAATTCGCGGCGCGCTTCGACGGCTTCTCCATCGGCTCGAACGACCTGACGCAGCTGGTGCTCGGCGTGGACCGCGATTCCGCGGAACTGCGCGGGCTTTTCGACGAGCGCGATGCCGCTGTGACGCGCATGATCGCCGACGTCATCGCCCGCGCCCATGCCTGCGGGGTGACGGTGGGCATCTGCGGCGAGGCGCCGAGCAACCATCCTGAATTCGCCGCCTTCCTGGTGGAGCATGGGATAGATTCGATCTCGCTCAACCCGGACAGCTTTGCCGCGACGGTGCCGCGGGTCGCGGCGGCCGAGGCGGAGTTGCGGACAATGGGCACCCGCAGCCATGGATGAGTGGCGCCGGCACTGATGCGCCCCTGACGCTCGCCCCCCACATCACGGCGCCCATCGGTCCTGGGCGCGCAGAGGGTGCCGGCGCGACCTGCGCATCCACGCCCAGTCGCGGCGCAATGGGTCGCGGCGCCATGGCCGGCCTCGTTGACCGGGGCGTGGATGCCGGGCGCGCAACATGGAGCAGGCCGGATGATCGGTCCGCCGCGGCGCAAGCCCGGCACAGGGCGAGGGATGTGGCGCCTCACCCCGCCGGCGGCAGCAGCGCGACCGTTCCAGGCCGGGCGTCGATGCCGAGCCGCACCTCGGCGCCTGGGGCGGGCAGCACCGCGTCGGCCGGGGCGAGCATGAAGATCTCGCCGTCCGGCCCGTCGAGGAAGACCTCGAGATGGCTGCCGAGGAAGGCCGAACGCCGCAGCACCGCGGGCATGCCGGCGGGCATGATGCGCCACGCCTGCGGCCGCACCGCCAGCACCGCAGGACCGGGCCCGAGGCCCCGCGCGGGCACGTCGAGCTCGATCCCGCCGCAGACCACCCGCGCCGCTTCTCCCGTCACCGTCCGCACCTCCACCGGCAGAAGATTTGCCTCCCCGATGAAGTCGGCGACGAAGGCGGTCTCCGGCTGCTCGTAGAGCGCGCGCGGCGTACCGTGCTGCGCCACCCGCCCCGCGCGCATCACGATCACCTGGTCGGACACGGCGAGCGCCTCGTGCTGGTCATGCGTCACGTAAAGCACGGTGAGGCCGAGGCGCTGCTGCAACGCGCGGATGTCATCGCGCACACGCCGGCGCAGCTTCGCGTCGAGATTCGAGAGTGGCTCGTCGAAGCACAGCACGCGCGGCCGCAGCACCAGCGCGCGCGCCAGCGCAACGCGCTGCTGCTGCCCGCCGGACAGTTCGGACGGCAGCCGCGCGCCCAGCCCTTCGAGACCGACGCCCGCCATCGCCTCCTCGGCGCGGGCTGCCGCCTCGCGCCGGCGCATCCCCGCGACGGTGAGCCCGTAGGCCACATTGTCGCGCACGCTCATGTGCGGGAACAGCGCGTAGGATTGGAAGACGAGCGAGACGCCCCGCTCGGCGGCCGGCAGCGCCGTGACGTCCGCGCCGTCGATGAGGATGCGCCCCGCGCTTGGCGCCTCGAGCCCGGCCACCATGCGCAGCACCGTGGTCTTGCCGCAGCCCGAGGGGCCAAGGACGGTGGCGAGGCTGCCTGCCTGCACCTCGAAGGCGACGCCGTCCACGGCAAGGGTGGCGCCGAAGCGCTTGGCAACCCCCACCAGCGCCAGGGTTGCGCCGCCGCTCATGGCGCCACCACCCGACGGCCGAGCCGGCGCGCGCCCACCACCGCCTGGATGGCGAGGATGCCGGCGAGCATGATCACGATCAGCACCGTGGCGTAGGCGATGGCCAGCGGAAACTCGCCCGCCTCGACACGGCCGGCGATGTAGGCGGTGGCGAGGTTGTGCTCCGCGCTCACCAGGAAGATGACCGCCGAGACCGCCGTGATGGCCGAGACGAAGGAATAGACCAGCGCGGTGACCAGCGCCGGGC
This sequence comes from Roseococcus sp., assembly GCA_051860645.1. Taxonomy (GTDB): domain Bacteria; phylum Pseudomonadota; class Alphaproteobacteria; order Acetobacterales; family Acetobacteraceae; genus Roseococcus. The sequence continues at coordinate 13,529 of JBHYDO010000029.1, forward strand.
GCAGCAGCGGCAGCACCACGCGGCGCATCGTCGTGCCGGCGCCGGCGCCGAGGCTCGCGGACGCCTCGTCGAGCGAGCGGTCGATCTGCGAGAGCCCCGCAAGCCCGGCACGCATGCCCACGGGCATGTTGCGGAACACGAAGCAGAAGATGAGGATCATTCCCGTTCCCGTCAGTTCGAAGGGCGGCACGTTGAAGGCCACGATATAGGAGACACCGACCACCGTGCCCGGCACCGCGAAGGAGAGCAGCGTTCCGAACTCGAGCGCGCTGCGCCCGGCGAAGCGTTGCCGGGCCGTGAGCCAGGCCGCAAGCAAGCCGAGGGCGGCGGTCAGCGGCGCGGCGACCGCGGCGATCCACAAGGTCGTCAGCAGGCTGTCCCAGGCGCTGCCGCGCAGGAACAGCCCGCCCTCCCACTCCACCGCGAAGCCGCGCGCGAAGTGCTGCCAGGAGGGCGTGAGGTCGAAGCGGCCGATATCCGCCACGAAGCCGCCCAGCACCACGATGCCGTAGGTCACCAGCGTGAAGCCGGCCCAGGGGAGGGCGACGGCGCGGCAGGCCCAGTCCACGCGGCGCGGCAGCGGGGCGGGCAGGCCGGAATCCCCCTTGCCGGTGACCGTGACGTAGGAGGCCCGCCCGAGCCAGTGGCGCTGCAGCACGAAGGCGCCCAGCGTCAGCAGCAGCAGGAGCAGCCCGAGTGCGGCGGCGCGCGCCGGGTCATGCTGCGCGCCGGCCACTGCGAAATAGATCTTGACGGAGAGCACCTCGAAATTGCCGCCCAGCACCAGCGGATTGCCGAAATCCGACAGGCTTTCCACGAAGTTGACCAGGAAGGCGGCCGCGAGGCCCGGGCGCAGCAGCGGCCAGGTCACGCGCCGGAACGTCGCGTAGCGCCGCGCGCCCAGCGTGCCCGAGGCCTCCTCGAGCGAGGGGCTGATGCCTTCCAGCACACCCAGGATCACGAGGAAGGCGAGCGGCGCCTGGCTCAGCACCTGCGCGATCAGCACGCCGGGCAGCCCATAGATCCAGCGGCTGCGCGGAATGTCGAACCACTCGTCGAGCGCGGTTGAAACAAGGCCCGTCCGGCCGAACAGCACGATGATGGCGAGCGAGATCACGAAGGGCGGCGTGATGATCGGCAGGATCGAGAGCAGGCGCAGCCAGTTGCGCGCCGGCAGCGAGGAGCGCAAGCACAGCAGCGCGAAGGCAAGCCCAAGCAGCGTGGAGAACAGCGCGGTCAGCGCGCCGAGCAGCACGGTGTTCCACACCACGCCGCAGGGGCCGCCGCCGCCCAGGCAGGCCAGCCCCCAGATGTCCCGCCCGCCCGCCAGGGAGAGGAAGCGCACGAGGCCGAGCCCGCCGGACGGGTCGCGGAAGGCCTCGGCGAACATGACGCCGAGCGGAAAGAACACGAAGACGAGCAGCCCGCCTGCCACGAGCAGGACGGAGCCGGACAGGAAGGCATCGCCCCGGAAGGCGCCACGCTCGGCCAGCCCCGCGCCCGCCAGCACGAGCAGCGCGCCGAGCGCGAGCCAGCCGCCCCCGCCCAGCCCGGCCTGGGCGCCCGTGCTGCCGAACAGCCATTCGAGCGCCGGCACCGCAAGCCCGCGATGCGTCACGGCGAAGCCCTGCAGCAGCAGCAGCCCAAGGGACGCCGCCGCAAGCAGCATCAGGAGTGCGCCGCGCCCGCGTCCGCGCGGCAGGCCGATCGCGGCCAACAGCAACGCCATTGCCGCAAGCATGGGCCACAGCGCGGTGGTGCCGCCGGCCGCCGACATCAGGGCACCGGCCGCCGGGTCGGGCCAGAGCCACCCGCCAGAGCCGTCCGGGCGATGCCAGGGAAGGATCAGCAGCGCGGCTGCAAGGAGCAGCCCGCCGCCATGCGCCGCGCCGAGGCGCACCGGATCAGCGCGGCAGGGTGCTGACCTCGCGATCCCAACGGGCGAGCAGGCGCGTCCGCTCGGCGGAGGAGCCGAAGCGCGCGAAGTCATAGTCGATCAGCCGCACGCGCGAGAGGTCTGGCGCCTCGGCCGGCACCGGCGCGTTGCGGTTGGCCGGCACCTGGAAGGCGCGGATGCGCGGCATGATCTCCATCGCCTCGCGCGAGAGCGCCCAGTCGTAGAAGCGCCGCGCCCCCTCCGGGTTGCGGGCGCCGCGGATGATCGACATCGAGCCGATCTCGTAGCCCGTCCCCTCGGAAGGGCTGACCACCACCACCGGCGCGCCCTGCACCGCCTGCGCCACGGCGTCGTGCTGGAAGGTGATGCCGATCATCGCCTCGCCCGTTGCCGCCGCACGGGCAGGGGCGCCGCCCGAGCGCGTGTACTGCGCGATGTTGCGGTGCAGCCGCTTCAGGTAGTCGAAGGCCGGCTCCTCGCCCATCAGCTGAACCAGCGTGGCGAGCATGGTGTAGGAGGTGCCGGAGGAGTTCGGGTTCGCGACCTGGATCTCGCCGCGGAACTCGGGGCGCAGCAGGTCGGCCCAGGAGGTGGGCGGCGCGATCCGGCGGCGCTCCAGCTCGCGGCTGTTGAAGGAGTAGCCCAGCGCGCCGGCATAGATGCCGACGGTGCGGAAGCGCGACTGCTCGGCCTGGCGCACGGCCCAGGGGAGCAGCTCGGCCAGCATGGGCGAGCGGTATTCTTCCGTCAGGTTCTCCTCGGCCGCCTGCAGATGCGGGTCACCGGTGCCGCCGAACCACACATCGCCGCGCGGGTTCGCCGCCTCGGCGCGGAGCAGCGCATAGGTCTCGCCCGAGGAGCGGCGCGTCATCGCCACCCGGATGCCGGTCGTCCGCTCGAAGCCGCGGGCCGCTTCGCTGCACCAATCCTCCTGCATCGAGCAGTAGACCACGACCTGGGACTGGGCGGCGGCAGGCCCGGCCATGCCAAAGGCGAGCAGGGCCGCCAGAAGGGCAGCGCGCGTCAGGCGAAGCGGCATCGGCGGCATGTTCCTGAGATTGGGTGCCAGCTGGGTTAGCGGGGCGAGGCTTTTCCGCCAAGCGACGGATTGATGACAAGCGGCGAAGCCGACCTGGTGCGGTTGGCGGTGGAATTGGGCCGATCGCGATGGGCATCAGGCTGGTGTCGGCGTCTGCCCGTTGCGGCGGAAGGCGACCGCGCAGGATCGCCAGGAGGGCAGGATCGCCAGGAGGATTGGCTGAATGCCCGCTCCCGTCCCCTTCGTCGCCGTCGCCGTGCCGGAGTGGGGCAACCGCGCCGGCGTGGCCTGCCACGACATCGCGCCGGGCAAGCCGCAGATGAACGGGTTCGTGGAATCCTTCAACGGCAAGCTGCGCGACGCGTGCCTGAACGAGGAGGTCTTCGTGCAGCGGGCCGAGGCGCGGACAGTCATCGGGCGCTGGCGGGTCGACCACAATCTGCACCGGCCGCAGCGCATGGCGGCCTGACCGCGGATGCGGTGCGCCGGCGCCACATCCGGTGTCCACCCCGGCCATACTCCCCGATGTCGCCGGATTTCCCAGCAGCTCCCGGCAGGTTACCCTGGCCAAGCCGCGCCACAGCCTATAATCGTGAGAGCATGCAGAGGTCGGTTCACCGGGAGCATGGCATGCGACCAACCAGGGCGCTGATGATCCATCCCAGGTTCAACCCGGGCTCGTTCTGGAATTACAGCCGGACATGCGAACTGGTGGGCGCGAAATATCCGGCACCGCCGCTCGGGCTGATCACCGTCGCCGCGATGCTGCCAGCGCATTGGGACGTGCGTCTGGTTGACCGCAACGCCACCGAGCTCACCGATGCCGACATCGCCTGGGCCGACCTCGTGATGACCGGCGGCATGCTGCCACAGCAGTTCGACACGCTGGAGGTGATGGCCTGGGCGCAGCGCCTCGGCAAGCCCGTCGTCGTCGGCGGGCCGGACCCCACCTCCTCCCCGCACGCCTATGAGAGCGCGGACTTCCGGGTCCTCGGCGAGGCGGAGGGCATCCTGCCGCACTTCATCGCCGCCTGGGATGCGGGCGAGCGCCGTGGCACCTTCACGGCCGAGAAATTCAAGGCCGATGTCAGCACCTCGCCGACACCGCGCTTCGACCTGCTCAAGATCAGCGACTACACGAACCTCAGCGTCCAGTTCTCCCGCGGGTGCCCCTTCACCTGCGAGTTCTGCGACATCATCGAGCTTTACGGCCGCGTGCCGCGCACCAAGGAGACCGGGCAGGTTCTGGCCGAGCTCGATGCGCTGCTCGCCCTCGGCCATCGCGGGCACGTGGACTTCGTGGACGACAACCTCGTGGGCAACAAGAAGGCGCTGAAGGCCTTCTTGCCCGACCTGATCGCCTGGCAGCAGCGCAACGGCTACCCCTTCGAGTTCTCGACCGAGGCCTCGATCAACCTCGCCGACGACGCCGAGCTGCTGGAGAGCCTGCGGCAGGCCAACTTCTTCCTCATCTTCGTCGGTATCGAGAGCCCCGACCCCGAGACGCTGCGGCTGATGCAGAAGAAGCAGAACACGCGGCGCAGCATCCCGGACAGCATCCATCGCATGCAGGCGGCGGGCATCATGGTGATCGGCGGCTTCATCGTCGGCTTCGACAACGAGAAGGCCGGCGTCGCGGACGGCATCGTGCAGGTGATCGAGGATGCGGCCATTCCTGTCGCGATGGCCGGGCTGCTCTACGCGCTGCCCAACACCCAGCTCTCCCGCCGCCTGGAGCGTGAAGGCCGGCTGCATCCGGGCCATGACGTGGTCAATTCCAAGGGGCTGCTCGGCGACCAGTGCACCTCGGGCCTCAACTTCGACACGCTGCGCCCGCGCCGCGACGTGCTGGCGGACTACCGCGCCGTCGTGCAGCGCACCTATGCGCCGCATGCCTTCTTCGGCCGGCTTCGGCAGGCCGGCCTCAACCTGGTGATGAAGCCGCCGAGCGGGCGCATCGCGTGGCGCGACCTGCCCCGCGACCTGCTGCGCTTCGCCCGCATTGCCCTCACTTTCCAGCGCGAGGGGCCGGAGGTGCGGCGCGAATTCTGGAAGACCGTCGGCGTCCTCGCGCGGAAGAATCCCCGCGCGCTGAAGCCCGTGGTCACCATCTCCGCGCTCTATGCCCATCTCGGCCCCTTCTCGCAGTATGTCCTCGGCGCCATCGACCAGCAGATCGCCGATGTCGAGGCCGGGCGGATGGAATTGCCGGTGCCAATGGGGGCTCGGGCCGCGCCCGTCGAAACGGCCGAGACGACAAGCGCGCGCTGAGGTCGCGGGTGACAAGGACGCCCCCCGCCGCTTGACGGCCGGCCGTCCCCGCGCCGCTCCTGCAGGGCCGGCCAACCGTCGCCGTGGCGGCTGGGATGCCGGCGGGCACTACGGCACCTCCTCCGCCGCGGCCACGCGCGCCTTCAGCGCTTCGAGGCCCTCCGGCGTCCAGCCTGGCGCGTCGGTCAGCGCCGCCCAGGCGTGGAGGTAATGCCCGAAGGCGTAGACATGGCCAAACCCCATCGGCGGCTTCACGGCCGTCATCAGGTCGATGGTCAGTTGCAGGAAGGTGACGACCGGCACCCAGATGAGATCCGGCGAAACGTCGGGGCCGACGGGCGCCGCCATCCATGCCGGCCGCCGCCAGATCGCACGGGGCTCGTAGAAGGTGATCGCGTCGCTGGCATATTGCAGGAAGATCACCCGGTAGGGACCCCAGGGGGCGGCGGCCTCCCGCAAATGATCGGCCTGCGCGGTGAAGCGGATCACCGAGCCATCGCGGAAGGTGGGCAGCCAGAAGGGGGAGCCTGGGTTGCGCGTCCGCGTGACCGCCGTCCAGGTGCGGCTCGGAAACGGGGGGCCCGCCCAGAGCGCCCCGTGATAGGGGTCGCCGATCACCTGGTGCAGGTCATGGCTCAGGTCGGAGTTGAACGCCCCGAGGCTGAGCCCGTGCAGATAGAGCCGCGGCCGCGCCCCCGGCGGCAGGCGGCGCCAATGGTCGTAGATGGCGGCGAACACGACGCGCGCCGTCTCGACGCCGTAGCCGGGGTCGGCCAGCAGGGCCAGCCAGCTGGCAAGGTAGGAATACTGCACCGAGACGGTCGCCACATCGCCACGCAGCACATATTCCAGCGCGGACTGGCTTTCCGGGTCGATCCAGCCGGTGCCCGTGGGGGTGGCGATCACGAGGTTGGCGCGCGCGAAACCGCCCACGCGGATGAGCTCGGCGAGCACGAGTGCGGCGCGGGCGGCGGGCGTGTCCGCGGAATTGAGCCCCGCATAGACCCGCAGCGGCTCCAGCGCGGGGCCGCCGGTCATGGCGGCGATGCGTGCCGCGTCGGGACCGCCCGCGATCATCTGGCGGCCGGCGCGCCCGAGCCCCTCCCAGGTGAGGAGCGAGCCGGGGCCGCCCGTCTTCAGCGGGTCCGTGGGCCGGGCGCTGTGTTCCTCGAAGCGTGAGTCGATGCGGGCATAGGCAGCGTCGAAGGCCCGCATCGCCGCGTTCAGCAGCAGGTTGTTGCCGATGGACCAGAACAGGGCGGCCGTCGCCACCAGGGCGAGCAGCGCCGCCTGCGGCCTTGGAAGATGGCGCGCCAGCCGCTTGGACAGGCGGCGCCAGGTGCCCCGGACCAGCCGCGCGAGCAGCAGGACAGCCAGGAACACCGCCAGCGCCACGCCCAGCACCGTGGCCGGATGGCTCGCCTCCAGCGGCGGCATCTCCATCAGCGCGCGCAGCCGGTTCTGCCACACCGCCGCCTGCCACACCGCGGCCCCCATGAGCACCATGCAGGCCGCCATCGCGGCCAGGGTGCCATGCCAGCGCATCCCTCCCTGCGGCCCGGGCAGTTGCAGCGCATACCAGCCCGCGCGCAGCGCCACGCCGAGGCCATAGCCCGCCGCGAGGCTCAACCCGCTGAGCAACCCCTGCACGAGCGACCCGCGCGGCACCAGGCTCGGCGTCAGGGACGCCGCGACGAACAACGCCCCCAGCAGGAGCCCGACACCCGAGAGGGATCGCAGTGCGGCAAGCGCCCAGCTTCCCGCCATCAACCGCGGCCTTCGGGGCCGGACGTCGGTCAAGGCCGTCCGATCCTGTGCCGCCGGAAGGAATGCCGCCTTGCTTCGCGAAGGAGCCGCGAGGCCCCGCATGGATTTATGGGCACGATGTGTTGCTCCAGACTGTGTCCTGCACGCCGGGAAGGCGCATCCGGATCCGTGGCCCCCGCCGCTGGGAGGCCGGCTGCGCCTCAGCGCCGCGCCCGGATCGCCGGCCGATCGGCGCCCAGCAGCACCAGATGCCCATCTTGGGCCAGGTCGAAGCGGTCCACGCCCGCAAGCGCATCGAGGAAGCGCCGCTCCAGCGCCATCTGCGGATCGTCACACGCCATCATGGTGGACGCCAGGGGCGCCGCGAAGGACAGGCCCTCGCCGCTCAGCACGTAGCCACCGGCGAAGCGGTTGCAGCCGGAACTGCCATGCACCTGCGGCGGCTCGGCATCGAAGGCGATCGTCGCGGTGATGCCGCTCTCGACCGCCTCGCCGCCGACCTCGAAGACCGTCCAGGCCGGGCCCGTCAGCAGGTCACGCGGCGCCCCTGCGCAGCCGGCCAGGACCTGGCCGCCGGTCTCGACCTCGGCCGAGGCGGGGTGAGGCATGCCGGTCATCGTGTCGCGGCACTGGCCGGGGCGCAGGGTCACCACGAGGTCGGCGCCGGCCGGGGCGTAGCGCCAGCCCGAACCCGCGGCCTGTGGCACCGGCGTCCCGGCCGTCACACCCGCCCCCCCCGGCCGCGTGAAGATCATGCGCCCGGGGTCGATGCTGACATTCCAGAAAGGCTCGTTGCCGCGGGCGTTCACGGGAAGGGACAGCGGCGCCGGCGCCACCTGGCAGGGGGGAAGCGCCGTGCCGGCGAGCTGCACCGTGATCCCGTTCTCCGTGCGCCGGATCCAGCTGGCACCGTCGGCCGTGCCGAAGCGTTCGCCGGCGGCGGAGGGCTGGCGCGGCAGGTCCAGCACAGGATTCGCCTGGGCGCGCAGGCGCGCCACGTCGCGCCCGAAGCCCAGCTCCAGCACGACCTGCCCGCAGCGCAGCACCATGTCCGGGCGTATGGCGTCGCCGCCCACGCGCACGGCCGGCGAAGGCAGGCCCAGGCGCGGAAGGGGGGTGGCACCGGCGATGGAGAAGGGCCGCTCCGCCGACAGTTCCGAAGCGGCCGCGGCGGCAAGCGTCCCGGTGCCGCAGGTTGGCAATCCGGCAAATGTGGCGATGACCGCCAGCGCCGCGATCCGTGGTGTCGCCATGAACCAGCTCCGATCGCAGGGAACGACTGCGTGGCAGGATGTTTTCCGGCGTCTCAGGCGTCAAGCGGGCTGCAACGCACACCGCTGTGGACAGGTCCGGCGCAGGCTTGACCCGGCCATCCGGCCGGCATTGCGCAGGGGCGCGCCGGCGGTGGGAGTCGTTTGGCCGTCAGCGCGCATCCGGGTCTCTGTGGTTGAAAGACGAGGCCAACCATGCCACACCAGATTGCCGCCTGAGCGGCTTGGCAAGGGGTGGAAAGCCCCAGAGGGGAAATGACATGAAGCGCCGTTCACTTCTGAGCCTTCCATTGGGACTGTCCGCCTTGACGGCCTGCGCCTCGGTGGACACCGCCCAGGTCACCACCGCCATCGGCGTCATCGAAACCGTGGATCCCGCCGCGCGCGAGGTCCTGCTCCGCGCTGATGCGGGCGCCCAGTCGGGCGCCTTGCTCACAGTGATCGCGGGCCGCAACATCGCGCGGCTCAACCTGCTCCGCCCCGGAGACCGCGTGACGGTGCGCTACTATCAGGCGGTCGCGGCGCGCGTGACGTCCCCGCTCACGGCCGAGCCGCCGGCGGCGGTCGCCTTCACCGCGGGGCGCGACGTGGAACGTCCCGGCGGCGAACTCACCCGCGTCCGCACAGGTCGCGTCACCGTCACGGCGGTGGACACCCAGACCGGAACGGTGAGCTTCACGGGCCCCGGCGGCATCGCGCGCACCGCGACGCCGAAGAACCCGGAGGTGCTCGCCTTCGTGCGACGCCTGCGTGTCGGTCAGCAGGTGGACATGACCTATGAGGAAGCCCTCGCCATCTCGATCGAGCCAATGGCGCCGCCGCGCGGATGATGCCACCGGCCGGAGTGAACGCGCCAGGGAGCCCTGGCGCATCCCGCCGCTTGGCAGGATGACCACGCCGGCGGCGGAAGCGGTGTCGCCCCGGCCGCCCGGCCCCTTCCACGCCCCGCGCCGGCAGGACCAGCGGGGAGCGGCAAATGGAGCGTGATCCGCACGAGGTCCGCCCAGAAACTCCCCAGCCCCTGCACCCCGCCAGCGCAAGGCTTTGGGATGCCGGGGGTGGTTCAGCCGACACCAGCACGCCGTCCACGCGGAGCTCGAGCCACTCGATCTGCCTGGGCTTGAGGGGGAAGGCCCGGAAGTCGAAGCGGGTCGAGGCGTCGGCGCCCTGCTCCGGAACTCGCGCCCGGAAGGCGGCCAGCACCAGGTGCCGCGTGTCCCGGCCTGCGCCGCCGATCAAGGTTTCGGCGCCCGCGACAGCCGCATGATCCCGCCGGCGACCGCCACCGCGATGAGGCCGCGCGCGGCATCCGCCAGCGCGAGAGGCTCCACCGCGCCGCCAGGGCGAGCACGCCGAGCCGACCGCCACGCGCCCGGCGCCATCCGAAAGAACCGGCGGCTTGTCATAACTTATTGAAGAGGCGGCCTCCGCCTCTTGCGCCCTTCGGGGGTATTCAACAGAGCGGGCCATCTTCATGGTTGTATCTCAGCACAACCGTTAATCTCGATTGCAGCCCAATCCCAGATTCATTTACTTTCCTAACGCGCATCTGGAACGCGGCGCCCTGACGCTCTCCTCGCGCGCGGCCACCGGAAAATCCGGCGTGTCCCATGCAGCGG
>JBHYDO010000030.1:0-22823 GCA_051860645.1 Roseococcus sp.
CACCTTCGGCGGCTTCCTGCCGCTGATCCTGGGCGGAGGCGGCTTCTGGCCGCCCTTCGCCATGGCCATCGCGGGCGGCGTGCTGCTCTCGCCGCTGCTGGCCTTCTGGTTCACGCCCGCCATGTTCGTGCTCCTGCGCTGGCGCAGGGCGCGGGCGGCCCTGCCGCCAGGCCGCCCCGCCCGCGGCAATGAGGGGCCGCCGGGTTTCGCCGACGCACCACGCGCGGGCGCATCGGCATAGTCTTTTCGGTGCGGCGGCCATCTGCGCGGCGGTCGGGTCGGGATGCGCGGCCAGGAGCGCCAGCGCCGCCCTGATGATGCCGGGCCGTCGGCCATCGCTGTCCTGCCCCTCGACCGGTCTCGTCCGTCCCTCCCTGTCGCGTTCCGACCCGCTCGGATGGCCTCGGGGCAAAATCTCGGGGTATGCCGGGGAGCGGTTCACGGGGTGCGGCGTGGGGCGCCGCCCCGCAGGGGGGCGCGGCGGCCGGGCACCAGGCCATCGGGGCCTGCGTGTCGAACAAGCCGGCCTGGCCGAGGACAGCGCGCCGGCCGGGCCGGACCAGCGGCGGTGGCTCGGCACCGGGGGCCATTCCCCCATCCAGCCCGGCCGGAAGGCGCGCGGGGCGGTGACCATCTCCCGAACGTGGCGCAGCCTGTCCACGCGCAGGCAGGGCGTGCGGCGCCGGGTGGCCCCCTGCCCCACGCCGCGGATCACCGCCCGGTGCCGCGCCGGACGCGAGCGCGCGTTTTCAGCCGGCGGGACTCCGCTCTAAATGGTGCCGGATATCCAATTCGCTGGTAATGATGACATGCCGGGCTTCAACTTGGACGGCCGGCAGGGAGAATGGGCGATGCCATCAGGGGAGAGTGTTCCAGTTTTCTCGGCGAAGGGCCGTCCTGCCATGGCCGCAGGCCGCGCCGGGCAGACCACCGTGCCGCCATGTCCTTGATCCTGATCCTCGATGACCGGGGAACCAACCGCAAGATCCTGGCCCAGCTCGCCCTTTCCGTGGAGCCGGCGGCCGAGACCGTGCCGTTCGGAAACCCGCTGCATGCCCTCGCATGGCTGGACAGCCATCGGCCTGACCTGGTGATCAGCGACTTTCGGATGCCCCACATGGATGGCGCCGAGGTCGCCGCCCGGATCCGGTCCAAGCCGACGGGCGCGGATGTGCCGATCGTCATCGTCACCGCCTATGACGACGTGCTGTTCCGCCGGCGCGCCCTGGAAGCCGGGGCGACGGATTTCGTCATCTCGCCGGTGGACCACGACGAATTCCGCTCGCGCGTGCGCAACCTGCTGGCGCTGCGCCAGCACCAGGTGAAATCCCGGGCCGAGGCGCAGGAGTTGGCGCGCCACCTGGAAGCGTCCGAACGCTCGCGCCGGGCGCTGATCCGGGAAAGCCGGGAGGCGCTGGCCCAGCTGATCGACACGGTGCCCGCCATGATCAGCGCGGCCGACCGCGACGGGCGCCTCATCTTCGTCAATGGCGCGCAGGCGGCGGTGGCGAATGCGACACCCGCCGAGCTCGTCGGCCACCGCGCCGCGCGGATCATGGGCGAGGAGCGCGCCGAGCGCAGCCTGGCCGCCGATGCCGAGGTGCTGGCCACGGGCCATCCCTTCCCCGGCTTCGAGGAGAAGACCACCGACCGGTCCGGGATGGAGCGGACCCTGTTCACCACCAAGGCCCCGCTGCGCGACGGCGACGACAACCTCGTGGCGGTCCTCACCACCTCCATCGACATCACGGACCGCAAGCGGGCGGAGGAGCAGGTGCGCTTCCTCGCCGGGCACGATCCGCTGACGGGCCTGCCCAATCGCAGCCTGCTGGGCGAAAGGCTGCGCGAGCTCTGCGCGCGCGGCCGCAGGGGGGATACCCTGTCATCGCTCCTGTTGCTGGACCTGGACCGGTTCAAGGGCGTCAACGACGCCCTGGGCCCCGAGGGCGGCGACCAGCTGCTGCGCGACGTGGCGGCCCGGCTGGCGGAGGTCGTGGGCGAAGGGGGCCTGGTGGCGCGGCTGGGCGGCGACGAGTTCGCCATCCTGCAGGAGGGCCTCGGCTCCGCGCAGGACCCCGCCCACCTGGCCACCCGCGTCATCGAGGCGCTGGACCGACCCTTCGTCGTCATGGAGCGCAACCTCTCGATCTCGGGCAGCATCGGCATCACGCTCCACCCGACCGATGCGGGCAGCGCGGACGAACTCCTGCGCAATGCCGACATGGCCATGTATCGCGCCAAGGCGGCCGGCCGCGGCGCCTATCGCTTCTTCGACAACGAGATGGACCGCGCCGCGCGCGAGGCATTGCAGCTGGAGGCGGACCTGCGCCTGGCGGTGGAGCGGGAGGAGTTCGAGCTGGTCTGGCAGCCGCAGGTGAGGCTGAAGACCGGCCGCATCAGCGGGGCCGAGGCGCTGCTGCGCTGGCGCCACCCCACCCGCGGGCTGCTCTCCCCCGGCACCTTCCTGCCCGCGGCGGAGGAGACGGGGCTGCTGACCCCCATCACCCAATGGGTGTTGCTCACGGTGTGCCGGCAGGGCGTGGCCTGGGCGGGCGGGCCGGATGGCGGGATGCGCGTCGCGGCCAACATCTCGCCCTCGCTGTTCCGGGAGGGGGATGTGCTGGGCTACGTCGCCACCGCCCTGGCGGAGAGCGGGCTGAACCCGCAGCTCCTGGACATCGAGCTGACCGAAAGCGTCCTGATGGACAATGTGGACGACGTGGCCGAGACGCTGCACCAGCTGCGCGGGCTGGGCGTCAGCCTCTCCATCGACGATTTCGGCATCGGCTACTCGTCGCTGACCTATGCGAAGCGTTTTCCGGCGCAGCGGCTGAAGGTGGACCGTTCCTTCGTGGCGCAACTCGTCACGAACAAGGTGGACGCCGCCATCGTGGGCAGCGTCATCTCGCTCGGGCACAGCCTGGGCATGGAGGTGGTGGCCGAGGGGGTGGAGAAGCCCGAACAGATCGAGGCGCTGCGCGCCCTGGGCTGCGACGAGATCCAGGGTTATTTCGTGAGCCGCCCGATTTCGGCCGAGGCGCTGACCGGGATGCTGTCGCAAGCCCAGCAATGGCCGGCCCTCGCATGAGCCGCGACAGGCGCCGCCTGCCCGCCGCCGCCCCACATCGGGCGCGGAACCCGGGCGACTGAATGGCAGCCCCGCGCGACACCCAGCCTTCGGAGACGGCCGGGCCGGATCAGGCCCGACCCGCCTCGTCGGCCCGCCGCGCAGGCTCGGTGCTGCGCCGGCTGCGCGGGCGGCCGGACACCGAGCACGAGATGAGCTTCAACCGGCTCGCCTTCGCGCTCATCATCACGGTGTTCCTCGTGCTGGAGGGTGCGCCCGGGCACACGCTGGAAGTGGTGGGCGCCTATTGGTTGGTGGCCGTCGCGCTGTTCGTGCACATCCTGGTCTCGCCGGCGACGAACATCCCGCGGCGGGTGACGGCGCTGCTCCTCGACATGGGCTTCCTCTCCTACGAGCTCCATGCCGGCGGGGAGGTGACCTCGGTCCTGGCGCCGATCTATCTCTGGGTGATCCTCGGAAACGGGTTCCGCTTCGGGGTGAAGTGGCTGCGCGTGGCGCAGATCGCGGGGCTGGTCGGCTTCACCGCGGTCGTGGTCACGACTCCCTTCTGGAGCGAGCAGATCCATCTCTCGATGGGCTTCCTGCTGGGCCTGGTCGCGATCCCGGCCTATTCGGGCACGCTGATCCGCAAGCTCTCGGCCGCGAAGGCCCAGGCCGAGGCCGCGAACGAGGCCAAGAGCCTCTTCCTGGCCAGCGTGAGCCACGAGCTGCGCACGCCGCTGAACGCCATCATCGGCATGGGCGGGCTGCTGCAGCGCACCCGCCTTGATCCGAACCAGCAGGAGATGGCCCGCACTGTGATGGACGCGGGCGGCAACCTGCTCAACCTCATCAACACCATCCTGGACTTCTCCCGCATCGAGGCCGGGCGCATGCCCGTGACCCGCGCGGCCCTTTGCCTGCCGACGCTGCTCGACGAGGTGCGCCGGATGCTGATGGGCCAGGCGCAGCAGAAGGGCCTGCGCCTCACCTTCCACGTCACCGCGCGCACACCGCACTGGGTGGTGGGCGATGTGATGCTGATGCGCGAGATCCTGCTCAATCTCGCGGGCAACGCCGTGAAGTTCACGGGGCAGGGCAGCGTGGTCATCGCCGCCGACGCGACGTCCGGCGCGCAGGGCCTGCGCCTGCGCTTCGAGGTGACCGATACCGGCATCGGCATCGCGCCCGAGGCGCAGAAGCGCATCTTCGAGGCTTTCTCCCAGGCGGATGCCACCATCATCAACCGGTTCGGCGGCACCGGGCTCGGCCTTGCCATCGCGCAGCGCTCGGTGAGTCTGCTGGGGGGCGAGATCGGCCTGGAAAGCCAGGAGGGCGTGGGCAGCACCTTCTGGTGCGACCTGCCCATCGGGCTGGCCGAGGCGCCACCCGAACTGGCGCCCCTGCCCCCGGCCGTGCTGCTCTCCGCCGACCCGCGGCGCCAGATCGAGCGCCTGACGGCCGCCAACCCGGCCCTGCGGTTGCGGCCCGCCAGCTCCCTGCCCGAGGCCGTGTCGGCGCTCGGCGGCCTGCCGGACGGTGAGCCGCGCATCCTGGTCACCGACCATGCGGCGCTGGCCATGGCCCCGGAGGCGCTGGCGCAGGCGCTGGAAATGCTGGACCCGGCGGCGGCCTGGCGCTGCGTCCTGCTCTCACCCGATGACGTCGCGGGCTTGCCGCCGCAGCCGCTCCGTCGCGCCTTCCTGACCATCGTGTGGCAGCGCGGGGAGGAGCTGGCCTCCCGCCTCGCCCTTGCGCTGCGACTTGGGAATGGCGACGCGCGGCTTTCGGATGCGCAGCCCACGCGCCGCGCGCAGCGCGCCCTGACGGTGCTCGTGGCGGACGACAACCGCGTCAACCTGCGGGTGGCGGAAAAGATCCTGGAGAGCGCGGGGCATCACGCCGTGCTGGTCGAGGACGGCGAGGCCGCGCTGGACGCCCTGGAGCAGGAGGCCTTCGACCTGGTCCTAATGGACATCAACATGCCGCGCATGGACGGCATCGAGGCGGCGAACCTCTACCGCGTGCAATCCCTGGGCAGGCGTGCGGTGCCCTGGCTGGCACTGACCGCGGACGCCACGGAGGATGCGCGCCGGCGCTGCGAGATGGCGGGCTTCGCGGGCTGCCTGGTGAAGCCGCTCTCGCCCGAGGCGCTGCTGGCCGCGATCGAGGGCCTGCCGCTCGAAAAGGAGGAGGGGCCTGCCGCGGTCGCGCCCGATGCGGGGCTGCCGCGCTTTCGCGCGTCGGAGACGGTGGTGGTGGATAAGGTCACGCTGGACGGCCTTGCGGCGCTCGGCGGTGCGGAGTTCGTGCGCGGCCTGGTCGAGGATTTCCTGGAGGACACCACCACCATCCTGGCCGAGCTGGACCACGCGCTGCAGACGCAGGACGCGACCGCCTTCCGCGCGAAGGCGCACTCCCTGCACAGCGCCGCCACCAATGTGGGCGCGCGCGCGCTGTGCGAGCTGTGCGTGCACTACCGCAGCGTGGGCCCGGACGTCCTGAGCCAGGAGGGCCGCGCCATCGTCGAACGCATGCAGCATGAGGTCGCCCGCGCGCGGCCGCTGTTGTTGCAGGGCAGCGAGGGCCATGCGCCCGAAACCCGGGCGACACGGCCACACTGAGGGGAGAAGGGCGCCGGCGGACACGGCCATCCGGACCGTGGTCGCGTCCCGGCGCCCCCGAGCAAGCCCTCATTCCGCGGCGATCGCCGGGATCGGCGCCTGCTGGCTGGCGAGCGCGATGCGCTTGTCCTGCGCCTGGGTGAGGCGGAGCATCTTGCGCAGGTCCATGTCGGAAATGCCCATCGCCGTCTCGGCCCAGATCTCGACCACGTCGCGCAGTTCGGTCAGCGTCACGGGGTTCACCCGCCGGCGCACGCGCAGCAGCGCGGACTGCGCGTTGTGCTTGCGGCTGCCGCGGTCGATGTAGGCGCGGACGGCCGCTTCGCCCTGGCCATCCTCGGCCAGCACGTCCACGATGCCGAGCGCGTGCATTTCCTCGGCGGTGTAGATCTTGCCGGACATGATCATGCGCTCGGCCTCCACCTGACCCAGGCGGCGGGACAGGAACGAATAGGCGCCCATGCCGGGGTAGAGGTTGAACAGGATTTCCGGCAGGCCGAACTTCGCGCTGCGCTCGGCCACGATCACGTCGAAGGCCAGCGCGCATTCAAAGCCGCCGCCCAGCGCATCGCCCTGCACGAGCGCGATGGTCACGACCGGCGCCTGGAAGGCCTCGGCATTGCCATGGATCGCCTCGACGCAGAGGTTGCCGTAGCGGCGAAGCGCGGCCAGGTCACGCGCGCGGATGCGGTCCGCGAAGAGCGCCAGGTCGCCGCCCAGGTTGAACATGCCGGGCAGGCGGCTGCCCATGACGTAGTATTGCAGGGCGGCGCCGTTCTCGGCGCGCTGCGCGGGTGCCAGGACCGAGCGCAGCATCGCCTGCTGCGCCAGGATGTCGTTGAGCAGTTCCACCGTGAAGCAAGGCTTCGGGCCGGGGCGCATATAGGCCCAGAAGCTCTTGGAATCGGGCTCGTGGCGGGTTTCCAGCGTCTCGAAGGCGACGGAGGACAGCAGCGTGGCGGAATCCGGGAAGGAACCGGCCAGGGCGTGCGGGGCGGTGGGGGCGAGGAAGGTCATTGGATGCTCCGTTGGTTGTGGAAGGCAAGTCGGGACTCACGCCCCATCTAACCACAGCACCGCAGGTTATGTATCCGAGAGAGTGACTACCGCGGTTCCGAGAACTTCGGATTTCCTGAGCCACAAACATAAAACGCAAATTTGCCGAAGAATGTACTAACATTGCTGTTCTTCGTTGCCGGAAAGAAAAATGTAACTATTGTCAAATACATAAATATGGATCGAATTCATGTATGGACGCTGAATACATTATCCTGAACAAGAGGAAAAAGGCCTCTATCTATCAGATTTTATTGAGTTTTTTTCACGGTGTTGGGAGAGGCTGTCCACCCGCCGGGCTCCTTAGGCACCTCCCGATGGGAGGCCGGAGGAGGCGATGGCGACCTCGCACGCGGGCTTGCCGCCCCGGGCGTCGCTACGCCGCCGATGCTTCCGCCAGCCCAAGCTCCGCATGGTGGTGGTTCGCGCCGGGCATGCCGCGTCAACGGGCTGGGGGCAGGACGCGCGCCGCTGCTGCATGTTCGGCGGAGCAGTGATCCGCGGCGCCCGCGCCACGCTGCCAGGCGGCGAGAGGTCCCGTCACGGGGGTCCGAAAAACGGGGCGAGGATGGTCGGAGCGGCGGGATTCGAACCCACGACCCCCAGTCCCCCAGACTGGTGCGCTACCAGACTGCGCTACGCTCCGACGCCGCCTCCCTTATCACCGGCGGCCGCGATGTCAAAGAGGGGCAGCGGCTTGCAACCGCTCCCCGCGCGCCGCCAGCGCGCGCAGTTCCTCGCCCGGCATCGGCTTGCCGGTGAGGTAGCCCTGCGCCAGGTCGCAGCCCATGCGGCGCAGTTCTGCCAGCTGCGCCTCGGTCTCCACCCCCTCGGCCAGCACCTCGAGGCCAAGCCCGTGGCCCAGATCCACCACGCTCGCCACCACCGCACGCGCCTCGGCGTCCTGGCCAAGGTCGCGGATGAAGCTGCGGTCGATCTTCAGCCGGTCAAAGCGGAACTGGCGCAGGTAGGACAGCGCCGAGAAGCCCGTGCCGAAATCATCGAGCGCGAGCGCGAAGCCCGCCGCGCGCAGCGCATCAAGGCGCTGCTTCATGCCCAGCGTGTCCTCGGCCAGCACGCTTTCCGTCACCTCGAACTCCACCCGCCCGGGCGGCACGCCCGCCTCGTGCAGCACCGCGAGCGCCTGCTCGAGCAGGCCGTCGCGGCGCAACTGAATGACCGAGAGGTTGACCGCGATGCGCGGCACCGCCGACACGCCCAGTAGCTCGGCCGCATCGCTCAGCACCAGCAGGGCCACGTCGGAGATGACGCCCATCTCCTCGGCCAGCGGGATGAAGTCGGCGGGCGGGACGCTGCCCAGCCGCGGGTCGTCCCAACGCACCAGCGCCTCCGCCCCGCAGAGCGCGCCGGTGCGGAGGTCGAATTGCGGCTGGTAGTGGACATGCAGCAGCCCCTCGCGCAGGGCGCGCAGCAGGGCGCCCTCCATGGCGAGGCGCCTCGCGTGGCGGCGGTCATGCTGTGGCTCGAACACCACGCCGCAACCGCGGCCCTCGCGCTTGGCCGCCTGGCCGGCGGCTTCGGCGCGGCGCAGCAGCGCCTCGAGGGCGGTGCCATGCGCCGGCGCCATCGCAATGCCCGCCGAGACGTCGAGCCGCACCTCGCCGCCTTCGAGCAGCACCGCCTGGCGCGCGGCGCGGCGCACCCGGCTGAAGAGGCGCAACGCGGCCGCGCGGGGTTCGCCCGATGCGTCTGGCGAAGCGCCGGGCAGCAGCAGCGCGAACTGGTCACCCTCCAGCCGGAACAGCTCCGCCCCCTCCTGCGTGTCGCGCAGCCACTGCGCAAGGCGCGTGGCGGTGGCGGCCAGCAGCCTGTCCCCGGCGGCATGGCCCAGGTCCATGTTCACCCGCTTGAAGCGATCGAAATCGAGCAGCAGCAGCAGCATGGGGCCGGTGGCCAGGCGGTCGGGGGCGCGCGCCTCCAGGGCACGGCGGTTGGGCAGGCCGGTCAGGGGGTCGGTGTGGGCGGCACCTGTCGCGGCCCGGGCATGGTCGGCCAGCGCCTGCGCGGCACGGCGCGTCTGCCAGGCGGACCATAGCGCGAGAAGCCCCACGAGGCCGGTCCCGCCCCAGAGGAAGGGCAGCACGTCGCGTCGCAGCGCGGCACCCGGGCGTTGCGGCTCCCAGGCCAGGCGCATCACCGGCGCGCCGGCGGCGTCGTCGAGCGTGGCGGTCGCCACCCCCTCCGCCTCCCCGCGGATCGGCGCGCGGTCGGGTGCCACCCGAAGTTGCGCCACCAATTGCGTGGCGGCGATGCCGCGCAGGAAGGCCGGACTGTCCAGCCAGCGCAGCATGATGACAAGGGGCGGCGGTGGCGGCGGCAGGTCAGGCAAGGCCGTGGCAGGGACGATGGTGGCCAGCGTGGCCTGTGCCGGCCGGCCGCCGAGTTGTGTGGTCAGCACCAGCCGCAGCCCCTGGCCCTGGGTGCCGCCCTGCGTCATCGCCTGCGGGCGATGGGCGTTGCGCTGCCCGCGCAGCGCCGCGATGGCGGGGGCCAGTTGCAGCAGAAGGGGGGCGGCCTGGCCGGGCGGCATGGGTTCGCGACCGGCCAGCGCCAGTTCCAGGAAGCCGTCGGGCCGCACCAGCATTGCCACGTCCTGCTGCAGCAACGCCGCCTGGCGGGCAAGTTCCTGTCGGATCCAGGGGAGATCGGGCGCGGCATGGATGTGCCGGGCGGCGGTGTCGGAGACGGCGAATGGTTCCAGCAGCCGCGCAGTGTCGAGGGCCTGCTGCCGGATAGCGTGGATGATGCGCCGCGCCTCGTCCTCCCGTGCCAGCCCATCGGCCTGCCAGCCGGACAGGGTGAGAATGCCGAACCCCAGGCCAAAGGCGACGAGCATGGCCAAAAGCGGCCGCAGCGCCACGCTGCCGACGGAGCGCGGCGCGGCGACAAGGGCGGGAAGCGGGGCGAAGGGGGGCAATGCCAAGATGTCCTCACGCCGCGGCGCGGCCAGTGCTGCAACATCTTGTATAGCGAGCATCGGGAACCGCACGCAATTGGTGTGATTCGATTGCAAACTCGTGATTGAAGCACTCAATCAAGAGTTCAGCAACCTTTGCGTGCATGCCTGCATAAAAAAGGCCCGCCGACCCCGAGGGACGGCGGGCCAGTTGATACAGGGAGGCTTCACGTCTGGGAGACGAAGGATCAAGACGACCCTATCGGCGTCAATTGACCGATGGACCCAATGTAGGCCTTGGCTGGCCATGCGGATGCGTCAAATCTTCGGGCCAGTCATGCGCCCAGCGAGGACATGTAGCCGCAAAAAAGTCACGCGAAATGCATAATTCCATGCAACTCTGGCGAGCGGTGCGCGGTATCGCGCGGTGGGGTCGCGCGATGTCGCGTGTTGCGGGGGTGGCGTGGCACCGCGTCCCCGCCACAGTTGACTCAGCCCGGGGGGTGGGTCAGCTCCGCCACCAGGAAATCGCGGAACACCGACACGCGCTTGGAGGCCCGCATCTCCTCCGGGTAGACAAAATAGGCGTTGATCTTGGGCGCCTTCAACTCCGGCAGCACCGCCACCAGCCCGTCCAGCTCATGGCCCATGTAGTCGGGCATGGCGGCGATGCCGAGGCCCGACTGCACGGCGCGCAGCATGCCGTTCAGGCTGTTCACCTCCACCGAGCCGCGCCGCCCCTGCCCCGGCTTCCGGCCGATCTCGGCCAGCCAGTTGATCTCCTCCACCGGCGGGCGGTAATCGCCCCAGACGATGAGGCGGTGCGCGTCCAGGTCCTCGGGGCGCTGGGGCATGCCCATGCGCTTGAGGTATTCCGGGCTGCCCACCACCTTCCAGCCGAAGCTGGCCAGGTGGCGCTGGATCAGGTCGGGCTGGCGGGGGGCGTGCATGCGGATGGCGACATCGGCCTCGCGCATGGCAAGGTCCAGGTCGGCGTCGTCCAGCACCACCGAAACATTGATCTCGGGGTAGCTCTCCAGGAAGCGGTGCAGGCGCGGGGCCAGCCAGGAGCCGCCGAAGCCCGTCGTCGTCGTGATCTTGAGCCGGCCGGCGGGGCGTTCGCGCCCCTCGGTCAGCAGCGCCTCGGTCATGGCGAGCTTGGCGAAGACCTCGCGCACGGTGCGGTTCAGCGTCTCGCCGGCCTCGGTCAGGATCAGCCCCCGCGCGTGGCGGTGGAACAGCGGCACCGCCAGCGCCTCCTCCAGCGCCTGTATCTGCCGCGAGACGGCCGATTGGCTCAGCGCCAGCGTCTCGCCCGCATGGGTGAAGGAGCCGGCCTCGGCGACCGCGTGGAAGACGCGCAGCTTGTCCCAGTCGAGCGGCATCACGCGGCCACCTGGTCGGCGGAAGTCTCGTGTTCCGCCAGGAATTTCTCCGCGTCCAGCGCGGCCATGCAGCCCGTGCCGGCCGCCGTCACCGCCTGGCGATAGACCTTGTCCGCCACGTCGCCGGCGGCGAAGACGCCGGGAATGCTGGTGCTGGTGCCGCCAGGGCTGACCGCCAGGTAGCCGCTCTCGTCCATGTCGAGCTGGCCGCGGAACAGGGCGGTGGCGGGGTCGTGCCCAATGGCCACGAAGACGCCATCCACCGGCAATTCGCGCCGCTCACCGGTCTTGGCGTGGCGCAGCGCGAGGGCGCGGGCCACCGGGCGGGCGGCCTCGGTGCCGAGGATGGCCTCGGTCACCATGTCCCAGAGCATGGTCACATTGGGACGGGCGAAGAGGCGCTGTTGCAGGATGCGCTCGGCGCGCAGCGAGTCGCGGCGGTGCACCAGCGTCACATGGCGGGCGAGGTTGGAGAGATACAGCGCCTCCTCCACCGCGGAATTTCCGCCGCCCACCACCGCCACGTCCTTGCCGCGGAAGAAGAAGCCGTCGCAGGTGGCGCAGGCCGAGACGCCGAAGCCCGACAGCGCCGCCTCGCCCGGCACGCCCAGCCAGCGCGCCTGCGCGCCGGTGGCGATGATGACCGAATCGGCCAGGATCACCTCGCCGCTGTCGCATTCGCTGCGGAAGGGGCGGGCGGAGAAGTCCACGCGGGTCACGATGTCGTTGCGGATCTCGGTGCCGACATGCTCGGCCTGGGCGCGCATCTGTTCCATCAGCCAGGGGCCCTGCACGGCCTCCGCGAATCCGGGGTAGTTCTCGACCTCGGTGGTGATGGTGAGCTGGCCGCCGGGCTGCAGCCCGGCCACCAGGATGGGGCGCAGCCCCGCACGCGCGGCGTAGATGGCGGCCGTGTAGCCGGCGGGCCCGGCCCCGATGATCAGGAGGCGGCGTCTTTGGGTTGCGGGCACCTTGGGGCTCCGGCTGCTGGCGTGTTCTGGACGCATATCTGCCCATCTTGGCGCGCGCCACAAGCGGGACGCTTGCAAGCGCGCACATCCGCAAGGATATTGCGTCACATGGCTCCCGCAGGCAACGAAACTGTGAACCCCTCCGCCTCTCTCGACGCGATGGACCTGCGAATCCTCGCCGAGCTCCAGGCCGACGGGCGCATCACCAATGTCGAACTCGCGCAACGGGTGGGGCTGTCCGCCCCCCCCTGCCTGCGCCGCGTGCGCCGGCTGGAGGAGGCCGGCGTGCTGCGCGGCTACCACGCCGAGCTGGACCCCGGCGCACTGGGCTTCGAGGTCACCTTCTTCGCCATCGTTGGGCTGGAGAGCCAGAAGCAGTCCGTGCTCGACGCCTTCGAGGCGGAGGTGACGGGCTGGCCCGAGGTGCGCGAATGCCACATGATCCGTGGCGGCGGCGACTTCCTGCTGCGCCTGGTGGCGCGGGATACCGCCCATGAGAACGAGCTGACGGGCCGCCTGACCGGCGCGCAGAACGTGCTGCGCGTCCAGACGCTCCAAACCATCCGCACCGGCAAGAACGCGCCGGGCGTGCCGCTCTGACGCATGCCTCCTTTCCGTTGTAAACTCCGCGTTTTTCTGAACCCTGTGTTCTCCGGGCAACTGTGGCATTTGGGCAACGGGCGGTCACAAACGCGGACACAGCCCTGCGATGGACCTTGGCTGAATCCGCCGCTTCCTCTCATATCGTGAGATGCGACGTGGTCCGGGGGCCACGGCACCCGCGGAAGAGACACCGTGGACAAGACACCCGCAGAAAAGACAACGGAGAGAGAAGTCGCATGAAGAACGTAATCCTGGGCGTCGCGGCGCTGTCCGTCACCGGCCTCGCGCTGAGCCCCTCGGTGGGCGCGCAGCCCGTGACCGGCTTTTATGTCGGTGCCGGCGTCGGCGCGAACTTCCACGACCGCGAGACGGGCAATTTCGGCAACACCCCCTCGCGCATCAATTTCCGCACCGGCCATGTCGTGGTGCTGAATGCGGGCTACGGCTTCGGCAACGGCATCCGCGCCGAGATCGAGGCCAGCTACCGCGAAAACAAGGTGGACAACATCACCGTGGGCGGCGTCCGCGCCCCGCGCGCCGAGGGCTGGCTGCGCCAGTATGGCGTGATGGGCAACGCCTATTACGACATCCCGCTCGGCCTGAATTTCGGCGGCATCTCGCTCACCCCCTATGTCGGCGTCGGCGCCGGCTACATGTGGAGCGACTATGACGACGTGCAGGCACGCTTCGCCACTTCGGGTGCCGCGATCATCAAGGGCGATGGCCGCTTCGCCTACCAGGGCATTGCGGGCGTGGCCATTGGCCTCGACGCCTTCGCCCCCGGCCTCGCCGTGACCACCGAGTACCGCTACCTGAGCACGCTGGAGCGCGACATGCGTTCCATCCGCACGGTGGGCGGCACGACGACGCGCGGCAGCTTCGCCCCCGACAACCACAACCACTCGGTGCTGATCGGCCTGCGCTACAACTTCCTGCCGCCCGCGCCCGCCCCTGTCGCGGCCGCCCCGGCGCCCGCCCCGGCCCCGGCCCGCACCTTCCTGGTGTTCTTCGACTGGGATCGCGCCGACCTGACCGACCGCGCCCGCCAGATCATCGCGGAAGCGGCGACCAACGCCCGCACCGTCTCCTCGACCCGCATCGAGGTCTCGGGCCATGCGGACCTCACCGGCAGCGCGGCCCACAACCAGCGCCTGTCGGTGCGTCGCGCCGAGGCCGTCGCCGCCGAGCTGGTGCGCCGTGGCATCAACCGGAACGAGATCACGATCCAGGGCTTCGGCTTCGACCGCCCGCTGGTGCCGACCGCCTTTGGCGTGCGCGAGCCGCAGAACCGCCGCGTGGAAATCGTCCTGCGCTGAGCAGGCTTTTCCGGTCTGGATTTGGGAAGGGGCGCCGCGAGGCGCCCCTTTTCGTTTGGTGGCGCGCCAGCGCGCGCATACGAAAAAGGCGGCCCCCGCAAGGGCCGCCTTTTCCCTGGCCGGTGCCCCTTGGAGCGGATCCCAATCAGGTGGAATCACCTGATCGGGTGAAGATGCTCGTCAAAACAAGATGCTAGAGGCGTTGCCGTGAGCCGCTGCCAACCGGAACGGCTCTAGAGGCAGCGTGGCTCAGCCGCGCCGCACGACGTACCCGCCCGCTTCCGAGGCGGCCACGATGGCATCGCCCTGCACGCTGTCGCGCACCTCGACCATCAGGTGCAGCTCCGTGCTCTGCACCGTGGGGGCGCCGAAGAGTTGCTGGTGCTTCACCTCGATGACGTTGCCGCCGACGTCGGAGATGCGCTTCGAGATGTCGGCCAACACGCCCGGCCGGTCCGGAATGTCGAAATGCAGCCGCAGGATGCGCCCGTCGCGCAGCAATTGCCGCAGCAGCACGTTGGACAGCGCCCGCGCATCGATGTTGCCGCCGCAGACGGTGGTGCCCACCACGCGGCCCTTGAACCGCTCCGGGTGCGCCAGCAGCGCAGCCAGCCCCACGGCCCCC
Organism: Roseococcus sp.; assembly: GCA_051860645.1. Lineage (GTDB taxonomy): Bacteria > Pseudomonadota > Alphaproteobacteria > Acetobacterales > Acetobacteraceae > Roseococcus. Next base: position 14,565 of record JBHYDO010000030.1, read on the forward strand.
GCGCCTTCCGCCACCACCTTCGCCCCCTCGGCCAGCAGCGCCACCGCCTGCTCGACCGCGCGCTCGGGCACCAGCAGCACCTCGACGCCGAGCGACCGCAGGATGGAGAGCGGCCGCTCGCCCACGTCGCGCACCGCGATGCCTTCGGCGATGGTGGGGCCACCAACGGACACCGGCCGGCCCGCGAGGCGCTGCGCCATGGCGGGATAGCCTTCGACCTCGACGCCGAAGACCGGCATGCCGGGCCGCAGTTCCGCCACCACGGTGGCGATGCCCGAGCACAGCCCTCCGCCGCCGACGGGGATGGCCAGCATTTCGATCTCGGGCGCGTCCTCCAGCATTTCCAGGGCCATGGTCCCCTGCCCCGCGATCACGGCCAGGTCGTCATAGGGGTGGATGAAGGTCAGCCCCTCGCGCAGGGCGAGTTCATGGGCGTGGGCGGCGGCCTCGGCCAGGGTCTCGCCGTTCAGCACCACGCGCGCACCCCAGAACTCGGTGCGGACCACCTTGGTGGCGGGCGTGAAGCGCGGCATGACGATGGTGGCGGCCACGCCAGCCAGCTGCGCATGCCGCGCCACCGCCTGGGCATGATTGCCGGCCGACATGGCTATCACGCCGGCGGCCTTCTCACGCGGGGTCAGCAGGGCGAGGCGGTTGGCGGCCCCGCGCTCCTTGAAGGCGCCGGTGGCCTGAAGGTTGTCGAGCTTCAGCAGCACGCGCGCGCCGGCGGCTCGGCTGACGGCCGGGTTTTCCAGCGTCGGCGTGCGGATCACGGCGCCGCGGATGCGCTCCGCGGCCGCACGGACGTCAGCGAGCGTCAGGGCGGGCGCGGCGCCGAGGGCCACGGCGGCAGGTGCGGGCATGTCGGCGCGCCCTCAGCGGAAGGCGACGGCCGTGATTTCCACCGCCCGCGCGCCGCCCGGCGCCGGGACCTCCACGCTGTCGCCCACCGTCTTGCCCATCAGCGCCTTGGCGAGCGGCGAGGAGAGCGAGATGGAGCCCGACTTCATGTCCGCCTCATACTGGCCGACGATGCGGTAGGTGGTCTCCTTCTCCGTCTCCTCGTCCAGGATGGTGACCTTGGCGCCGAAGCGCACCTGGTTGCCGCTCATCTTGGAGACGTCGATGACCTCGACGGAGGGGATGATGGATTCGAGCTCGCCGATGCGGCCCTCGATGAAGGATTGGCGCTCACGCGCCGCGTGGTACTCCGCATTCTCCGACAGGTCGCCATGGGCGCGCGCCTCGGCGATGGCGCGGATGATGGCCGGGCGCTCCTCGGATTTCAGGTGCCGCAGTTCCTCTTCCAGCTTGGCCAGCCCCTCGGCGGTCATCGGGAACTTCTGCACGGGCAGTCTTCCTTCGCGTATGGCCCCCCTGCCCGCGACACCATCCTGGAGAAAGGGCGGGCCCGCCGAAGAAGAAGGGGGGTGAGGTGGGGGCCGGATCGCCCCCGCCATGATGTCAGAACGACGTGGTAGAGTAGGATTGCAAAGGCGCCACATCAAGCGTCTGCGTGCGCAGCGCCGTGATGGCGCCCACCGCGGCGCGCGCGCCCGCGATGGTGGTGTAGTGCGGCACCCCCTGCGTCAGCGCCGAGCGGCGGATGTCGAAGCTGTCCGACACGCTGCGCCCGCCACCGGAGGTGTTGATCACCAGCTGGATCTCGTCGGACTTGATGGCGTCCACGCAATGCGGGCGGCCTTCCAGCACCTTGTTGATCACCGAGACCTCCAGCCCCGCCTCGCGCAGCCGGGCCGCGGTGCCGCGGGTGGCCATGATGCGGAAGCCGAGTTCGGTCAGCCTGCGCGCCAAGCCGACAGCGGCGGGTTTGTCGCCCTCGCGGACGCTGATGAAGGCGGTACCGCCCTCGGGCAGTTTCACCCCGGCCCCCATCTGCGACTTCAGGAAAGCGCGTTCGAAGCTGGTGTCGAGGCCCATCACCTCGCCGGTGGACTTCATCTCCGGCCCCAGCAGGACGTCCACGCCGGGGAAACGGTTGAAGGGGAATACAGCTTCCTTCACGGCGACATGGCGCGAGACGGCGTCGTCATCGAGCTTGAACTCGGAGAGCTTCGCACCCGCCATCACCCGCGCGCCGATCTTGGCGACGGCCACGCCCGTGGCCTTGGCCACGAAGGGCACGGTGCGGCTGGCGCGGGGGTTCACCTCCAGCACGAAGATCTCGCCATCCTTCACCGCATATTGCACGTTCATCAGGCCGCGCACCTTGAGCGCGCGGGCCATGGCCTCCGTCTCGGCCTTGAGTTCGGTGACAATGGCGGGCGGCAGGGAATAGGGCGGCAGCGAGCAGGCGCTGTCGCCGGAATGGATGCCGGCTTCCTCGATATGCTCCATCACGCCCGCGACATAGACCTGGCCATCGGCGTCGGCGATGCAGTCCACATCCACCTCGATCGCGTCCTGGAGGTACTGGTCGATGAGGATGGGGTTCTCGCCCGAGACGCGCACCGCCTCCACGCCGAAGCGGCGCAACTGCTCGGCGTTGTGGGCGATTTCCATGGCCCGCCCGCCCAGCACGTAGGAGGGGCGCACCACCACCGGGTAGCCGATGCGCGCGGCCTCGACCTCGGCCTCGTCCAGCGTGCGGGCCGTGCCGTTCTGGGGCTGCTTGAGGCCGAGTCCGCGCAGCAGCAGCTGGAAGCGCTCGCGGTCTTCCGCGATGTCGATCGCTTCCGCGCTGGTGCCGAGGATGGGGATGCCGGCGCGGTCCAGCGCCTGCGACAGCTTCAGCGGCGTCTGCCCGCCATATTGCACGATGCAGCCCAGCACTTCGCCGTTCTGCTGCTCGCGGCGGATCAGCGCGATCACATCCTCGGGCGTCAGCGGTTCGAAGTAGAGGCGGTCACTGGTGTCGTAGTCGGTGCTGACCGTCTCGGGGTTGCAGTTGACCATGATGGTCTCGAACCCCGCGCCGCCATGCTTGGCGGACAGCGCGTAGCAGGCATGGACGCAGCAATAGTCGAACTCGATGCCCTGGCCGATTCGGTTCGGACCACCACCCAGGATGATCACCTTCTTGGCGTCGGTGGGGCGCGCCTCGCATTCGGGCTCGCCGAACCCGCCCTCATAGGTGGAGTACATGTAGGGCGTGTCGGAGGCGAATTCGGCCGCGCAGGTGTCGATGCGCTTGTAGACCGGGCGCACGCCCAGCGCCTCGCGCGCGGCGAAGACCTGCGGCTCCGGCGTCCGCGTGAGCGTGGCCAATTGCTTGTCGGAAAAGCCCAGCGCCTTGATGGCGCGCATGCCGTGCGCCGTCTTGGGCAGGCCCTGTTCGCGGACCACCTTCTCCGCGTCCACGATGCGGCCGATCTCGCGGATGAACCACGGGTCGAACTTGCAGGCGGCGTGGATGGCGTCCACCGACATGCCCGCGCGCAGCGCCTGGGCCACCGTCAGCACGCGGTCCGGGCGCGGGATGGCCAGCGACGCGTGGAAGGCCTCCAGGCTGCCATCGCCCGGCGGCGCTTCCTCGTCGAGGCCGGCGAGCCCCGTCTCCAGGCTGCGCAGCCCCTTCTGCAGGGCTTCGGAGAAGGAGCGCCCGATGGCCATGGCCTCGCCCACCGACTTCATGCTGGTGGTGAGCGTGGCCGGCGTGCCGGGGAATTTTTCAAATGTGAAGCGCGGGATCTTCACCACGACATAGTCGATGGTCGGCTCGAAGCTGGCCGGCGTCACCATGGTGATGTCGTTCTTCAGCTCGTCCAGCGTGTAGCCGACGGCGAGCTTGGCCGCGATCTTCGCAATGGGGAAACCGGTCGCCTTCGACGCCAAGGCAGACGAACGGCTCACGCGCGGGTTCATCTCGATGATGACCATGCGGCCATCGGCCGGGTTGATGCCGAACTGCACGTTCGACCCGCCCGTGTCCACGCCGATTTCGCGCAGGCAGGCGATGGAGGCATCGCGCATGCGCTGGTATTCGCGGTCGGTGAGGGTGAGTGCGGGGGCGATGGTCACGCTGTCGCCGGTGTGCACCCCCATCGGGTCCAGGTTCTCGATGGAGCAGATGATGATGCAGTTGTCCGCGCGGTCGCGGACCACCTCCATCTCGAATTCCTTCCAGCCCAGCACGCTTTCCTCGACCAGCACCTCGTTCGTCATCGAGGCGTCGAGGCCGGCGGCGATGATCTGCTCGAACTCCTCGCGGTTGTAGGCGATGCCGCCACCCGTACCGCCCAGCGTGAAGCTGGGGCGGATCACACAGGGCAGGCCCACTTCGTCCAGCGCGGCCCGCGCCTCCTCCATGGAATGCGCGATGGCGGATCTCGGGCTCTCGATGCCGATCTTGCTCATCGCATCGCGAAACTTCAGGCGGTCCTCGGCCTTGTCGATGACCTCGGCCTTGGCGCCGATCAGCTCGCAGCCGTACTTGGTCAGCACGCCGGCCGCGTCCAGCTTGAGCGCGGTGTTCAGCGCCGTCTGCCCGCCCATGGTGGGCAGAAGCGCGTCGGGGCGCTCCTTCGCGATGATCTTCTCCACGATCTCGGGCGTGATGGGCTCGATGTAGGTGGCGTCCGCGAGGCCCGGGTCGGTCATGATGGTGGCGGGGTTGGAATTCACCAGGATGACGCGATAGCCCTCGGCCCGCAGCGCCTTGCAGGCCTGCGCCCCCGAATAGTCGAACTCGCAGGCCTGCCCGATGACGATGGGGCCGGCGCCGATGATGAGGATGGACTTGATGTCGGTGCGCTTGGGCATGTCAGACGCCTGTGTTGCGCCGCGCGAGGAAGACCAGCAGCGCGGGCGTGAGGATGTGGCCGGGGATCACGAAGACGAACCAGGTGACGCGCCATTCGGCCGGGATGACGAGGGTGAGCAGCAGATGCGCGGCGAGCGACACCGCCGCCCCGCCCAGGATGCCGAGCGTGCCGGGGCGATACTTCTCCCCCTGGCGCGCCAGCAGCGTGACGACGAGGCCGCTGTAGAGCAGCCCCTGCAGGATGATGAGGATCTCGGTCACGCTTGGCCTCCCTTATCTTTTTGTTGCTGCCAGGCCGACCACAGCAGCCCCGGCAGGATGAGCAGATGCGGCACGCCCCACAGCGCCAGCGCGGTGGGCACCTGCTGCGGCTCCAGCATCAGCAGCGTGGCGCCATGCACCACGCAGGAAATGGCGAAGGAGGCGAGTGCGGCGCGCATCGGCGGCAGGATCTTGCGCAGCGAATGCGCCATCCAGAACAGCACCAGCCCCGAATAGGCCAGCGCCAGCAAGCCCACGAGATAGCCGTTCATCGGCGTGCGCGCCCCTTCAGCCACAGGATCAGCGCCGCGATGCCGTGCGAGGCGCCGACCAGGATCACCACCGGCCAGGGGTTGCCCGGCGGCGAGAGGCCGATGAGGTGCAGCAGCACGCCCATCATCAGCATGGACAGGCCGAAGGCCGCGTCACGCCGCGCCATGAAGCCGCCCAGCGCGATCACGGTGACGATGGCGACCAGCGTGCTGCCGGCCAGCAGCGCGCCGAGCGCGAAGATGGTGAGCAGGATGTCGCTCATCAGGCGCTCCGCGTATCGGAAAGCGCAAGCTTCACCGCGATCAGCGCCAGCGCGCCGCCCAGCACCCAGCGCTGCACCAGCATCCAGCCCGGATTGTTGCCGAGGAAGCGGGCGGTGGCCGCGGCACCCCGCACCAGCACGGCGTCGAACGCCGTGCAGATGGCGATCTGCAGGCTGCCCAGGATGGCCGCCTGCACGAAGACATTCCCAAGCGCGGGGTCAAGGAAGGGCGGCAGCACCGCCACGTAGAACAGCGCCACCTTGGGGTTGAGTGCGGCCGTGGCGAAGCCCACAAGGAAGAGCCGCGAATCGGGCTCGGCCGGCAGCGCGCGCGGGGCGAAAAGCGGCTCGCCGCCCGGCCGCACGCATTGCCAGGCCAGCCACATGAGGTAGGCGGCCCCGCCCAGGCGCAGCGCGTCCCAGGCATAGGGCACGGCCAGCAGCGCCGCCGTGATGCCCGCCGCCGCGCAGAGCATGATGGCGAGCGAACCCGTCTGGCAGCCGATGAGCGAGACCATCCCCGCCCGCGTCCCCTGCGCCAGCGCGCGGGAGACGAGGTAGAGCATGTTCGGCCCCGGCGTCAGTGCGAGGCCGAGCGACAGCGCCGCGAAGACCAGCAATGTGTCGAGCGGGGGCATCAGCCGACTAATCCAACAAGCATTAGCCCCAAGGCACCCAGTGCAGCACCGACCAAAGCACCCACGACATTTTCAGCCACCTTCTCGGTAAGCCAAACCAGGGGGCTGCCTTTGGTTATGGCATTTGCAATTTCTCCAACACGAATCCAACCGCCTGCAATCCTGTTACGCAGAGACGATATCTCACTCGCGAGAACCCGACGTTCCTCCGTCGCAAGTGGCAGTGAGTTGGATTGGCCTAGTAATAAACCTTCAAGGTCGCTTAGCGCCTGTATTGCATTATTTCTTTCAGGGGAGTTATCATCAAGGCGAACTACTCGATCGGAAGCAGGGATATCTCGTGCCTTTTTTAAAGTAGCTTCTTTATATGCGTCGGCTGACTCAAGCCCTTCAGCGGTCAGCATCACGTCTATACCGTCTTCTGGCCCTGTCCCAACGTAAGCGACACCCGTGATCAATCCACGCGATTCAAAGAATTTGAACGCTTTCCCAATCCAGCCGGGTTTATAGTCCGCGGCATAAAGGTCAGCAATTTCTTTGAGGTTTCCATATTCGTGCGGATGCTTTTCATCGAATATGGCGATCCCAAGTAAAAGCCGTTGCCTCCACTCAGAAAATAAGACCATGTGCGCCCCATCAGCCTTGGATCGAATACCCGCCATCCACCGCGATGGATGTGCCGGTGATGAAGGAGGCCGCGTCGGAGGCGTAGAAGGCCGCGATGCCCTCGAAATCCTCGGGCGCGCCCCAGCGGCCGGCGGGTGCGCGGGTGCGGACATTCTCGTCCAGGCCCGGGATGTCGCGCCGCGCGCCGCGCGTCAGGTCGGTGTCGATCCAGCCCGGCAGCACGCAGTTCACCGTGATGCCGTCGCGCGCCCAGGCGGTCGCGAGCGACCGGGTCAGCCCCACCACCCCGGCCTTCGACGAGGCATAGGCCGCATGCAGCGGCATGCCGAAGATGGACAGCATGGAGCCGTTGTTGATCACCCGCCCCACCCCGCCCGCCTTCATGTGCGGATGCGCCGCCTGGGCCGCGAACATGGCGCTGGTGAGGTTGGTGTTCAGCACCGTGTGCCAGTCGGCCGGGCTGACCTCCTCGGGCTTGCGGCGGATGTTGGTGCCGGCATTGTTCACCAGGATGTCGAGCCGCCCCAGCACGCCGATGCAGCGCGCCACCATGGCCTGGATGGAGGCCGGGTCCGTCACGTCCACCTCGACGCTCGCCGCCGTGGCGCCCAGCGCCTCCAGTTCGGCCACCGCCGCCGCGTTCTTGGCCGCGTCGCGTCCGGCCACCATCACCGCCGCGCCGTTGCGCGCCAGGCCGCGGGCGAAGCCCAGCCCAATGCCGCCATTGCCGCCGGTGACGAGCGCCACGCGCCCTGACAGGTCAAACATCCTCTGGCTCCCGTTCAGGCCGCCTTGGCCTCGGCCATCATCGCCACGAAGCGGTGGAAAAGGTAGTGGCTGTCGCTGGGGCCGGGGCTGGCCTCGGGGTGGTATTGCACGCTGAAGGCGGGGCGATCGGTGGCCGCGATGCCCTCGTTGCTGCCGTCGAACAGGCTGATGTGCGTCACCTTCGCGTGGGCGGGCAGGCTCGACGCATCCACCGCGAAGCCGTGGTTCTGGCTGGTGATCTCGACCTTCCCGGTGGCCAGGTCCTGCACGGGCTGGTTCGCCCCACGATGCCCGCGGTCCAGCTTGTAGGTGCGGGCGCCGAGGGCCAGGGCCAGAAGCTGGTGCCCCAGGCAGATGCCGAAGGTGGGGATGCGCGCCTCCAGCACGGCCTGGATGGCGGGCACGGCATAGGCGCCGGTCGCCGCCGGATCGCCGGGGCCGTTGGAGAGGAAGACGCCGTCGGGCTTCTCGCGGAGAATATCCTCGGCGGTGGCGGTGGCGGGCAGCACCGTCACGGCGCAGCCGGCGTCCGCCAGGCAGCGCAGGATGTTGCGCTTGGCGCCATAGTCCAGCGCCACCACGCGGAAGCGCGGCGCCTCCTGCTTGCCGAAGCCCGTGCCCCAGGACCAGCGCGTCTCATCCCACTGGTAGGATTGCCGGGCGGTGACTTCGCGCGCCAGGTCCATGCCCTCCAGCCCGGGCCAGGC
>JBHYDO010000031.1:0-22808 GCA_051860645.1 Roseococcus sp.
TGGTTGGCGCCGAAGCGGAAGCCGCCGCGCACCGAGGTGAAGTCCGCCGCCGCGATGGCCGCGCGGAAGGCGTTCTTGTCGCCCAGGTCGCCGCCCACCTTGCCCACCGCGCTGTTGAGCAGCATGGCGGTGTCATAGCTCTGCGCGGCATAGGTGGCGGGGACGTAGTTGAACCCGGCCTCGAAGTCGCGCACGAAGCGGGTGTTCTGGGCGTTGTCCATGTTGGGCGCCCAGTTGGCGCCGCTGTAGAAGCCCAGCGCCGCCTCGCCCTGCGCGGGCAGCGTCGCCTCGTCCACGGTGAAGGTGGACAGGAAGGGGATGTTGGCCAGCCCCGCCTGGCGATACTGCCGCACCAGGTTCACGCCGAGCCCGCCTGGCATGAAGGTGAAGATGGCGTCCGGCCGCAGCGAGGCGATGCGCGCCAGCTCCGCCGAGAAGTCGAGCTGGGTCAGCGGCACGAAGACTTCGTCCAGCACCTCGCCCTGGAAGCGCGACTTGAAGCCGGCCATGGCGTCGCGGCCGGCCTGGTAGTTCGGCGTCATCAGGAACACGCGGCGGTAGCCGAGGTCCTGCGCGGCCTGGCCCATCACGGAATGGACCTGGTCGTTGTTGTAGCTCGTGTTGAAGAAGAAGGGGTTGCAGCCGCGGCCGGCGAAGGTGGAGGGGCCGGCATTGGTCGAGATCAGGAAGGTGCCGCTTTCCGTCACCGGGCGCATCACGGCGGCCAGGATGTTGGAGAACACCACGCCCACCACGATGTCCACCCGGTCACGCTCCAGGGCCGCGCGCACCTTGGTGACGGCGACGTCGGGGCGGAGTTCGTCGTCGATGACGATGGTCTCGACCGGGCGGCCGCCCAGCTTGTTGTCCAGGTGGCGCAGGCCCATCGTCCAGCCGTCGCGCAGCTGGGTGCCCAGCGCTGCCTGCGGCCCGGTCTGCACCGCCACCACGCCCACCTTGATGGGGGCGGGCTGGGCGCGCACGGCGGGTGCCGCCAGCGTGCCGGCGCCGACGCCCATGCCCGTGGCCAGCAGCAGCCCGCGCCGGTTGATACCCATGTCCTGGAACGCCATCACCTGCTCTCCCGTCGTCTCGTGTTTCATCGAAGGTTGTTCTTGGCCTCAGGCCTGCGTTAGCCCGGCGCCCGCGTGCCACGCAAGCTGCGCGGCGCGCTGGACCAGCGGATGGGCGGCCTCGGTGAGCGGGTCCAGAACGGTGAAGTGGTTCAGCCCGGGCAGCGCCTCGAAGCTGCCGCCCCAGAGGCTGGCGAATTCGCGGCTCTGGCGCAGGAACTCGTCGCTCTCGGCGCCGCCGACCACCGCGTGCAGGGGGCGCCCCGGCGATGGCAGCAGCGCGGGCGAGAGGCCGCGCGCGGTGGCCGCATCCAGCCCCAGCTTCGCGTTGATGGAGGTCCCGAGCAGCGGCTCCAGCCAGAACAGGCCGGAGATGGGCAGGGCGGCCGCCACCACCTCCGCCGGCAGCCGCGCCAGCAGCATCGCCGCCAGGTGCCCGCCCGCCGAATGGCCCATGGCCAGGGCGGGCGTGCCCATGAGCGCGTGCAGGGCGAGTGCCGCCGCCTCGGCCTGCGCCATGATGCGCGTGAGCGGCACCTCGGGGCAGAGGTCATAGCTGGGCACGGCCACCGCCACACCCCGCGCCACCAGTCCCGCCGTGCAATGGCTGACCGCCCGCCCGTCCAGCGCCTGCCAGTAGCCGCCATGGAAGTAGATTACGACCGGGGGGCGCGCCACGCCCTGGGGGAGAAACAGGTCCATCACCTCGCGCGGGCCGGGGCCATAGGCCAGGGTCTCGGGCGGGTGGGCCCGCCGAAAGTCCGCGGCGGCCTGCATCCAGCGGGCGATGAGCGCGCCGCTCTCCGGGACACGGGCGCGGTTGTTGTATTCGTTTTCCAGACTCATGCACGAGATGATAGGGCGCGGTGGGAGCGGGAGGCAAAGAGGCGGCAATGAAGATCTATCTGGCGGGGCCGGAGGTCTTCCTGCCTGAGGCCGCCGCCATCGGCGCGGCGAAGAAGGCGTTGTGCGCGCAGCATGGCTGGGAGGGTGTGTTTCCGCTTGACGCGCCCGTGCCCGTGCCCTCGGGCCCGCCGGACTGGCGGCGCATTCATGCCGCCAACGAGATGCTCATCCGCGGCTGCGACGCGTTGCTGGCCAACCTCACGCCCTTCCGCGGCGTGGGGGCGGACCCGGGGACGGTGTTCGAGTTGGGCTTCATGCGTGGCCTCGGCCGCCCAGTGCATGGCTACACCCATGACCCTCGGCCTCACCGCCATCGGGTGGCCGATGCAGCGCCGGTGGGCGGCGTGTGGCGCGACGCGGCAGGGCTCGAGGTCGAGGACCATGAATTATCGGAAAATCTGATGCTGGAAGGGGCGATCCGCGCCGGTGGCGGCGTGATGCTGCGGGCCGGCGTGGCGATGCCTTGGACGGATCTCTCCCTCTTCCAGGCTTGCCTTGTGGCGTTGGCCCGCTGAATTCATGCCCAGCGCGGCTTGCGCTTCTCCCGGAACGCGGCGAGCCCTTCGCGTCCCTCCTCGGAGGCGCGCTGCATCCAGCTCTCGTAGGCCAGCTGGTCCATGGTCCGCTGGTCCAGCATCAGCCCGTTGGCGCCCAGCATGCTGCGCTTGGTCATGGCAATGGCGGTGGGGGCGGAGAGCAGCATGGCGCCGATGATCTCCTCCAGCCGCGCCTCCATGGCATCGGGCGCGACCACCTCGTGCACGAGGCCGATCCGCATGGCCTCTTCCGGCCCGAAGCGTTCGCCGGTGATGGCGTAGCGGCGGGTGTGGCGCACGCCCATGGCGTGGACCATGTGCGTCGAGATCGGCGTGGGGGACACGCCCACCCGCACCTCGCTGATGCCGAAGCTGGCCTGGGTGCTGGCGAGTGCGACGTCCACGCAGCAGGCGATGCCGGTGCCGCCGCCGAAGCAGGCGCCGTGGATCACCGCGAAGGTTGGCTTGGGGAATTCATTCAGCACCTGCATGGCGCGGGTGGTCAGCATGGACGCGGCGTGCGCGGCCTCGGGCGAGGCGCGCGAGGCCTCGGTCAGCCAATTGATGTCGGCGCCGGCCTGGAAGTGCCGTCCCGCGCCGCGGATGACGAGGCCGCGCACGGACGGGTCACCGGCCATGGCCTGCATGCCGGAGATCAGTGCCTCCAGCATCTCGCCGTTGTAGGCGTTGTTCAGCGCCGGGCGGTTGAGGGTGGCGGTCACGATGCCGCGGGCGTCGCGCTGGGTGAGGAGGACGGGTTCTGTGCTCATGGCCGCAGCTTCGAGCCGCACGGCCATCGCGGCAAGGGGCACGGCCGATCAGATGTGCCGCGTGCGGAGGATGCGTCCATCGTCCAGGGCGATGGCATGGATGTCCTGACTCAGCCCGCCTGGGTGGGCCAGCAGCCATAGCCGGCCCGGCTCGACGAAGGCGGCATTGAGCTGCTCGGTCGTGGGAAGCGCCGTCTCCCACAGCGTGGCGCCGTCCAGCCGCAACCGGCGCAAGCTCTCGCGCAGGCCGGGCTCCCTTCCCACCTGGGCGAGCAGGAGGGAGGGCGGGCCATCAAGGCCGAGCAGCCGCCCCGGCCCGGCCATCACCAGCCCGCCCGAGGGGATCGGGTCCAGCCCCTGCACGGGTTGCGCGCCGTCGAGCACATCGGTCGCGGCGGGGGAGGTGCCGGCGCTTCCGCCCGCGCCGGGCGGCCGGTCGCGCACCCGGCCGCGCCAGAGGCGGCCACCGATGGGCTCCGCAAGGGCAGGCAGGAAGCCGCCCGCGTCGTCCTGCGCCGCGACCGAGCCCCCGATCGCCATCCCCTCGGGCAGCAGGCCGAACCAGGTGGACCCCAGCCGTCCTTCGCGCGCCAACACCGGGCCGGCCGCGGGGGCGGCGGGTTGGAGGGGGGGCGGTCCGCCCGCCTGGAATACGGCGCGGGGGCGGGCGATGCGGGTGGCCGGGTCGAAGGCCCAGGCGTTGTCCAGCAGCAACGCCTCGCCGAGGGAGAGGCGACCGCGCAGTCCAGGCCCGTCCAGGTCGAGTTCCGGATTGAGGCGGGCCAACTCCCGCTGGTCCGCCATGCGCCCGAACGGGCCCGGCCCGACCGCGACAAGCTGGTCCGCCCAGACCCAGACCGTGTCGCCCTGCGCGGCGAGCAGTCGGGCATCGGGCGCGCCGCCCGGCGCCACCACGGCCACGCGGTCCCAGGCAGAGTACCAGATGTCGTCGGCGAGATAGGACCAGAGCTGGAGCATCTCGTGCGGGGGCGGCCCCTCCTCGGGTTCGCCCAGGAAGCGCATGTCGGCGCGCACCAGCGCGAACAGGGCTTCTTCCGCCGCGAGGTCGCCCGGGGGCGTGCCGCGCTGCCGGCTGTCGCGCCCCTGGGGGTGGCGCAGTTCCAGGCGCGCGCGCAGCAGCGGGGGCACGATGCGGCGGTTGGAAAACCGCGGCGGCGGCTGCGCGTCGGGGAACATCAGCGGGATGCCGATGGTCAGTCCGGCCAGGGCCGCGGCGATGCCGCCGAACCCCGCGACCACCAGGCGGCGCGTCGCCCTGCCGGCCCTGAGCAGTTCCTCGGGCGTGGGCGGGGCGGGGCGGCGTGGCGAAGGGCGGGTCATGCGTCCACTCGGCGCGTAAGAAGACCCAGCATGCGGCGGCTCCGGCACGGGCGGCAAGGCCCGCGCGGGGCCGCCCTGGGCGGGGGCGCTTGGAGTTGCGGCCCCCCCGCCCTAGCTTCTTGTGAGGTCGGAGGGTTTGCGCATGACGGTCCAGGGCATCACCACACGGGCGGAAACACCGGACGAGGCCCGGCGCCTGGCCATGCTGCACGCGGTGGAGCGCAAGCTGCTCTGGCTTTCGGCCTGGATGATCCATCACGCGAACCACATCCGCCCCAACCGCGATGGGCTGAAGGTGGGGGGGCACCAGGCCTCCTGCGCCTCGGTCATCTCCATCCTGACGGCGCTGTATTTCGACATCCTGAAGCCGGCGGACCGGGTGGCGGTGAAGCCGCATGCCGGCCCCGTGTTCCATGCCATGAACCTGCTGCTGGGGCGGCAGAGCGCGGAACGCCTGTCCACCCTGCGCGCCTTCGGCGGCATCCAGCCCTATCCCTCGCGCATGAAGGACGGCGCCGAGGTGGATTTTTCGACCGGCAGCGTGGGCCTGGGCGTGGCGCTGACCAGCTTCGGCTCCCTGGTGCAGGACTACGTGCGGCTGAAGAAGCTGGTGCCGGAGAACCTGCCCGCCGGCCGCCACGTCGCCATCGTGGGCGATGCGGAGCTGGACGAGGGCAACATCTACGAGGCCCTGCTGGAGGGCTGGAAGCACGACATCCGCAATGTCTGGTGGGTGATCGACTACAACCGACAAAGCCTGGACAGCGTGGTGCAGGACCGCCTGTTCGGCCGCATCGAGGGCCTGTTCCGCGACATGGGCTGGAACGTGGTCACGCTGAAATACGGGCGGCGCCTGGTGGCCGCCTTTGCGCGCCCGGGCGGCGAGGCGCTGCGCCACTGGATCGACGACTGCCCCAACAGCCTCTACGCCGCGCTCACCTTCCAGGGCGGGGCCGCCTGGCGCGCCGCGCTGATGGCGGAGTTGGGCCGGGAGGACGGGGTGCGCGCCATCATCGACCCGCTCTCGGACGATGAGCTGGCGGCGCTGATGACCAACCTCGGCGGGCACGACATCGAGACGCTGATGGAGGCCTTCCGCGCCCAGGACGCGGCGGGCGACCAGCCCACCTGCTTCATCGCCTACACCATCAAGGGCATGGGCCTGCCCTTCGCCGGCCACAAGGACAACCATGCCGGGCTGATGACCAAGGAGCAGATGGAGGGCTTCCGGGCCGAGATGGGCATCCGCCCCGGCCATGAATGGGACGCCTTCGAGGGGCTGGAATTTCCCGCCGCCGACATGGCGGGCTTCGTGAACAGCGTGCCCTTTGCGCAAAAGCTGACGCCGGAGGGACGGCGCCTCACCTCGCCCACCATCCATGTTCCGGCCCGTTTCCCGGTGCCGCGGGTGCCGGCGGGCCGCAAGCTCTCCACCCAGGCCGCCTTCGGGGAAATCCTGGCCGGCATCGGGCGCGGGGAGGGGGAATACAAGGAGATCGCTTCGCGCATCGTCACCACCAGCCCGGACGTGACGGTCAGCACCAATCTCGGCCCCTGGGTGAACCGGCGCGGCATCTTCGACCGGCACCTGAAGAACGACGTGTTCCGGGACGCGAAGCTGGCCTCGGCGCAGCGCTGGGGCATGTCGCCCACCGGGCAGCACATCGAGCTTGGCATTGCCGAGCAGAACCTCTTCCTGGTGCTGGCGGCGCTGGGGCTGGCAGACCGGCTCTACGGCGCGCGGCTGCTGCCCATCGGCACGGTCTACGACCCCTTCGTGAACCGCGGCCTCGATGCGCTGATCTATGGTTGCTACATGGATGCGCGCTTCCTGCTGGTGTCCACACCCTCGGGGGTGACCCTCGGGCCGGAGGGCGGGCAGCACCAGAGTGTGAACACGCCGCTGATCGGCATGGCGCAGGACCGGCTCTCTGCCTATGAGCCCGCCTTCGCCGATGAACTCGCCATCCTGATGCGCCATGCCTTCGCGCACATGCAGGACCCCGAGGGGTCGAGCGTCTGGCTGCGCTTGTCCACGCGCGGCCTGGTGCAGCCGGAGCGCACGCTGGACCCTGCCGCCGTGATCGCCGGCGGCTACTGGGTGACGCCGCCCGCTGAGGGCGCGCGTATCGCCATCGCGTACCAGGGCCCGCTGGCGCCCGAGGCCATGGCCGCGTTCGAGACTCTGCGCGCCGAGGAGCCCGGCGCTGGCCTGCTGGCCGTGACCAGCCCGGACCGGCTGCACCAGGGCTGGCTCACCTCGCGCAAGCGGGCGCGGCAGGGGCCTGGCGGGGCGCCGTCCCACATCGAGACGCTGCTTGCGCCGCTGGCACGGGATGCGGGGATCGTGACGCTACTGGACGGCCACCCGGCGGCGCTGGACTGGATGGGCGGGGTGCGCGGGCAGCGGGTGGCGGCGCTGGGTGTGGACCGGTTCGGGCAGGCGGGCGACTTGCCGGCGCTCTATGCCGAATACGGGCTGGATGAGGCGGCGATCCTGGATGCGTGTGCAGAGGTGCTGGTCGGTCAGTAGGGGACCAGGGCCGCGTCCTTGCGCTGATACAGCGGATGCTTCGGGCTGCCATCGCCATTCCGCCCAAAGCACATGAGCCGTACCCCCGCCCCGGCCAGCATCGCCGCCATCGCCGGCCCGCGGGCTGCGAGCGGCTTCGGCGGCTGCCCCCAGGCCGCCACCACCAGCGGCGCGCCCCGGCAGAGGCGCAGGAGGGTGGCGTCATTCTCCGCCCCCACCGGGTCGTCCAGTTCCAGCAACCTCAGCTTGTCCGTGGCCCGGTAGGCGAAGGCGTTCAGCATGATCAGCCCCGGCAGCCCCCACAGGTGCCGCGCTCGCCACATCACGCCCGCCACCGTTGGGTCATCGGCCGTCTCGTCGGCCACCGACGGGTTCATCCCGATCACCACGCCCGGCCCTGCGCTGCCTGGGGCCGCCCCGTCCCAGCGCCGCTCCAGCCACCACCGCCAGCGCCGGCAGGGGGAAAACCCGGCCGCCGAGACCACGTCCGCCGCCAGCGCGCGGCGCACCTTCCCACCCGGGTCGTGCAAATCCATCGGCGCAGTATTGGCGGGATGCGGCCTTTCGGCTACACGCGCCGTCTCCTACCGGCAGCGCGGGTCCGCGGGCGTGGTGGAATTGGCAGACACGCTGGATTTAGGTTCCAGTGGCGCAAGCCGTGGGGGTTCAAGTCCCTCCGCCCGCACCACTGCAACCCCCCGGCCTTCACTGGAACGGATTGCTTTCATGCAGGTGACCGAGGTCGCGAACGAGGGGCTCAAGCGGGCCTATACCGTGGTGGTTCCTGCCGCCTCCATCGCCGCGGAGAAGGACAAGCGCCTCGCGGAACTCGCCAAGGACATGAAGATCCCCGGGTTTCGCCCCGGAAAGGTGCCGCAGAAGATCGTCCAGGCCCGCTACGGCCAGGCCGTGATGGGCGAGGTGCTGGAAGCCTCGGTGCAGGACGCGACCGGCAAGGTGGTGGAGGAGCGCGGCCTGCGCCCCGCTGTCCAGCCCAAGATCGAGCTGGTGAACTTCGCCGAGGGCGCGGACCTCGAGTTCCGCCTCGACGTCGAGGTGATGCCCGAAATCCCCATGCCGGACTTCGCCTCCATCACGCTGACCCGCCTCAAGGCGGTCGCCGGTGAGGAGCAGGTGGCCAAGACGCTGGAGACCATCCAGGCCCGCAACGCGACCCTGGAAGACGCCGAGCCCCGCGCCGCCGGCAAGGGCGACGTGCTGGTCTGTGACTTCGTCGGCCGCATCGACGGGACCGAGTTCGAGGGCGGCGCCGCCCAGGACATGCCCATCGAGGTGGCCGGCCAGGGCTTCATCCCCGGCTTCACCGAGCAGCTGGAAGGCATGTCCCCCGGCGAGGAGCGCGTTATTCAGGTGAGCTTCCCGGCCGCCTACGGTTCGGCCGCGCTGGCGGGCAAGGATGCCGAGTTCACCATCAACGCCAAGGCACTCAAGACCAGCGTGAAGCCCGCGCTGGACGATGAGCTGGCCAAGAAGGTGGGCCTGGAAGACTTTGCCAAGCTGCGCGAAGTGGTGGCGGAAAGCCTGCAGCGCGAATATGACGGGCTGAGCCGGCTGGCCATCAAGCGCCGCCTGCTGGACGCCCTGGCCGAGCGCGCCAGCTTCACCGTGCCGGACGCAATGGTGGATGGCGAGTTCGCCGAGATCTGGCAGCGCGTGGAAGCCGACCTCAAGGCCGGCAAGCTGGACGGCGAGGATGCCGGCAAGGACGAGGACACGCTGAAGGGCGAATACCGCGCCATCGCCGAGCGCCGTATCCGCCTCGGCCTCCTGCTGTCCGAGATCGGCCGCACCAACAACATCCAGGTGGCGCGCGAGGAACTCTCCCGCGCCATGATGGCCGAGGTGCAGCGCTACCCCGGCCAGGAGAAGCAGGTCATCGATTATTTCCAGAAGAATCCCCAGGCGATGGAGCAGCTGCGCAGCCCACTTTTCGAGGAGAAGGTGGTGGACTTCATGCTGGAACTCGCCCAGGTGACCGATGAGACGGTGACGCCCGAGGCCCTGGCCGAGGCGTCGCAGAAGGCCTGACCTTCCGGCGCGGGCTGGGCGGGGGCTTTCCCCGTCGGGCAGGATGCCCACATGCTATGTTGCAATTGGGGGATCGGGCGGAGTCGCCCGGGCCCCGGACCCCTGCGCCCATTCCGGGGCAGGGCGTCATGATGGGAAGCCGAGCCATGCTGGACCGCGATCCGGTCGAGATTTACAACAACTCCCTCGTGCCCATGGTGGTGGAGCAGTCCTCCCGGGGCGAGCGGGCCTATGACATCTATTCGCGCTTGCTGAAGGAGCGGATCATCTTCCTGACCGGCGCCGTCTATGACCAGGTGTCGAGCCTGATCTGCGCGCAGTTGCTGTTCCTGGAGAGCGAGAACCCGAACAAGGACATCTCGTTCTACATCAACAGTCCGGGCGGCGTGGTGAGTGCCGGCCTCGCGATCTACGACACGATGCAGTACATCCGCAGCCCGGTCAGCACCGTGTGCATCGGCATGGCGGCCTCGATGGGCTCGCTGCTGCTGACGGCTGGGGCCAAGGGCAAGCGCTTCGCCCTGCCCAACGCGCGGGTCATGGTGCACCAGCCTTCGGGCGGCGCGCAGGGCCAGGCGACGGACATCGAAATTCAGGCCCGCGAGATCCTGGAACTGCGCAAGCGCCTGAACCAAATCTACGTGCGGCACACCGGCCAGCCGGTGGAGGCCATCGAGGCCAAGCTCGAGCGCGACAGCTATATGTCGGCCGAAGAGGCGCGGGACTGGGGCCTGATCGATCAGGTGGTGGCCGAGCGCCCCACCCCGGCCGAGCCGCCCAAGGCCTGATCCGTTCCTGGGGCCCGGTTGATTTTGCTTTCTTGACCGGGCGTTAGGTGTTTGCGTGTAGCCCTTTGCATCGGCGCAAGGGCCGCGCTTCCCCCGGGAGGACCGGGGGTCTATGTTTTGCCGACGCGCCTTCCGGGCTTCCAGCTGGGGACGTCCAGCTGGGTCCGGACAGGGAGCGAGGAGTGGGCATGAGCAAATCGGGCGACAGCAAGAACACCCTCTACTGCTCTTTCTGCGGGAAGTCGCAGCATGAGGTCCGCAAGCTGATTGCGGGGCCGACGGTGTTCATCTGTGATGAATGCGTCGAACTGTGCATGGACATCATCCGCGAAGAGCACAAGACGCATCTCGTGAAAACGCGGGACGGCGTGCCCACGCCGAAGGAAATCTGCAAGGTCCTGGATGACTACGTCATCGGGCAGGACCATGCGAAGAAGGTCCTCTCGGTCGCGGTCCACAATCATTACAAGAGACTGGCCGCCGGCGCCAAGAACAACGATGTCGAGATCGCCAAGAGCAACATCATGCTGTTGGGCCCCACCGGCTCAGGCAAGACACTGTTGGCGCAGACGCTGGCGCGCATTCTCGACGTGCCGTTCACCATGGCCGACGCGACCACGCTGACCGAGGCCGGCTATGTGGGCGAGGATGTCGAGAACATCATCCTCAAGCTGCTGCAATCGGCCGACTACAATGTTGAGCGGGCGCAGCGCGGCATCGTCTACATCGACGAGGTCGACAAGATCAGCCGGAAGTCGGACAACCCCTCCATCACCCGCGATGTGAGCGGCGAGGGCGTCCAGCAAGCACTGCTGAAGATCATGGAGGGCACGGTCGCCTCCGTTCCGCCCCAGGGCGGCCGGAAGCACCCCCAGCAGGAATTCCTGCAGGTGGACACGACCAACATCCTCTTCATCTGCGGCGGGGCCTTCGCGGGCATCGAGCGCATCATCGGCGCGCGCGGTAAGGGTTCGGGCATCGGCTTCGGCGCCGAGGTCAGTTCGCCGGAGGACCGCCGCACCGGCGCCGTGTTGCGCGAGGTGGAGCCCGAGGACCTGTTGAAGTTCGGCCTGATTCCGGAATTCATCGGCCGGTTGCCGGTCGTCGCCACGCTGGAGGATTTGGATGAACGCGCCCTCATCGAAATCCTGACGCGACCGAAGAACGCCCTGCTGAAGCAGTATCAGCGCCTGTTCGAGATGGAGGGCGCCAAGCTCACCTTCACAGAAGATGCGCTGAAGTCGGTGGCCATGCGGGCCATCCAGCGCAAGACCGGCGCCCGTGGGCTGCGCTCCATCATGGAGACCATCCTGCTCACCACCATGTTCGAATTGCCCGGCCTCGTGGATGTCGAAGAGGTGGTGGTGAACCGCGAGGTGGCCGAAGGCCGCGCCCAGCCGCTCTTCATCTACGGCGAGAAGGCGGCGGAGCAGAGCTCCGCCTGATGCCGCCGGCGGCACCTTGGCCGTCCGGCTGCACGGCCCGATGCTCGGCTTGTCTCCGGTGGCGCACAACCCACATCTTCACCTTACCCGTGGTGCTGGCGGGCGTGCCATCTTCGGGCGCCCGGCCCACCGACTGTCCCCCGTGAGGTCCCCATGACGGAAGTCCCTACAGGCGAACTGCATCCGGTTCTGCCGCTGCGCGACATTGTCGTTTTTCCCCATATGATTGTGCCCCTCTTCGTGGGCCGCGAGAAATCCGTTCGCGCGCTGGAAGCCGTGATGCGCGACGACAAGCAGATCCTGCTGGTCGCACAGAAGAACGCCCAGCAGGACGACCCCGGCGCGGACGACCTGTTCCAACTCGGCACGGTGTCCACGGTGCTGCAGCTGCTGAAGCTGCCCGACGGCACGGTAAAGGTGCTGGTCGAAGGGCTGAAGCGCGCGCGCATCAGCAGCTTCAAGGACACGGAGAGCCACTTCGAGGCCTATGTCCAGCCGGTGGAGGAGCCTGCGTCCGAGAAGCGCGAGGTCGAGGCGCTGATGCGCTCGGTCATTTCGCAGTTCGAGAGCTACATCAAGCTCAACAAGAAGATCGCGCCCGAGGTGCTGGTCTCGGTCAACCAGATCGACGACCCCGGCAAGCTCGCCGACACGGTGGCGAGCCACCTCTCCATCAAGATCGCCGAGAAGCAGGAACTGCTGGAAATCGCCTCGGTCGCGCAGCGGCTGGAGCGTGTCTTCGCCCATATGGAGGGCGAGATGAGCGTGCTGCAGGTGGAGAAGCGCATCCGCAACCGCGTCAAGCGGCAGATGGAGAAGACTCAGCGCGAATACTACCTGAACGAGCAGCTCAAGGCGATCCAGAAGGAGCTGGGCGAGGGCGAGGAGGGCCGCGACGAGGTCGCGGAGCTGGAAGCCAAGATCAAGGCCACCAAGCTCACCAAGGAGGCCTCCGACAAGGCGCTGGCGGAGCTGAAGAAGCTGCGCTCCATGTCGCCCATGTCGGCCGAGGCGACGGTGGTGCGCAACTACCTGGACTGGATCCTGTCCATCCCCTGGAAGAAGCGCAGCCGTGTCCGCAACGACATCGCCGCCGCCGAGGAAGTGCTCAACGCCGACCATTACGGCCTTGAGAAGGTGAAGGAGCGCATCATCGAGTACCTGGCGGTGCAGTCGCGCTCCAAGAAGATCCGCGGGCCCATCCTGTGCCTGGTGGGACCGCCCGGCGTGGGCAAGACCTCGCTCGGCAAGTCCATCGCCAAGGCCACCGGGCGCAACTTCGTCCGCATGTCGCTGGGTGGCGTGCGCGATGAGGCGGAGGTGCGCGGCCATCGCCGCACCTATATCGGCTCCATGCCCGGCAAGGTGGTGCAGGGGATGAAGAAGGCCAAGACCAGCAACCCGCTGTTCCTGCTGGACGAGATCGACAAGCTCGGCGCCGATTGGCGCGGCGACCCGTCGAGCGCGCTGCTGGAGGTGCTGGACCCCGAGCAGAACTCGACCTTCAACGATCATTACCTGGAGGTCGACTACGACCTCTCGGACGTGATGTTCGTGACCACGGCGAACTCGCTGCGCATGCCCCAGCCGCTGCTGGACCGCATGGAGATCATCCGCATCCCCGGCTACACCGAGGAGGAGAAGCTCGAGATCTGTAAGCGTCACCTCATGAAGAAGGTGACCGAGGCGAATGGGCTGAAGCCGACGGAATGGTCCGTGACCGATGACGCCCTGCGCGACCTGATCCGCTACTACACGCGGGAGGCCGGCGTGCGCAGCCTGGAGCGCGAGGTGGGCGGGCTGGCCCGCAAATGCGTGAAGGAGATCGTCTCCGGTAAGGCCAAGAAGGTCGCGATCACGCGCAAGAACCTGGAGAAATACGCCGGCGTGCAGAAGTTCCGCTACGGCGAGACCGAGAGCGAGGACATGGTGGGCGTGGTCACGGGCCTGGCCTGGACCGAGGTGGGGGGCGACATCCTCTCCATCGAAAGCGTGGTGGTGCCCGGCAAGGGCAACATCAAGCCCACGGGCCAGTTGGGCGACGTGATGAAGGAGAGCGTGAGTGCGGCGCTGTCCTATGTCCGCTCGCGCTCCATCCAGTTCGGCATCAAGCCCACGCTGTTCGAGAAGCGCGACATCCATGTCCACGTGCCCGAGGGTGCCACGCCCAAGGACGGGCCGAGCGCGGGGGTCGCCATGGCCACCTCCATCATCTCGGTGCTGACCGGCATCCCGGTGCGGCGCGAGGTGGCGATGACGGGCGAGATCACGCTGCGCGGCCGAGTTTTGCCCATCGGCGGGCTGAAGGAGAAGCTGCTGGCGGCGCTGCGGTCGGGCATCACCACGGTGTTCATCCCGAAGGACAACGAGAAGGACCTGGTGGACATCCCGGAATCGGTCCGCAAGGCGCTGAAGATCATCGCGGTGAGCCATGTGGACCAGGTGATCGGCAAGGCCTTGGTGCGGGCGCCGGAAGCAATCACCTGGGTGGAGCCGGAGGAGACGCCCGTGCCGCCGGCCGGCACCGAAAGCGCCGTCCGCCCGCATTGACGGAAGGGGAGGGCCCAGCCCCTCCCCCAACCCCGCGGCACGCGGCCCCATGCTGCGTCGAAATTGGCCGCAATGCCGCGCCGCAACAGGGCTTCGTCCAGAAAACCCAGGCAAACCGCCGCGAATCGGATGACGCCGTGATTGACGCCGCGGAAAACCGCCCCCTACTGTCGCGCTCGGTTCGCGGGCGGGGAATCGGTCCCGGCGCCGACAGTTTCACGGAAAGGGGATGATCCCATGAACAAGCAGGACCTGGTTGCCGTTGTCGCGGACTCGGGCGAACTCTCCAAGGCCAAGGCCGGCGACGTGCTCGACGCCGTGTTCGAGGCCATCACCAAGGCGCTGAAGAAGAAGCAGGAGGTTCGTCTGGTCGGCTTCGGCACCTTCAGCACGAGCAAGCGCAAGGCTGGCAAGGGCCGCAACCCGCGCACCGGAGAGGAAATCAAGATCCCTGCCTCGACCACGGTGCGTTTCAAGGCCGGCAAGGGCCTCAAGGACGCCGTGAACTGACACAGCGCGGCACCTGAAGCCGACCCGGGGTGCGCGGGCGCTTAGCTCAGCGGTAGAGCGCCTGCTTTACACGCAGGATGTCGGCGGTTCGACCCCGTCAGCGCCCACCACCTCGCTCCGCCCGGCCGAACCCGGCGGGGCGAGTTTCATCGCCCCCGCTTGGTTGACAGGGCGGGGTCAGGGGCCTAAACGCCCCTCCACTGCGCGGGTGTAGCTCAGTCGGTTAGAGCGCCGGCCTGTCACGCCGGAGGTCGCGGGTTCGAGCCCCGTCACTCGCGCCAGTTCTGCCCGCCTGCCGCGGGCCTCCCAACAATGTGCTGACATCTCGTCCTGGGTGTTTTCCCCGTCACAGGCGCCCCTCGGGCCTATGGCGGAAATGGGCGCGCCTCTGTATGGTGCGCCGCGTCAGGCGACCGGGACCCGGCGCCTGGCCAAGCGCTCAGAGCGCGTCTGTTGAGGCAAAGTTTAAAACGCAAGGCCGGACAATGACCCAGCCCCTGCTCGCGCAGTATTTCCCGATCCTGGTGTTCCTCGGAATCGCCGGTGGCATCGCGCTGGCCATGGTGGGCGGCAGCCTGCTGTTGGCCCGCCAGAAGCCGGATGCCGAAAAGCTGTCGGCCTATGAATGCGGCTTTGCCCCCTTCGATGACACGCGCCGGCGCTTCGACGTGCGGTTCTACCTGGTGGCCATCCTGTTTATCATCTTCGACCTGGAGGTGGCCTTCCTCTTCCCCTGGGCGGTGACGCTGGGCGACATCGGCTGGCTGGGCTTCTTCTCCATGATGTCCTTCCTCTTCGTGCTGACCGTCGGCTTCATCTACGAATGGCGCAAGGGCGCGCTGGACTGGGAGTGAGCGCTATGAACGAGATCACCTGGAACAAGGGCGCCACGCCCCCCGGCCCCGAGCAGGACGCCGTGGTGCGCGCAGTCACCGGCGAGATCGAGGAAAAGGGCTTCGTCGTCGCCAACCTCGACAAGGTGGTGAACTGGGCCCGCACCGGTAGCCTCTGGCCCATGACCTTCGGCCTGGCCTGCTGCGCCGTGCCGATGATCCATGCCTACATGGCCCGCTACGACCTCGACCGCTTCGGCATCATCCCCCGCGGCTCGCCGCGGCAGTCGGACGTGATGATCGTGGCCGGCACGCTGACCAACAAGATGGCCCCCGCGCTACGCAAGGTCTACGACCAGATGAGCGAGCCGCGCTGGGTCATCTCCATGGGCAGCTGCGCCAATGGCGGCGGCTACTACCACTACAGCTACAGCGTGGTGCGCGGCTGCGACCGCATCGTGCCGGTGGACATCTACGTGCCCGGCTGCCCGCCGACCTCGGAGGCGCTGGTTTACGGCATCCTGCAGTTGCAGAAGAAGATCCGCCGCACGGGGACCATCCTCCGTGGTTGACGCGCAGGCACTCGAAGATGCCATCCGCGTCGCCCTGGCCGAACGCGTGCCGGTGGAATATGGCCGCGCCCGCTTCGGGCGGGAACTCGTGCTGCATGTCCACCGCGAGGCGCTGCTGCCGCTGCTGATCGTGCTGCGGGATGCGCCCGAGCTCGACTTCGCGCAGTGCATGGACATCTGCGGCGTGGACTGGCCCGAGCGGCCCGACCGCTTCGACGTGGTCTACAACCTGCTAAGCCTCACCCGGAACGCGCGCGTCACCGTCATCACCACGACGGACGAGACGCTGCCGGTGCCGAGCGTGGCGCTGCTCTGGCCGAGTGCCACCTGGTTCGAGCGCGAGTGCTGGGACATGTACGGCGTGGTCTTCGCCGGCCTCGACGATCTCCGCCGCCTGCTGACCGACTATGGCTTCGAGGGCCATCCGCTGCGCAAGGACTTCCCGCTGACCGGCTTTGTCGAGGTCCGCTACGACGCCGAGGCCGGGCGCGTGGTGCAGGAACCCGTGAAGCTGACGCAGGATTTCCGCAGCTTCGACTTCCTCAGCCCCTGGGAGGCGATGACCACGCTCCCGGGCGACGAGAAGGTGCATCTGAACCGCGTCCCCGGCCTGGCCGTGGATGGGACGAAGGGCGACCAGAAGTGAGCGTCACGACCAGCAGCGCCACCACCACCACGGTGGAAGTGGACAGCCACACGATCAATTTCGGGCCCCAGCACCCTGCCGCGCACGGCGTGCTGCGCCTCATCCTCGAGATGAAGGGCGAGGTGGTGGAGCGCGCCGACCCGCATATCGGCCTGCTGCACCGCGGCACCGAGAAGCTGATCGAGCACAAGACCTACATCCAGGCGCTGCCCTATTTTGACCGCCTGGACTACGTCAGCCCCATGGCGATGGAGCACGGCTTCGCACTCGCGACCGAACGGCTGCTCGGCATCGACGGCGACGTGCCGGAGCGCGCACGCTACATCCGCGTGCTGTTCAGCGAGATCACGCGGGTGCTCAACCATCTGCTGAACGTGACGACCTACGCGCTGGATTGCGGCGCCATCACGCCGGCGCTCTGGGGCTTCGAGCAGCGCGAGCACCTGCTCGAGATGTACGAGATGACCTCGGGCAGCCACTATCACGCGAACTACTTCCGGCCCGGCGGCGTGGCCAAGGACATCCCGGCCGCGCTGCCCGAGAAGCTGCACAACTGGGCCCGCGCCTTCCCCGCCTTCCTGGATGACCTCGAAGGCCTGCTGACCGAGAACCGCATCTTCAAGCAGCGCACCGTGGACATCGGCGTGATGTCGGCCGAGGAGGCCATCGCCTGGGGCTTCTCCGGCCCCTGCCTGCGCGCCAGCGGCGTGGCCTGGGACCTGCGCAAGTCGCAGCCCTACGAGGTCTATGACCGGATGGAGTTCGACATCCCCGTGGGCCGCCATGGCGACTGCTACGACCGCTACCTCGTGCGGATGCAGGAGATGCGGCAGTCCATGCGCATCATCGACCAGTGCCTGGCGCAGATGAAGCCCGGCCCCATCAAGATCGCCGACAACAAGATCGTGCCGCCGACGCGCGGCGAGATGAAGCGATCGATGGAGGCGCTCATCCATCACTTCAAGCTCTACACCGAAGGCTATCACGTGCCGCAGGGTTCGACCTATTCCGTGATCGAGGCGCCGAAGGGCGAGTTCGGCGTCTATCTCGTGGCCGATGGGACCAACAAACCCTATCGCTGCAAGATCCGCGCGCCGGGATATGCGCATCTCCAGGCCATCGAGGCGCTGAGCAAGGGCCACATGTTGGCCGATGCGGTGGCCATCATCGGCAGCCTCGACATCGTCTTCGGGGAGATCGACCGATGAGCGGCCATGGTCCCGGCGGCGGGTTCCGCGCCACGCATGCGGTGGGCAAGGCCGAGGCGGAGCAGCCCAGCGCCTTTGCCTTCGACGCCACGAGCGAGGCGGAGATCGAGACCATCATCGCGCGCTACCCGGCCGGCAAGCAGGCCAGCGCCGTGATCCCGCTGCTCTACATCGCGCAGCGCCAGATGGGCCGCGTGACGGGCAGCGCCTGGGTGCCGCGGGTGGCGATGGACGTGATCGCGCAGCGGCTCTCGATGCCGCCGATGCGCGTCTATGAGGTCGCGACCTTCTACCTGATGTTCAACACCAAGCCGATCGGCCGCTATCACCTCCAGGTCTGCGGCACGACGCCCTGCATGCTGCGCGGCAGCGACGACGTGCTGGCGGCCTGCAAGAGCGCGGGTGGCCTCAAGGGCTATGGCGACACCAGCGCCGATGGGCTGTTCACGCTGACAGAGGTGGAGTGCCTCGGCGCCTGCGTGAACGCGCCCATCCTGCAGGTGGACGACGACTATTTCGAGGACATGGACCACGACAGCACCGTGCGCCTCATCGAGGCGCTGAAGCGGGGCGAACGCCCGCCGCATGGCAGCGCCATCGGGCGGCAGGCGGCGGCGCCCGTGGGTGGGCCCATGGTTCTCACCGGTTCGGAGGATTGAGCCATGGCGCTCTCGGACAAGGACCGCATCTTCACCAACCTCTATGGCACGCAACCCTGGAACCTCGCTTCCGCGCGGATGCGGGGGGACTGGGACGGCACAGGCGGGTATCTCGCCAAGGGCCGTGACTGGCTGATCGAGGAAGTGAAGAATTCCGGCCTGCGCGGCCGCGGTGGCGCGGGCTTCCCCACCGGCATGAAGTGGTCCTTCATGCCCAAGCAGACCGATGGCCGCCCCTGCTACCTGGTGGTCAACGCCGATGAGAGCGAGCCCGGCACCTGCAAGGACCGCGACATCATCCGCCATGATCCGCACAAGCTGATCGAGGGCTGCCTGATCGCGGGCTTCGCCATGGGCGCGAGTGCCGGCTACATCTACATCCGCGGCGAATACTACAATGAAAGCGTCGTGCTCGAAGCCGCCGTCGCTGAGGCGTACGAGGCGGGGCTGCTGGGCAAGAACGCCTGCGGCTCGGGCTATGACTTCGAACTGTATGTGCACCGCGGCGCCGGCGCCTATATCTGCGGCGAAGAGACGGCGCTGATCGAAAGCCTCGAGGGCAAGAAGGGCATGCCGCGCCTGAAGCCGCCCTTCCCGGCGGCCGTCGGCCTCTATGGCTGCCCGACCACGGTGAACAATGTCGAGACCATCGCGGTGGTGCCGACGATCCTGCGGCGCGGTCCCGGCTGGTTCTCCTCCTTCGGGCGGCCGAAGAACGCGGGCACCAAGGTGTTCTGCATCAGCGGCCATGTGAACAAGCCCTGCAACGTGGAAGCCGAGATGAGCATCCCGTTGCGCGAGTTGATCGAGCGCTATGCCGGCGGCGTGCGCGGCGGCTGGGACAATTTGCTTGCGATCATTCCCGGCGGCTCCTCGGTGCCGCTGCTGCCCAAGGCCATCTGCGACGACGTGCTGATGGATTTCGACGCGCTGCGCGAGCACAAGTCGGGCCTCGGCACCGCGGGCGTGATCGTGATGGACAAGTCCACCGACGTGGTGCGCGCCATCGCCCGCCTCGCGCATTTCTACAAGCATGAGAGCTGCGGCCAGTGCACCCCCTGCCGCGAGGGCACGGGCTGGATGAAGCGCGTGATGGACCGGATGGTGCGCGGCGACGCCGAGATCGAGGAGATCGACATCCTCGAACAGGTCACGCGCCAGGTCGAAGGCCACACCATCTGCGCGCTGGGCGACGCGGCAGCCTGGCCCATCCAGGGGCTGATCCGGCACTTCCGGCCCGAGATGGAACGGCGCATCCGCGAGCGGCACGCGGCCACAACCCCCCTGGCGGCGGAGTAAGCACGATGGCCAAGGTCACCGTGGACGGCATCGAGGTTGAGGTTCCGAACGGCGCCTCCGTGCTTCAGGCCTGCGAGGTTGCGGGCAAGGAAATTCCGCGCTTCTGCTACCATGAGCGCCTGTCAGTCGCCGGCAATTGCCGCATGTGCCTGGTGGAAGTGGAAAAGGCGCCCAAGCCCGTCGCCTCCTGCGCCTATCCGGTCATGGACGGCATGAAGGTCTTCACCGACACGCCGGTGGTGCGCAACGCGCGCCGCGGCGTGATGGAATTCCTGCTGATCAACCACCCGCTGGACTGCCCGATCTGCGATCAGGGCGGCGAGTGTGACCTGCAGGACCAGGCGATGGCCTATGGCCGCGACCTCTCGCGCTATGACGAGGGCAAGCGGGCGGTGAAGGACAAGTATGTCGGCCCGCTCATCAAGACCGTGATGAATCGCTGCATCCATTGCACGCGCTGCGTCCGCTTCGCCGCCGAGGTGGCGGGCGTGCCGGAGATGGGAGCGACGGGCCGCGGCGAGGGCATGGAGATCGGCACCTATGTCGAGAAGGCGCTGAGCAGCGAGCTTTCCGGCAACCTGATCGACATCTGCCCGGTGGGCGCGCTGACCTCGCGCCCCTACGCCTTCGTCTCGCGCCCCTGGGAACTCCGCAAGACGGATAGCGTGGACGTGCTGGACGCCGTGGGGGCCGCCATCCGCGTGGATGTGCGCAGCGGCGAGGTGCTGCGGATCCTCCCGCGCATCCATGACGACGTGAACGAGGAATGGCTGGGCGACCGCGGCCGCTTCTCCTTCGACGGGCTGAAGCGCAAGCGGCTCGACCGTCCCTGGGTGCGGCGCGACGGCAAGCTGCAGCCGGCCAGCTGGGCCGAGGCGCTGGGCGCCATCGCACAGGCCCTGCCGGGCAAGCGCATCGGCGCCATCGCCGGCGACACCATGGATGCCGAGGCGATGTTCGCGCTGAAGGGGCTGATGGCGGCGCTGGGCAGCCCGAACCTCGATTGCCGGCAGGATGGCGCGAAGCTCGATGCCTCGCGGCCGGATTACTACCTGTTCAACACGGGCATCGCCGGCATCGAGCAGGCGGATGCCATCGTCATCATCGGCAGCAACCCGCGCGTCGAGGCGCCGGTGCTGAACGCGCGCATCCGCAAGCGCTGGGTGACGGGCGGGCTGCGGGTGGGCGTGGTCGGGCCGGTCGCGGACCTGACCTATCCCGCGCAGGCGCTGGCCATGTCGGAGGCGGGCGCCTTCCTCGAAGGGGCCAAGAACCCCATGGTCATCCTCGGCCGTGGCGCGCTGGCGCGGGAGGATGGTGCCGCCGTGCTGGCCGCCGCCTGGGCGCTGGCCAAGGATGCCGGCGGGCTGCGCGAGGATTGGCACGGCTTCAACCTGCTGCACCAGTTCGGCGGGCAGGTGGGCGCACTCGACCTCGGCTTCGTGCCGGGGAAGGGCGGGCTTGATGTGGCCGCGATGCTGGCGGGCGGCGTGGACGCGCTGTGGCTGCTGGGCGCCGATGGCTTCGACGCATCGCGCATCGCGCCCGGCACCTTCGTCATCTACCAGGGCCATCATGGCGAGGCGGCCGCCGCGCGCGCCGACGTCATCTTGCCCGGCGCCGCCTACACCGAGAAGGAAGGCACCTACGTCAACACCGAGGGCCGGGTGCAGCGGGGCCGCCTGGCCGTGCCGCCGCCCGGTGAGGCGCGTGAGGATTGGAAGATCATCCGCGCCGCCTCGCAGATGCTGGGCCACACGCTGCCCTATGACACGCTGGACGCGCTGCGGGCCGAGATGGCCGCCGCGCACCCGGTGTTCGCGCGGCTCGACCAGGGGCCGCTGCCCGGCTGCACCGATGATGCGGGGCCGGAGGCCTCGGGCGAGGTGGGGTTGGCCCCCTTCACCCTGGCCATCCTGAACTACTGGCAGGTGGACCCCATCACGCGCGCGAGCCCGACCATGGCGGAATGCGCGGCCACCTATCTCCAGCCCAAGCCGCTGCTGGCGGCGGAGTGAGGCGATGAACGAGTTCCTCACCACCCCCATCGGCGTGCTGGCGCTGACGGTGGCGCAGACGCTGGCGCTGCTGGTGCCGGTGCTGATCGCGGTGGCCTACCTGACCTGGGCCGAGCGCAAGGTGCTGGCGGCCATGCAACTGCGCCGCGGCCCGAACGTGGTCGGCCCCTTCGGCATGCTCCAGCCCTTCGCCGACGCCATCAAGATGCTGATGAAGGAAACCATCATCCCGGCGGGGGCCTCGCGGCTGCTCTTCCTGGCCGCACCGATCCTGACCTTCGTGCTGGCGATGATCGCCTGGGCGGTGATCCCGGTGAATGACGGCTGGGCGATTGCCGACATCAATGTGGGCATCCTCTACCTGTTCGCGATCAGCTCGCTCGGCGTCTATGGCGTCATCATCGCGGGCTGGGCGTCGAATTCGAAGTATGCCTTCCTGGGCGCGCTGCGCAGCGCGGCGCAGATGGTGAGCTACGAGGTCTCGATCGGCTTCGTGATCGTGACCGTGCTGCTCTGCGTGGGTTCGCTGAACCTGACCGAGATCGTCCGGGCGCAGACGACAGTGTGGTTCGTCATCCCGCTGTTCCCGATGTTCGTCATCTTCTTCATCAGCGCGCTGGCCGAGACCAACCGCGCGCCCTTCGACCTTCCCGAGGGCGAGAGCGAGCTGGTGGCGGGCTTCTTCGTCGAATACAGCAGCATGAGTTTCGCGCTGTTCTTCCTCGGCGAATACGCGAACATGATCCTGATGAGTGCGCTGGCCGTCATCCTCTTCCTCGGGGGATGGCTGCCGCCTCTGGACATCGCGCCGTTCAACTGGGTGCCCGGGCCGATCTGGTTCGCGGTCAAGGTCGCGGCCTGCCTGTTCACCTTCGTCTGGGTGCGCGCCACCTTCCCGCGCTACCGTTATGACCAGCTGATGCGGCTGGGTTGGAAGATCTTCCTGCCGTTCAGCCTGTTCTGGCTGGTGCTGACGGCCGCGGTTCTCAAGCTGACGGGATGGCTGCCGCAATGACCAATCTGGACCGCTTCGCGCGCGCCTTCCTGCTGACCGAGATCGTCGGCGGCATGG
>JBHYDO010000032.1:0-22692 GCA_051860645.1 Roseococcus sp.
CACGCGGTCCACCGCGAGGCCCAGCTGCGCCTCGATCTGCGCGGCGGTCAGTTCCGGCAGGGACGCGTCGCCGCGCCGCTGCTCGGCGAGCCAGCCATGGGCGGCGGCGATGGCCGCATCCCCGCCCTTCACTGCGACATACATCAGCCGGCCTCCAGGAGGGCCACGCTGCGGGGCAGGGCGGCGAGACGCCCGCCCGCGCAGAGCACCACATCCACCCCGCGCGGGAAGCGCGCGGCATTGGCGCGCCATTGCGCCGGGAAATCCAGGGGCAGTCCGGCGGCGGCGAGGCGGTGCTCGCGCTCGATGCCCGGGCCGCGCAGGCGCCAGCCGGAGCCAGCTTCCAGCGCCGCCACCTGGCGGATCAGCGTGGCACCCTCCTGCGGCGTCTCGTCCTCGCCGGCGTGCAGCGTGGCGAGGGTGGGCATGGCCTCGTTCGTGCTCAGCAGCAGCATCGCGCTGGCGGGGTCCTCCACCAGGGGCGCACCGGTGTGGAAGGCGATCCAGCCGCGCGCCTCGGCGCCAGCATCGGTCCAGAGCGGCGTCTCGGCGTCCGCCAGCGTCAGGATCGCGGCGGCGGCGGCGGCGCCCAGCCCCTCGGGCAAGTCGGGCGGGGGGATGACCTCCTGGATGCGGCCGGGGCGGGCCATGGCCTCCATCAGCGCGCGGAATCCTGCCTGGGCATCCAGCACGGGGTCCGTGAAGCCGGGCCTCATCGCATGGCCGCCAGGGTGGCGAATCGCACCTCGGTGGCGGCGGCGCGGCGGGCGTCGCGGGCCGCGGCGGCGCGCTGCGCCTCGGCCAGCGGGGCCACCACCTGCGCCAGCCAGGCCGCGCGTCCAGCCCCGTCCTGCAGCACGGCGTCCAGCACGGCCGACAGTTCCGCCGCGCGCTTGTCACGCCCCAGCCGCCAGCCATGGCCGAGCGCGCCGCCCTCCAGCGAGACGGTGCAGCGCGTGACCGTGGCTTCGCTCAGGTTGAAGGCCGCGCCATCCCCGCCGGCACGGCCGCGCAGCATGGTCAGGCCGATCTCGGGGCCGCGCACGCGGCGGTGCGATGGCAAGGGTGGGGCCATGGCGAGCCGGGCCTCGATCTCGGTGGCGCTGGCGCGGGCGAGAACGGCCATCCAGGAGGGGCGATCCATCATTGGTCTAGACAGCTACACATCCCACCGGCTAGGTCAATGACTATGGCGGGACGCGGACACAGCATGGGGTTGAAACTTACGTGACAGCGGACGCGACCCGGCTGCAGCGTGGGGCCGGCCTTGCCCTGTGGCGGCAGATCGCTGCCAGTCTCGAGGCCTCCATCAAGGATGGCAGCCATAGCCCGGGCGCGCGCCTGCCGACCGAGGCCGAACTCGCAACCCGCTTCGCCGTCAACCGCCACACCATCCGGCGCGCCATGGAGGAGCTGGAAGACCGCGGCCTGGTGCGCGTCGAGCAGGGGCGCGGCAGCTTCGTGGCCGAGGACGTGCTGGACTATCCGCTCGGCCCCCGCACCCGCTTCAGCGAGATCATCCGCGCGCAGAACCGCGAGCCCGCGGGCCGCGTGCTGCGCATGGCCGAGATCCAGGCCGATCCGCGCATCGCCGAGCTGTTGGGCCTGCGCCGTGGCCGCCTCGTGCTGCAGGTGGAGCGCCTGGCCCTGGCCGATGGCCGGCCGCTGGCCATCGGGCTGCACCATTTCCCGGCCCAGCGCTTCCCGCAGATGGCAACGCTGCTGCGCGAGGACGCCTCGATCACCCGGGCGCTCGCCGCCTGCGGCGTGCCGGACTACCGGCGCAAATCCACCCGCATCACCGCCCGCATGCCGACGGCCGAGGAGGCCGCACTTCTCCAGCAATCCCGCGCCCGCCCGCTCCTGGTGAACGAGGCGCTCAACATCGACAGCGAGGGCCATCCCGTGGACGCCACCATCACCCGATATGCCGCGGGCCGCGCCCAGCTGGTGGTCGAATCGTGAGCTGGCGCATCGCGGGCGGCGAGGTGCTGCGCGAGGGCGCGCTGGCGCCGGGCGAGGTGCATCTCGCGGGCGGTGTGATCGCGCCGGACGGTGCTGGCCGGCCCTTCGACGCCACGGGGCTGTGCGTCATGCCCGGCCTCGTGGACATCCATGGCGATGCGCATGAGCGCGCGCTGCAGCCGCGCCCGAACGTGGCCTTCGCGGCCGATTTCGCGATGCGGGACGCGGCGGCGCAATGCCTCGCCTCGGGCATCACCACGGCCTGCCTGGGCGTGACCCTTTCCTGGGAGCCGGGCTTGCGCTCCATCGAGACCTTCCGGGCCACGCTGGACGCGCTGGACCACCCGCCGCCCGGCCCCGACCTGCGCGTGCACCTCCGCTTCGAGGCCGACAACCTGGACGCCGAGCCCGAGGCGCTGGCCGCCATCGCCGCCGGGCGCATCCATGTTCTGGGGTTCAATGACCATACGCCGGGCATCGTGAAGAAGCTCTCCAACACCAAGGAGCTCGGCAAATACGCCGGCCGCGCCGGGATCAGCGAGGCCGAGTTCGAGGCGTTGGGGCGTGGCGCCAAGTCCCGCCGTGGCGAGGTGCCCGAAAGCCGCGCCCGCATGGCCGCCGCCTGCCGCGCGGCCGGCGTGCCCATGCTCAGCCATGACGACGCCACGCTGGACCAGCGGGCCCGTTTCCGCGGCCTGGGGGCTGATATCTGCGAGTTTCCCATGGCCGAGGAGGTGGCGCAGGACGCCCGCGCCCATTCCGAGCCGGTGGTGATGGGCGCGCCCAACGTGGTGCGCGGCGGCAGCCACCTGGGCTGGGCCAGCGCGGCGCCGCTCGCCGAGCGCGGCCTCGTCACCGTGCTGGCGTCCGACTACCACTGGCCGGCGCTGGTGGCCGCGCCCTTCCGCATGGCGGCGCGCGGGGCCATGGACCTGGCACGCGCCTGGGCCCTGGTGTCCGAGAACCCGGCCCGCGCGCTCGGCCTGCACGACCGGGGCCGCATCGCGCCGGGGCTGCGCGGCGACCTCGCGCTGGTCACGCCCGAGGGGGCGCTGGCCACGGTGTTCCTGGAGGGCGAACTGGCATGGATCGCGCCGCAGGCTGCGGCGCGGATCGGCTGAAGGTCAGCGCTGTTCCGGCTGCGCCATCTCCACGATGCTGGCGAGCGAGGCGGTGAAGGCCAGCTGGATGCCCGCCACCAGCACCGTCATCGAGGCGAGGAACAGGCGCGGCGAGCGAGGATCCTCCAGTGGGCCGAGGCCGCGCGCCACCCAGTCGCCCAGCGTGTCGGCCATGCCGATGCCCCCCAGCAGCACAAGGATGGCGGCCAGGATCAGCCCGCGCTCGAAGTTCAGCCCGAGCAGCCGCGCATCGAGGCCGGTGGGCGGCGGCAGGTAGCCGCGCCGCACGCCCACCTGCTTCGAGATCACCGCGAAGGTCACCACCTGCAAGCCGACCAGAACCGCGAGGCAGCCGGCCATAAAGGAGTGCAGGTCGAGTGTCACGCCGGCCACGGTCAGCGGCCCGGGGAACAGCAGCCCGGACAGCAACGCGCCGAATCCCAGCAGCAGCATGCCCGGGTAGAGAAACAGCCAGCGCGGCGAGTAGAACAGCAGGAAGCGCAGATGCCGCCAGCCATCGCGCCAGGTGCGCAGATGCGGCGGGCGCGAGCGGCCGTCCGGGCGCAGCCGCGTGGGCACCTCCTCGATGCGGTAGCCAGCCAGCGCCGCACGCACCACCATCTCCGAGGCGAACTCCATCCCCGGCGTGGCGAGGCCGAGTTCGAGGATGCGCGCGCGCGAAAATCCGCGCAGCCCGCAGTGGAAGTCGCCGGCGGGCACGCGGAACAGCAGCCGGCCGATGAAGCTCAGCACCGGGTTGCCCAGATAGCGGTGCAGGAAGGGCATGGCCCCCTTCTCGATGCCGCCCCGGAAGCGGTTGCCCATGACGAGGTCCGCGCCCCCGCGGAGCGCGGCGACGAAGCCATCCAGCCGGGCGAAGTCATAGGAATTGTCGCTGTCGCCCATGATGACGAAACTTCCCCGCGCCGCCGCGATGCCCCCGCGCAGGGCGGCGCCGTAGCCGCGCTCCTGAATGGGAACGACGCGGGCGCCAAGCCCCGCGGCGATGGCCTGGGAGCCATCGGTGCTGCCATTGTCGGCGATCAGAACCTCGCCTGCGATGCCGCTGCGGGCGAGGAAGTCCTGCGCCTCACGGATGCACAGGGCGAGGGTTTCCGCCTCGTTCAGGCAGGGCATCAGGATGGTCAGTTCCAGCCCCGCGGCGGGGCTGTCGGCGGTGGGCGCGGGGGCGGCGGGCGCGAGGGCAGGGGTTGTGTCCATCGCCCGCGGATATGGGCCGCCATGATGGCTTTGGGAGGGCGGCCGGCACCGATGGCCGGGCCGCTGAACCCGCTATACCACGCCGGCGCGCAGGAGATCGTGCAGGTGGAGGATGCCCACGGGCTGGCCCTGGTCCACCACGAACATCGAGGTGATGGCGCGGGTATTCATCAGCGTCACCAGGTCCGGCGCCAGCGAATCGGGGCGCGCGATGGTGGGGGTCGCGGTCATCACCTCGGTGACGGGCCGATCCACAAACCCCTGGTTGAAGGCACGCCGGATGTCGCCATCGGTGATGACGCCCAGCAGCTCCCCTTCCCAGCTCACCACGCCACCGATGCCTGAGCGGCGCGAGGTCATCGCCACGATCGCTTCCGACAGCAGCGCGCTGGCGCCGAGCAGGGGCAGGTTGTCGCCGCCCTGCATCAGGTCGGCCGCGCGCAGCAGCTGCGCGCCCAGCTTGCCGCCCGGGTGGAACACGCGGAAATCGGCGGCGGAAAAGCCCCGCGCCTCCAGCAGGCACATGGCGAAGGCATCGCCCAGCGCCATCTGCATCGTGGTGCTGGTGGTGGGCGCGAGGCCGTTCGGGCAGGCCTCGGCGGCGTTGGGCAGGATCAGCGGGAAGTCGGCGGCGCTGCCCAGCTGGCTGTCGGCGCGCGAGGTGATGCCGATGAGCGAGACGTCGAAGCGCCGCGCATAGGCAATGATGGTGGCCAGCTCCGGCGTGTCGCCCGACCAGGAGAGGGCCAGGATCACATCCTCGGCCATGATCATGCCGAGGTCGCCATGGCTCGCCTCGCCCGGGTGGACGTAGAGCGCCGCGGTGCCGGTGGATGCCAGCGTGGCCGCGATCTTGCGCGCCACATGGCCCGACTTGCCCATGCCGGTGACCACGCAGCGCCCCTTGCGGCGGAGCACCATCTGCACCGCGGCCACCAGGTTCAGGCCGAGGTCATCGGCCAGGGCCTGGCGCAGGGCGCGCAGCCCGGCCGTCTCCAGCTCGATGGTGCGCTGGGCGCTCTGCCGCAGCCGCTGGCCGATGGGGTTGTCGAGCGGGCTCATGCGCGCAGGCCCCACAGCGCGCGCGCGCGCTCCAGGTCCTCGTGGGTGTCCACGCCGAGCGGGATGTCGTCCACTACCGCCGCATCCACCCGCATGCCGTCTTCCAGCGCGCGCAGCTGTTCCAGCCTCTCGCGTCGCTCCAGGGGCGAGGGAGGCAGCGACACGAAGCGCGCGAGCGCCCCCCGGCGCCACGCATAGAGCCCGATATGGTGCCACAGCGTGCCTTCGCCCCAGGGCGCGGTGGCCCGGGTGAAATACAGGCAGCGGAAGCGGCCCGGCGCGTGCTCTGTGCCCACCATCTTCACCACCGAGGGCGCCTCGCGCTCCTCCGCGCGGGTGATGGGGGCGACCAGCGTGCCGAGCGACACCTCGGGCGTCTCCATGACGCCCAGCACGGCGCGGATGGCGTGCGGCGCGATGAGGGGCAAATCCCCCTGCACGTTCACGATCAGGTCATGCGCGCCATCGGGGTCGAGGCGCGTCGCGGCCTCCTGGATGCGGTCGGAGCCGGAGGGATGATCCGCCGCGGTCATCTGCGCCACGCCGCCCGCGTCACGCACGGCCTCGGCCACCTCGGCGCTGTCGGTCGCCACCACCACCGGGCCGATATCGGCCTCGCGCGCGCGGTGCCACACCTGCACGATCATGGGCAGGCCGCCGATTTCGGCCAGCGGCTTGCCGGGCAGGCGGGTGGCCTGCATGCGGGCGGGGATCAGGACAAGGGGGCGCGTCATGCGGCCCAGCCCTTTACCACCGCGTCCAGGGCCTGCAGGCGCGTGATCAACGCCTCGAACTCGGCCAGCGGAACCATGTTGGGCCCGTCGCTGGGCGCGCGGTCGGGGTCCTCATGGGTCTCGATGAACAGGCCGGCTACGCCCACGGCCACGGCCGCGCGGGCCAGCGTCTCGACGAACTGCCGCTGCCCGCCGGAGGAACCG
The DNA here is from genome assembly GCA_051860645.1 of Roseococcus sp. Classification (GTDB taxonomy): domain Bacteria; phylum Pseudomonadota; class Alphaproteobacteria; order Acetobacterales; family Acetobacteraceae; genus Roseococcus. Next base: position 6,308 of record JBHYDO010000032.1, read on the forward strand.
CCCTGTCCGCCCGGCTGTTGCACCGAATGGGTGGCGTCGAAGATCACGGGCAGGTTGGTCTCGGCGGCCATGATGGGCAGGCCGCGCATGTCCGAGACCAGGGTGTTGTAGCCGAAGGAGGTGCCGCGCTCGGTCAGCAGCACGCGGGGGTTGCCCGCGCCGGTGATCTTGGCGGCCACATGCTTCATGTCCCACGGTGCCAGGAACTGGCCCTTCTTCACGTTCACGGCGCGGCCGGTGGCGGCGGCGGCCAGCAGCAGATCGGTCTGGCGGCAGAGGAAGGCCGGGATCTGCAGCACGTCCACCACCGCGGCCACGGGCGCGCATTGCGCGGCATCATGCACGTCGGTCAGCACGGGCAGGCCGAGGCTCTCGCGGATTTCGGCGAAGACGGGCAGGGCGGCCTCCAGCCCCATGCCGCGCGCGGCGGCGCCCGAGGTGCGGTTCGCCTTGTCGAAGCTGGTCTTGTAGATCAGCCCGATGCCGCGCCGGGCCGCGATGGCCTGCAGCGCCCCCGCCATCTCCAGCGCATGTTCGCGGCTTTCCATCTGGCACGGGCCCGCGATCAGCACGATGGGCAGGTGCGATGCGATGGCGATCGGACCGATGGTCATGGGGGAGGCAGACATGCAGCAATTCCGATCCAACGAGGCCGCGCCGCAGGCTTACGGCCCGGCTGTTCCGGCCGGGGCCGATGCGGGCGCGACGCGGGGGTTTCATAATCCGTCGCGTCGCCGGGGGCTACCGTCCCGCCGAGGGTCGGCTGCTGGGGCCGGTGGCTGGCCTCGCGAGGCGATTCGTGGTCTCCAGGGACCGACGGGCAGACCCCATGCGCCACTGGACGGGTCGGCCCAGGGTTGAGCCGAGTTCGGGCGTGGCGCCGGCAGCGGCCAGGGAGTTCTTGCGGATGGGTGAAATTCTCGTCACCGGCGCGGCCGGCTTCATCGGTGCGCATCTGTGCCAGGTGCTGCTGGCCCGCGGCGAAAGGGTGCTCGGCCTCGACAATCTCAACTCCTACTACGACCCGGCGCTGAAGGAGGCACGGCTGGCCGCCCTCACCGGGGCCGCCCCCGACGGTGCCTTCCGCCTGGCGCGGGTCGACCTCGCGGACCACGAGGCGGTGCTGGCGCTTCTGCGCGCCAATCCCGGCGTGGACCGGGTGGCGCATCTGGGCGCCCAGGCAGGGGTGCGCTGGTCGCTCGATGCGCCCTTCGCCTACACAGCCGCGAACGTGACGGGGCATCTTTCGGTGCTGGAGGCGGTGCGCCGCTCTGAGGGCCGGATCGGCCATGTGGTCTATGCCTCGACCAGCTCCGTCTATGGCAGCCGAACCGATGGCGCCTTCCGTGAGACCGACCGGGTGGACCGCCCGGCCTCACTCTATGCCGCCACCAAGCTGGCCGACGAAGCAATGAGCAGCGCCTATGCCGACCTGTTCGGCCTTTCGCTCACGGGCTTGCGCTTCTTCACCGTGTACGGCCCCTGGGGCAGGCCTGACATGGCCTACTGGCTGTTCACCCAGGCGATGCTGGAGGGACGGCCCATCCAGTTGTTCAATGAGGGGCGAATGCTGCGGGACTTCACCTATGTGGACGACATCGTCCAGGGCGTGATGGCGGCGCTCGATCATCCGGCCCCGGGCCACCGGCTGTACAACATCGGCAACAACCGGCCCGAGCAGTTGCTGGACCTGGTCGCCATCCTCGAGGAGTTGCTGGGGGTGGAGGCGCAGCGCGTGCTCAAGCCCATGCAGCCGGGTGACGTGCCGGCCACCTTCGCCGATATCTCGGCCATGCGGCGTGACTTCGGCTGGGCGCCGACGACCGACCTTCGCACCGGGCTTGGACGTTTCGTCGCGTGGTGGCGGGGGTATTTCGGCACGGCCGGGTTCGGGCGCAATCGCGCGATGGTTCTCGCGGAACGTAAGTTTCACATTGCGGCGAAACGAAGCGCCGGCTCGCGGAAATGCTTGAAGAATTGGCAATGTCAGCCCGGTTCGGGGTACGCTCCCGCGGGTTGCTTGGTTGACGGCGCAACGCACTGCGTTAGTTTGCGCAAACCGCTGGAAAATCAGATTGTGCGAATCTGTTTGCGGCGTTCGGCTGGCCCACGCCCCGTATGGGGCTTCGGGGCAGCTGGTCTTGACGAAGCTTTGGTGCACCGGCACGCCGCGCCTTCCGGGGCCTTCGCGACACACGAGGACATCACCCATGCAGCCCGTCCATACCCATACCCTCAGCCCACACCTGCGGCGGCTCGAGGCGGAAGGGATCGCCATCATCCGGGAAACGGCTGCCAGTTTCCGCAACCCCGTCCTCCTCTACTCCATCGGCAAGGACAGCTCGGTCGTGCTGCACCTGGCCATGAAGGCCTTCGCGCCGGGCCGGATTCCCTTCCCGCTGCTTCACATCGCGACCGGCTGGGATTTCCGAGCGATGCTTGAATTCCGCGACCGCCGTGCCGCCGAGCTCGGCGCGCGGCTGATCGTGCACACCAACCCCGACGGCCTCGCGCGCGGCATCGGGCCGCTCAGCCATGGCAGCCAGGTGCACATGGACGTGATGGGCACCCAGGCGCTGAAGCAGGCGCTGGATATCGGCGGCTATGACGCGGCGCTCGGCGGTGCCCGCCGTGACGAGGAGAAGGCCCGCGCGAAGGAGCGCGTCTTCTCGCACCGCGCGCCGGGCCATGTCTGGGAACCGCGCGGGCAGCGGCCGGAACTGTGGGGTCTCTACAACACGCGCATCGCGCCGGGCGAGACGATGCGGGTGTTCCCCATCTCCAACTGGACCGAGTTTGACGTGTGGGACTACATCGCGGCCGAGGCGATCCCCGTGGTGCCGCTGTATTTTGCGGCGGAACGCCCGGTGGTACGCCGCGGCGGCGCGCTGATCATGCGCGACGACGAGCGGATGGCGCTGAACGATGGCGAGCAGGTCGAGAACATGTGGGTGCGCTTCCGCACCATGGGCGACTGGCCGCTGACCGGCGCGCATGAAAGCCGCGCCCAGACGATGGAAGAGGTGCTTGACGAGCTGCGCCTCTCACGCGTCTCCGAACGCCACGGCCGCCTGATCGACAATGACCAGGAAGCCTCCATGGAACGCAAGAAGCGCGAGGGTTACTTCTGATGGACGGCTCGATCCTTTCGCGCGGCCTGCTGCGCGTCCTGACCTGCGGCTCCGTCGACGACGGCAAGTCCACGCTGATCGGCCGGCTGCTCTACGACAGCCAGATGATCATGGAGGACACGCTCGCCGCCATCACCCGCGACAGCCGCAAGCACGGCACCGTGGGCGAGGAGGTGGACCTGGCACTGCTGGTGGACGGCCTGGAGGCCGAGCGCCAGCAGGGCATCACCATCGACGTGGCTTATCGCTTCTTCACGACGCCGCGGCGCAGCTTCATCGTGGCCGATTGCCCGGGCCACGAGCAGTACACCCGCAACATGGCGACGGGCGCCTCCAACAGCGAACTCGCCATCATCCTGGTGGACGCCCGCAAGGGGCTGCTGACCCAGACGCGGCGGCATTCCTACATCTGCTCGCTGCTCGGCATCCGGCATGTGGTGCTGGCGGTGAACAAGGTGGACCTGGTCAATTTCGACCAGCAGGTGTTCGACCGCATCGTGGGCGAATACGCGACCTTTGCGGCGGGCCTCGGCTTCCACACCATGGTGCCCATCCCCGTCTCGGGCCGCTTCGGCGACAATGTCAGCAGCCGCTCGGGCAACACGCCCTGGTATCGCGGCGAGACCCTGCTGGAGCACCTGGAAAGCGTGAGCGTGGAGGAGGAACTGACGCAGATCCCCTTCCGCTTCCCGGTGCAGTGGGTGAACCGCCCCAACCAGGATTTCCGCGGCTTTTCTGGCACCGTTGCAAGCGGCGCGGTGGCGGTGGGCGAGAACATCGTTGTCTCGGCCTCTGGCGTGTCCAGCCATGTGACGCGCATCCTAGGCCCGGCCGGCGAGCAGGAGCGCGCGACGGCCGGCGAGGCGGTCACCATCTGCCTCTCGGACGAGGTGGACGTGGCGCGCGGCGACGTGCTCGCCCCCATCGCAGACCGCCCGGCGGTGGCCGACCAGTTCGCCGCCCACCTGCTCTGGATGGACGAGGAGCCGATGCTCCCCGGCCGCCAGTACATGATGCGAATCGGCCATGTGTGGACCTCGGCATCGGTCACCTCCATCAAGCACCGGGTGGACGTGGCGACGCTGGACCACCAGTCGGCCACGCGGCTGTCGCTGAACGAGATCGGGCTGTGCAACCTCAGCACCGCCCAGCGCGTGGCAATGGACCCCTATGCCCAGAACCGCCTGACCGGCGCCTTCATCCTGGTGGATCGCTTCACCAACCGCACTGCGGGCTGCGGGATGATCAACTTCGCGCTGCGCCGCGCGACGAACGTGCACCACGAGCACTTCCTGATCGACAAGGCGGCGCGCGCCACGGCGCTCGGTCAGAAGCCCATGCTGCTGTGGTTTACCGGGCTCTCGGGCTCGGGCAAGTCCACCGTGGCGAAGCTCGTCGAACAGGCGCTGCACCAGGCGGGCCGCCACACCTATTCGCTGGACGGCGACAACCTGCGCCATGGGCTGAACCGGGACCTGGGCTTCACCGACCAGGATCGCGTGGAGAACATCCGCCGCGTGGGCGAGGTGGCGCGGCTGATGGTGGATGCGGGGCTGATCGTGCTCGCCTCCTTCATCTCGCCCTTCCGCGCCGAGCGGCAAATGGTGCGCGAGATGCTGGGCGAAGGCGAGTTCCTGGAAATCTTCGTGGACACGCCCATCGAGATCTGCATGGAGCGCGACGTGAAGGGGCTCTACGCGAAGGCGAAGCGCGGCGAGATCGCCAACTTCACCGGCGTCACCAGCCCCTATGAGGCGCCCGAGGCCGCGGACCTCGTCCTCGATGGCAGTGGGCCCCTGGCCGAGGCCCTGGCGCAGCAAGTGCTGCAACTGATCGACCGAAAAATGGGTGGCGGCTGATCGGCGCGGGGCCTTCGGCATGGACATGGTGATAGACGTCGTGTTGGTGAGCGCGCTGCTGGTGGCGCTCATCAGCGGGCGGGTGCCTATGGCCGGCGCCTTCCTGGCGTTCATCCTGGCTGTGCTGCTGCTGGAGCGCATCCCGACGCGCACCGTGCTGCAGCAACTGGGCGAGCCGGCGCTGATCGCTGTCCTCTGCCTTGTGGTCTTCTCCAGCGTGCTGGGCCGCCTGACCTGGCTGCGCAACCTTTTGTTCAGCCGCAAGCCGGAACCTGCCGGGGCCATCCGGCGTCGCTTTCTGGGGGTGGCGGTGCTGGTCTCCTCGGTCATGCCCAATACGGCGGTGGTGGGGGCGCTGATGGGCCCCGCGGCGCGCAATCCGCGCATCCCGCCGCGGCAGCTTTTGCTGCCGCTTTCCTATGTGTCGCTGGCTGGCGGAATGGTGACGCATTTCGGCACCTCGCCCAACCTCATCACCGTGGGCCAGGCGGCGCGCGCGGGCGTCGAGATCGGCTTCCTGGACTTCTTGCTGCCCGGCTCGGTGACGGCGCTGGCCGTCTACCTCGTGCTGCTGGTGGCGGCGCCGCGGCTGATGCGTGCGCCCAAGGGCGTGGAGGCGCCCTCGGTGCCTGAGTTGTTCCACGTCGAGGGGCGGGTGATGGAGGATTCGCCCCTCGTCGGGAAGTCTCTCGCCGAAAATCACCTGCGCAGCCTCGGCCATTTCTACGTGGCGGAGCTGATCCGCGGCGAGGCCCTGCTCTCGCCCGTTCGCCCCGACGAAATCCTGCAGGCGGGCGATGTGCTCATCTTCGTGGGTGATGTGCGCTTCGTGGACGAGTTGATGGCCATCCCTGGCCTGGAGGTGATGGAGGCGGTGCGCCAGCGCTCCGGCCTGCTGGTGCAGCACGCCGTGGTCGCGCAGGACTCCGCGCTTGTCGGCCTGACGCTGAAGTCCAGCAATTTCCGCGCGGCCTTCAGCGCCTCGGTCTTCGCCATCCGCCGTGGCGATGAGCGGCTGTCAGGCAAGCTCGGCGAGGTGGAACTGAAGGCGGGTGACCTGCTGGCCATCGCCGGCGGCAGCGACTTCTTCGCGCATCCGGAGGTGCGTTCCAACTTCCACCTGATCGCCCGCGAGGGCACGCCCACCACCGCGCTCTCGCGGCGTGAGGCGATCATCGCCACCGCCATGTTCGGCCTGTTCGTCTTCTTCGCCATCTTCGACCTCGTGGAGTTCGCGCTGCTGACGCTGATGCTGGTGGGCGGCGGAATGGCCTTTGGCCTGCTGGGTGGGCGAGATTTCCGTGCGCTGTTCCCCTTCGAGCTGATGATGGCGCTTTGGGGTTCGCTGACCCTGGCGACGCTGGTCACTCAGGCCGGGTTCGATGGGGCGGTGGCAGGGCTGGTGGTGGATTTCTTCGGGCTCACGGGCAATTTCGCCACGCTGCTGGCGATCTTCCTGCTGGCCTGGATCCTGACGGAGTTGCTCTCCAACGTGGCGGCGGCGGTGACGGCCCTGCCCATTGCCCTGCAGTTCGCCGCGCTGACGGGGCTGCCGCCCGAGGCGGCCGCGCTCACCGCCGCATTCGGCGCCTCGGCGTCCTTCCTTGTGCCCTATGGCTACCAGACCCACCTGATGGTGATGTCGCCTGGCAATTACCGGTTCAGCGACTTCGTGAAGCTCGGGAGTGTCGTCCTGGTGGTCTATGGGGCGACTGCCGTGACGATGCTCTGGCTGCTTTCCGGCTATCTCGACTACTGGGGCGGCGGCTGAGGCCGAGCCCCGCGCTTGCCGCGATATCCGCCAAGACCCTGCACGGGGTGCCCGCCCGCCGTGCCCTTACCGGCGCACCGGGCGTGGCTCAATAGTAGTCGAAGTGGTGCAGTGCTTCTCGCAGCAGGTTGTTCAGCTTGCGGATGGCCTCCGGGCTGAGCTTGGTGCGGTGATCGCCTGGGATCACCCGCCGGACGAAGCGCTCCTGGTCTTCCGTTGCCGGCATCTCGTCCACCTGCTTTAGCAGGGTCTCCACCTGGCCCGGCGGGCAGGTCCAGTCGAAATGCCGCATGATCTTGTGGATCAGCCGCTTCTTTTGAAAGATGAACTCCTCATACCGCAGGCAGAGGCAGTTCGGGTCCTTCAGCATCGGCGCATAGGCCATCATGGTGCTGTCGATCGCGCGGGCGTGCTTGAACACGTAATCCTCGATCGGCATCGATCGCACCTCTGCGCGCATCTTCTCGGCGGCATCGGCCGCCTTGCTGCCCGGGGCGGCATCACGCGGGGAGGGCGGGCGGGCCAGGGCGTCGGTGAAGTACTGGCTCACCAGCGCATCGCGCGGATCGCGAAACATGAAGGCCTTCCGGCCGTTCACGAAGTCGGGATAGTTGCTGAAGGAGGCCGGGAAGGAGCGGAAGCCGATATAGACGTTGCCCGGGAGAATCACCTCCGTGAGATCGCGGCTGGCCCAGTCGTTCATCTTGAAGCCGCCGTGGAAGAACGCGCCGGGCAGGTCCACCGGCTGCACGCCGTTCCGCCGCGCCAGGAAGTTGACCATCTTGTGCAGCAGGGTGCTGCCTGACCGCCGAATACCCAGGCTGAAGCAGGGCGGATCGCCACCTTCGGCGGACACCTCGAAGCTGACGTCGCCCTTGTCGTCCATCGGGAACAGGATGGTGCGGGTCTGCGGCGCAGGGATTGCCGGGGGCGGCTTCGGCGTCTCTGCGACAGCGGCAGGCTTCGACATGTCGTCTCCTGGTTCCGGGGCTGCCGGGAGGGCTGGATCCGGGCAGCGCGTGCGGGGTGTGTCGTTGGCAGTCCCGGCGTTAGGGGCGCGCGTCAGTCACGGTTCGCCGCGGCGAAGATGTTCACATAAAGCCGCTGCGGCAGGATGGTTCCAAGAAAGAGCGCCCAAACCCGCCATTCCTCGCGATAGGTGCGGTCGAAGACGATGTCCCAGGGCTTGGGCTTGTCGAGGAAGTGCAGCAGCAGGCCATCCTCGATGTGGCCGTTGCGTGTGCGGCTTGGCCGCAAGAAGAAATTGTAGCGCGAGGCCAGCTGCTCCGTCGCGCCGTTGAAGGCGATGTTCAGCGCGCACTGGTCATGGAACATCAGCCGCTCTGGCTCCGTCTCGGAAATCTGGATGGCCTTGTCGATCCGCGCGCGCAGCCCCTCGTCGTCGAAGCGCATCACCAGCACACCGGAGTTGAAATAGGCCAGCGGGTCGAGATTGTTGCGCGAGGCGGCGTTCACCACGTCAAGCGAAAAATCCTCTGTCGCGGCCGCGATGAGGTTGTCGCCCAGTGCGTATTCGAACAGGCCGGTCAGGTCGCCGCGGCAGATGATGTCGGTGTCGATGTAGACCGCGCGGCGGAAGCTGTGCCGCGTCAGCAGGTAGCGCGCGGCGTAGAGGCGGAAATAGGCGGCACGGGACAGGGCGCTGCCACCCGCGAAGAACCCATAATCCACCCGGTGTTCGATATCGTCCTGGATGAAGTCGCTTTCCGGCACGATTTCGATGGTCGTGTTGAAGCGCGCGCCCAGCATCGCAAGCGCCCCGTACCAGTGCCGCGGCACGTCCTGGTCCAGGAAGACGAAGATGCGCACACTCGCCTGCGGTGCCTGGCCCAGGAAGGAGCACAGGAAGGTGAGGAGAGAGAGGAAGTAGCGCTGGTTGGTGCACAGGAAGAGGCAGTGATCCGGCAGCGCGTCGTTGAAATGATCGGAATCCTCGACCAGCCAGCGCGTCCGGTAACGCACGCTGCGCGCGCCGGAATGCAGATTCGCCGTCAGCCCGCGCGCACTCTCCAGGATGGACTGATCCTCCTGCACCAGTCCGAGGAACTCCTCCAGGGGCGGCGAGGGGGGCGGGTTGAGGTTGGCGGTGGCGTGCAGCACCGCCTCGTGCAGCGAGGCCTTGCGCACGACGCGCATGGCGGCATGCGTTGCGCCACCGAAGTCATGACCCTGGCTGACATGCTGGACAAGAAGCTTGCCGGCCTCGTCCCAGCGCTTCTGCTCGCTGAACAGCCGCAGCATGGCGAGGCCTTCCCACTTGGTCAGCACCGTATCGCGGAAATGTTCGCGATAGATCGCCTCCGCCCCCTCGGGATTGTCCGCGTAGCAGTAGTATTCGAGCTTGCGCAGCAGCGTCTCCCGCTGCGTGGCGATGGGCCTGCCTTCGATGGCCTCGAACAGCGCGCCGAGCTCGTCCCAGCGGCGGTTCTGCAGCAGATAATGACAACGGGCCTGCACCAGGTCGTCATTCTCGAGCCCGCGCAGCTCCATCGCCCGGTAGAGCTGGCGCAGGAAGCGCTGGCCCTCCGGACCGGTCACCCGCCCGTCCGCCAGCAGGAGGAACATGCCCTCCTTCAGTTGCCAGTCGGGGATGCTGTGCACCACCGTGTCGGTGGTCAGTTCCTGCAGGGTCGCGAGGTCCGCCTCGCGCACGGCGATCCGGAAGCGGGGCCCGCGCAGTTCCTGCGGCAGGTCGGGCCCCAGCCCGGCAAAGCGGGCCAGGGCCTCGGAGACCGGTGCGTTCTCGATCAGCCGGTGCAGGACGACGGATTCGGGAATGGCATCGGTGGCAGGGTAGGGCGGGATTGCCCGCAAAATGGCCAGGGCCTTGTCCGGCTGCTGCGAGGCCGCGTGGAAGCGGCTCAGCGCCAACCAGGCCCAGACATTCATCTGCGCCTGGTGCTTCGCCAGCAACTCCTCGGCGAAGGGGGCTGCGGTGGCCACGTCGCCCTTGTCCACCGCGCCCTCGACCAGGCGCAGGATCACCAGGAAGTCCTGCAGTCCGGCTTCGTGCAGAAGCCGATAGACGGCCAGCGCCTCTTCGCCCCGGCTCTGCTCGTAAAGAACATGGTTGGCCAGGGCGAGCAGCGCGAGCGTGTCGTCGCGGGCCGCTTCGCCGGTGGTGGTCATCAGATAGGTAATGGTCGCGCGGGCGCCGCCCAGGCGGTCGCCGCCCATGTTGCGGGCGACGGCCAGGGTGAGCGCCGCCTCCGCCCTGGCGGTGCCCTCCGAGAGCGCGGCCTTCTCGGCCGCCTGAACGGTGCGGATAAGTTCGGCGGAGGGGAGGGCGCGCAGTCTCGCTTCGATGGTCGCATAGTCCGGCTTCCCGCGGGGGGGCGGCTCGGCGATGATGGCCGCGGCGCTGACGGCCAGCGCGGCCGGTGCGGGCCTTGTGGCGAAGATGGACGCAGGGGCGGCAGGCGGCCCGGCCATCGCCACGGCTGCCTCGCTTTCGATGGGCGCCGCTGGCTTCGGCGTGGCGGCAATATCGCGCGCGGTCTGCGTGGCGGGCCAGCCGAAAATCGCGGGCAGACCGGAAATGTAGCTCGCAACTGTGAGAGGAAGGATGCCGGCGCGCTTCGTGCGCTGGTCGTTGCGGTCGCTCGGCGTCAGCCCCTGCCCGAAGCCCTGCGTGATGAAATGCTCGAACAGGTCGCCGTCCTGGGGCAGGCCGCTTTGCGCAGCGTAGTGCTCACGATCGAACCATGGATTGGGCGCGAAGCGGTGCCGGTTCTTGAGGTAGTGCGCAAGCGCGCCGGGCCCCTGTTCCGTGCGGTGCTGGCGCGCATACCACCGCGCGTCGAAGAGCGGCGATGGCAAGGGCGCGCCGCCGGCGCCGCGGCGCACATAGTGCAGCAGAGCGCCCGGGCGGTCCGCCAACATGGCGGAATCCGCATAGGCTGCAGGGTCGAAGAAGAGATTGGGCCAGGTGCCCTCGGCTTCGCCCCGGCGGATGTAGTCGAGCAAGGGCGGCGTGGTCGGCGCGTAGGTCGCGGCGTATTGCGCGGCGTACCAGGCGGGGTCGAAGACGCCGGACTTGGCGATCTCGATGTACTCATTGGCCTCGCGGAACACCTCCTGCATGTCGCCCAGCGGGGCGGCACGGACGAGGCTGAGGAGCTGCGCGGCGCGGACCGGTTCGCGCACCGTCGGCAGATGGTGCCCGCCCGCCAGCCGGACCTCGATTTCGGCGTCCGGATCTTCCTGCGACAGCGCCGAGAGGCTTGCGACATCGAACCGGCTCCATCCGATGATGAAGCCGGCATGCGTCACCCTGCCGGCCGGTATGTCGATGTCCGGCCGGTCGAGCACGCTGTAGCTGTCCGCCAGGACGACACCCTTGCAGACGGCCTCGAGCGCAAGCGCATCGCCAGGCCGATCGAGTGCGAAGGCCCAGCCCCTCAGCCCGGCCTTGACCTCAAGATAATCAAATGCGCCAGCATATTCTTCGCCCAGGATGATGCTGGAAGGGATGGTCGCGGAAGCCATGCGATCAAAAAGTCCTGCAGCACATGCGTCGGTTGTAGAGGGCCTTGGGCGGGACATGGCGCGGCGGCAGGGGGCGTTGGAGGTCGTCGGCCGCGCTTGAAAGCATGATGTGCTGGTCTTCCCAATGCCGGATGGCAGCGAACGCGGAAGGTAAACTCCCGCTCGTCGAGGCGCAATTTCCAGGTATGTGCCTGTGGCGACAAGAGGCTTGGCATGACAAATTTGCATCGTTGCCAAGATGGCAGGCCGCGTTTGCACAAGTTGGTGGCACCCCGTCAAGGCGGATGCGAGGGCAGGGCGAAGCCCCGGCCGAGACACATGCCACGTGTGCCAATTGCAACCCTTGCGTGTCAGCCCCGGCTCCAGCAATCTCCGGCGCGGCCAGGGCGTCCGTCGGCATGCCCTTGGCCATCCTTCCGGCACCTTCATCAACGAGGTGCCGCAACGCCGACATTTGGAGACCTCTCATGAGCGATGAAAACACCTCTGCCGCCGCGTCGGACGACGCGAAGGCAACCCTCCTCACGCCGATTGCGGGCTTTGAGGCGCTGGCCCTTCTCTCCATCCGGCTCTCGACGACCTTGGCGCATGCCAAGCCGCTGACGAGCCGCGACCTGACGCCCGAGCATTTCGTGCATCTGGTGGCGATGGCCAATGGCGTGACGACGCCGGTGGGCAAGATCGCGCGGCGGACCGCGGCCGCGCCGGGCATGCATGCCGCGCGCGTCGCGCTGGAGAAGCGTGGCCTGGCGGTCTCGGTCGAGGCTGAAGGCCAGGCGGGTCGCCGCTTCTCGCTGACGGATGAGGGCCGTGACGTCCTTGCCGCGGTCGAAGCAGACCTCGAGCCCATCCTGGCGGAGATTCCGGCGCGGGCCTGGCGCTCGGTGCCTTTCGTGACCACGGTTGATCGCGTGGTCGGGAAGGCGCTGCTGCCTGATCCGAAGACGGTGCGCGAGGAGCGGATGGCGAAGGCCGCTGCGGGCAAGAAGGCTTCCCGCGGGAAGGCGGTTGCCGCCGTCGCCGGCGGCGCTTGAACCCGGCAGCTTGGCCTGATGTCAGCAAAGATTCTTCCGGCTGAGTGACGCGGAGAACGCGGGGGCCACGGCCTATGGCCCCCGCGTTCTTTTTGATGGAACTGTGCCACGCAGGCCCTTCGCAGGGAGGCGGTCTCAACGACATGGGGGCCGGAACGCATGAACCTTTCGACGCAGGCGGTGCCTCTCCCACACTCTCGCGCGAGATATGGCAATCTTCTAATGCTAATCCGCCAAAGATTCTTGAATGAATTCTGCGATGATGTCCGCGTGCTCTGCTGACAGCATAGGAAGGGGCGGTTGTTTTTCCGGATACTCGTTGAAATTGCTGTCGAAAGGGCTATCTTCAGACAGACGAAGAAACACCGCCAATTCCTTGTTGGATGGTTGACATATCCGAACAATATTTATGGCCTCGGCTCGTCCAAGTATTTTCCCGCTACCGGCAAAACGCTGTTCCAATATGCGCATCAGGCGTCTACGGGCTGGATTTGGGCGTCCCGAGAGGTAGCCTGGCAAGAAAGAATTCAATGCCATCAACATCGTGAGCGCTGCGGGCTTAAGGGATTCGTTCGAAGCCCTTTGGAAAACCAGCCCATCACTAGGAATATTGCATGCATCGCAGAAATCGAGCACGGCGTCGCCGCCAACAAGACGCGACCGCTCAAACATGCGCGCTGCCAAATTCTCATAACCGAATACTTGTGCGTATAGCTTCAGAACTTGATCAAATTGAAAATAATACGGCAATGTCACTTGATTGAAATTGAATATAGCCTCAGCAAGACTAAGCCCACGTGGGATCGCTTCGCCGCCGCCAACCCGTGACGAGAACAGACTCGCTGCAAGACGATCCTGTCGCCGCAGATACACAAGTATTTTAACCTCAGAAAAATATTTGCAAAGAAATTGGTGAAGTTTTTCCACCTCCTGGACAGTTAAAAGATTACTGTGGAACAATTCACTGCTGAACAAGAAGACTTTTTCTGCAGCTTCGGGTGCTATCGCCGCTGTCGCTACAGCGCTCTCTACGAGTCGACGGCGATGATCGAGGTCCGAGGGGTCAATCGTGCCTGTCATTGATCGCAATGTAAGAAAGCGCGGGAAATCATCCTGGCCCATCAGGCACAGTTCATGATGATGACCAGGGGTGGGAAGGACTGGAATTAAAAAGCCCCGATCAAGCAATGCTGTTCGATTTCGAAACAAAAAATCCTGGACGCTTGTAGATCCAGTTTTCTCCAATCCAATATGCAATATGGCCCGAGGCTTGAGCATCAACAAAAATTCCTATTCATCCAGTCAAAGATATGTAGAAATGAATATCAACCCTCGACTGTCATTAGCATTCTACCCTCTCATGCGTTCATTCCAAACACTCGTACACGCGACCGAATGCAATGAGTGCGTAATCTACGGGCGCATTCCCCTCTCTCTACGCGCTCTAAATTTAAGCAGCCTGTTTAACGCGGGGGCGCAACCCATCGAGGTCTACGACCGGAACGCCACCGTCAGTCGAGGTAGGCAGGGTGTTGATAACACGCGTCATGAGCGGGAGATATGCCGATTGGTGCCGAGCTTCGAGGCGGTCGATCACTTGCGCAAAGGCGGTCTGAACGAGGTCAAGCGGCGGCTGCTTCGGCCGCTCGGGTGATACGATTGGCTCGTTCATCCATCGGTCGCTTAACGGCGACATTTCGTAGCGCTTTGCGAACTCCAGGCGCCCTGCCTCAAACATTTCCTTGGTTCGCTCCTGGAGAGCCACCGGCATCCTGAAACTCGTCCGGTACTGACGACCTAGCGCGCGCTCGAGGGCCACATTCAAGGGACCAAAAACCCGGTCGCGGACCAGCCAAAAATCCTGCAACTGGATCGTGACTGGTAAAAACTGGCGAACATGCAGGAGCAGGGCTGCAGCTTCTGCGCCCGGCGACACATTCGCCATGTTCTCGGGGCGTACGAGCGATGGCTGCGACAGTATTGGCAGCCCAAAGAATGACGAAATATCGTTGACGACATCGCCTCCGGGGAAATGCCTCCGCTCAAACTCGCGACAGTGAACTTGGTTTCGACCAAATGTTTCCGAGAAATCGTCGATGCTCGTACAAAAATCGATCTCCCGGCGTTGCGCAATTCCGTCGAAGCATCTGTCAAGAGGAACCCGAAAGAAGCCAGTCTTAATTTCTTGCAAGTACGAAGAAACAATCATCTCGACGTGAGGGCGAAGATAAAAGTATATAGTACAATCAGATACGCCAATTTGGTTTAGTTGTTGCTTCAGTCGATCTGCTCGTGCCCGAATGAATATTTCATTCGTGAGAAGAATTTCTGCCCCTGCTGGAGCATTCGCGGCAACTTCGCTGATCATTCCATCCCATGTGGGACGATCACTCACGCCCGGTTCCGCGCCGAGCGCCCGCGCCAGCGAGGCATGCGCAGCTGGGTTGTGCTCCAAAGAGGGAATATAGACGACACCCGAAGAATTCAGCGCGCCGAGATTACGCCTTAGGAAGGCTTGGATGGAGGTGGACCCGGTCTTCAGGTTCCCGGCATGCACTTTCAATTTGAATGGCATGCGCCCCCTTCTCCTCTTGATTACGCAGTCTTGAGAAAGTGACCCGTCGCCCTGGCGCTGTCAACCGCGCGACGCCCTACCCGGTAGAGGGCAGTACTGCGGGGAAAAATGCACCCGTCAAATGCCTCTAAACAGCCCGTACACCCTCTGCCAGCGCCATCAAATAGGCACCATAAGCCGTCTTCCCAAGTCGCGCGCCGCGCTCGCGCAGTTCCGGGGCGCTCAAGAACCCCTGCCGGAACGCGATTTCCTCGGGCGCGGAGACGAACAACCCCTGCCGCTCCTGCACCGTCTGCACGAAGGTCGCCGCCTGCAACAGGCTGCCGGGCGTCCCCGCATCGAGCCAGGCGCAGCCACGACCCAACTGCTCCGCCCGCAGTGCCCCGGCGCGCATGTAGAGCAGGTTGAGGTCGGTGATCTCCAATTCCCCGCGCGCCGAGGGGCGCACCCGCTTCGCCAACTCGACCACCCGCCGATCATAGAAATACAGCCCGATGATCGCCCAGTCGGATCTGGGTGCGGCCGGCTTCTCCTCGATGGAGAGCACCTGGCCCGTCGCGTCGAACTCCGCCACGCCGTAGCGTTCCGGATCCGCCACGCGATAGCCGAAGATGGTCGCCTCGCCCTCCATCGCACGCAGTCGGGCGCTCTTGAGCAGCTCGGTCAGCCCGTCGCCGTAGATGATGTTATCGCCAAGCGCGAGCGCGCAGGGCTCGCCGGCGATGAACGATTCGCCGATCAGGAAGGCCTGCGCCAACCCGTCGGGCGAGGGCTGCTCGGCATAGGAGAGGCTGATGCCGAAATCGCTGCCATCGCCCAGCAGCCGCCGGAAGGAAGGCAGGTCCTGCGGGGTGGAGATCACCAGAATATCGCGTATGCCCGCCAGCATCAGCGTGCCCAGCGGATAATAGATCATGGGCTTGTCGTAGACCGGCAGCAATTGCTTGGACGCCGCCAACGTCATCGGGTGCAGCCGCGTGCCGGACCCGCCCGCCAGGATGATGCCCTTCATGCCTTCACTCCCAGGCGCTGCCCCGCATAGGTGCCGGCCCGAATCGGAGCCCACCAGGCTTCGTGGTCCAGATACCAGCGGATGGTGTGTTCCAGCCCGCTGTCGAAGTCGAAGCGGGGCCGCCAGCCCAGCGCGGCTTCGGCCCCCGAGGGGTCCATCGCGTAGCGGAAGTCATGGCCCGGCCGGTCGCGGACGAAGGTGATCAGCCGCGCGCGGGGGCCGGCGGGGTCGGGCCGCAGCCGGTCCAGCGTGGCGCAGATCGCGCGCACCACCTCGAGGTTCGTGCGCTCCTGCCGCGGGCCGATGCAATAGGTCGCGCCCGGTTCGCCCCGGAACAGGGCCAGCACCAACGCTTCGGCATGGTCTTCGACGTGCAGCCAGTCGCGGATGTTGGCGCCCTCGCCGTAGACGGGCAGGGGCTTGCCCTCCAGCGCGTTGAGCGTGACGAGCGGGATCAGCTTCTCGGGGAACTGCCAGGGGCCGTAGTTGTTGGT
>JBHYDO010000033.1:0-22680 GCA_051860645.1 Roseococcus sp.
GACCATCCCGCGGCCCGCCGCCTGGGGGGATGACCTGCCGGTGGTGCCGCAAGGCTACACCATCCAGCCCATCGCCACCGGGCTGCGGATTCCGCGCCAGATGCTCATGCTGCCCAATGGTGACATCCTCGTCGCGGAAGGCTCGGGCGGCAACGCCCCGGCGCTGCGCCCCAAGGATTTCATCGGGGGCATCATCAAGTCATGGGGCAGGAGCTCCGTCCCCGGCGGCGACCGGCTGACCCTGCTGCGCGATGCCGATGGCGATGGCGTCCACGAGGTGCAGCGCGTCTTCGCCGAGGGGCTGAACGCGCCCTACGGCCTTGCGCTGATCGAAGGCGGGCTGTTCGTCGCCAACCAGGACGCGCTGGTGCGCTTCGACTACAGCGAGGGCCAGCTTGAGGCCGCGGGGCCGCCGCGCGTGGTGGCGCAGCTTCCCTCCGCCATCAACCATCACTGGACCAAGGCGATGACCGCCAGCGCCGATGGGCGCTTCCTCTATGTCGGCATCGGCTCCAACAGCAACATCACCGAGCGCGGGATGACGGCCGAGGAGAACCGCGCGATGGTCTGGGAGATCGACGCCCGCACCGGCGCGCACCGCCCCTACGCCACCGGCCTGCGCAACCCCACCGCACTGACCATCCATCGCGACACGGGCCAACTCTGGGCGGTGGTGAACGAGCGCGACGAAATCGGCCCGGACCTGGTGCCGGACTACCTGACCTCGGTGCGGGAGGGCGGCTTCTATGGCTGGCCCTACAGCTACTGGGGGCGGAACGTGGACGACCGCGTGCGCCCGCCGGACCCGGCGATGGTGGAGGCCGCCATCACGCCCGATTTCAGCCTGGGTGCGCATGTGGCGGCGCTGGGCGTGGACTTCTCGACGCCTGCGATGGGGGCCGACTTCGCGCAGGGCGCCTTCGTGGGCCAGCACGGAAGTTGGAACCGCTCGCCGCCCTCCGGCTACAAGGTGGTGTTCGTGCCCTTCCGCGACGGCCGGCCGGCGGGCGAAGCGATCGACTTCATCTCGGGCTTCCTCGACGCCGAGGGCAATGCGCGGGGCCGGCCGGTGGGCGTCACCGTGGACCCGCGCGGCGCGCTGCTCGTGGCCGATGACCTGGGGAACACCATCTGGCGGGTGACGCCGCCCGCGCCCGCGCGCCTGTCCGGCGCGGGGCAGCCGCAGCCCTGAGCGCGGCCCTCAGGCCGCGCTGGGCACGGCCTGCTGCGCGAGGAACTCCAGCACGGCCGCGTTGAAGTCGGCCGGGTTGTCGTTGTTCAGCCCGTGCGTCGCGCGGGCGATGGTGACGCGGCGCACGTCGGGGATCACCTTCTCCAGCGCGTCCATGATGCGCCCGAACTGCGGCTGGCTTTGCGCCCCGCCCAGCATGAGCGTCGGCGCCTGGATGGCGGCGGCGGCGTCGCGGGAATAGGGCGAGCGGCGCTCATTCACCTGGCCCAGCAGGGTGCGGGCGTTGTCGCGGCTGATCTGCTTGCGTGCCTCCGGCCGGCGCTGCCAGGCGCCCGGGCCGCCGGTCGCCTCCGCGGCGTGGATGAGACCTCCCTCGACATCGCCGGATGCGATCTTCGCGGCCGCAGCGGCGAAGGCGCCGGCCTGCGCGCCCGAAGGCGGCGCGCCGCCCAGGCTCTCGTCCAGCTCGCCGCCCGGTTCGGCCAGGATCAGCGCGCGGACCAGTTCCGGGTGCCGCTCGGCCACGCGGAAGGCGATATGCCCGCCGCGCGAATGGCCGAGCAGCGCCACCGGTCCCGCGCCCAGCGCGCGGATGACGCCCGCCACATCGGCGACGTGGCGGTTGATGGTGAAGTCGCCGCCTTCCTCCCAGCTTCCCGGCCAGCAATGCCGCATGCTCAGCGCCATCACGCGGTGCGTGGCGGCGAAGGCCTCCATTTGCGCGGCGAAGCTGCGCTGGTCGCCCAGCGTGCCGTGCACCAGCAGCAGGGGCGGGCCTTGGCCGGCTTCGGCGAAGGCGATGGGGTGGCCGTCCGCTTCGATGCTGGGCATGGGGTGGTTCCTCGAATGCTGGACGCGATGCTGCGCCGGCAAGGCGCGACAGGCAATCGCGCGGGCACGCCAGGCGAGCGCGGTTGACGCGGCGGCGCTCACGCGTTCAGCCTCTGCAAGCACGGGGCGCATGATCGCCCAGGAGGTCGCATGCCGCTTCATGTCGCCGTCGCGATGTTCAAGCACGAGACAAACACCTTCTCGCCCATTCCGACGCGCTGGGAGGATTTTGGACCTGGCGGCCCCATCAGCGGAGACGCCGCGCACCGCGCTTATCGCCACTCCGGCTACGCCATGGCCGGACTGCTGGAGGAGGCGGAGGCGATGGGCGCGCGCGTCACCATCCCCATCGCCGCGCGCGCACTGCCGAGCGCGCCCGTCGCGGCCGATGCCTTCGAACGGCTGTGCGCCACGCTCTGCGCCGCCGCCCGCGAATGCGACGCCATGCTGCTCGACCTGCACGGCGCCATGGTGGCCGAGGGTGCCGAGGATGGCGAAGGCGAGTTGATGGCGCGCGTGCGCCATGTCCGGCCCGGCCTGCCCATCGGCGCCGCGCTCGACAGCCACGGCAACATCACACCGCGTTTCGTGGCCAACTGTACGGTGATGCCGGGCTATCGCAGCTATCCCCACCTCGACATGCCGCAGACCGGGCGCATGGCCGGGCGGCTGATGCGCGACGTGCTGGAAGGCCGGCTGGACCCCGTGACCGTGCTGCGCCAGGTGCCCATGCTGCCCGACATGGTGCGCGGCCTGACCGACCGGCCGCCGATGTCGCGCCTGATCGAGGCCGCGGCGGCGGAAGAGGCGGCGGGGCTGCCCTGCGTGACGGTCTTCACCGGTTTCCCCCTGGCCGACACGGCGGATACGGGCCTTTCCGTCGTTGCCACCGCGCACAAGGACCGCGCGGCGGCGCTGGCGGCGGCCGACCGCGTGGGCGACCTCGCCTGGGCGTTGCGCGAGGAGTTCACGCAGGTGCTCGAACCGCTGGCGGACGCGATGGACCGCGCGGCCGCGATGACCGCGCATCCCGTCATTCTCGCCGACACCGCCGACAACTGCCATTCCGGCGGCACAATGGACAGCGTCGCCGTGCTGGAGGCGGCGCTGGACCGGGGCATGGAAGGCATCCTCGCCGGGCCCATCCGCGACCCGGAGACGGTGGCGCTGATGGCCGCCGCCGGCATCGGCGCTACCGTTACGGTGGAATTGGGCGGCAAGACGGATTGTCCGGCGCTCTCGGAACCGCTGCGCCCGCTGCGATTGACGGGCGTGGTGCGCACGCTCTCCATGGGCCGGTTCACTGTGGAGGGCCCGGTCTTCACCGGCATGCCCGTGGACCTCGGCCGCTGCGCCGTGCTGGAGACGCCGCGTGCGACCATCCTGGTGAGCGAGGGCCGCGTCGAGGCGCTGGATCCGCTGCAATTCCGCATCTTCGGCCTGGAGCCCACGCGGTTCCGCTACGTCATCCTCAAGGCCAAGACGAACCACCGCCCTGCCTTCGGGCCGCTCGCGCAGGGGCAGGTGGATTGCCATGGACCGGGGGTCGCGAGCCTCGACCTGCAACGCTTCGCCTGGCGCCATGTGCGGCGCCCCGTCTTTCCCTTCGACAGGAGCAACGGATGAAACGTTTTCTGAAACTGGCCCTGCCCGTGGCGCTCTGCGCGCTGCTGGCCGCCCCCGTTTCGGCGCAGACCGTGCGCTGGGGCAACAATGGCGAGGTCTCGACGATGGACCCGCACGGCGCCTTCAGCACGGCCAACGCGGCGCTGCTGGGCAACATCTACGAGGGCCTGGTGCGGCATGACCGCAACCTCGCCTTTGAACCCGCCCTGGCAACATCCTGGGAGGTGCTGGCGCCGGACCTCTACCGCTTCACGATCCGCCAGAGCGTGCGCTTCCACGATGGCAGCGCCATGACGCCGGCCGATGTCGTGGCCTCCTTGCGCCGCGCGGCCGTGCCGAATTCGCCCTACGCGGCGGTGACGCACATGATCCAGGAGGTGACGCAATCCGGTCCCTGGACGGTGGATGTGAAGCTGCGCGGCCCCTATCCCGTGCTGATCAACGACCTGGCCGGCGTGTCCATCCTCTCCGAGGCCTGGATGACGCGGCATGACGCTCTGGAACCCGCCAACGTCGCCCGCGGCCGCGTCGCCTACACCAGCGCCAACACCAATGGCACCGGCCCCTTCCGTCTTGTCAGCCGCCAGCCTGATGCCGAGACGGTGCTGGAGCGGTTCGACGGCTGGTGGGACGAACGCGAGCACAATGTGGAACGCATCATCTTCCGTCCCGTCGCGTCCGATGCCACGCGCGTGGCGGCATTGATGTCGGGCCACCTCGACGTCATCACGCCCACGCCGCTGCAGGACCTGGACAGGCTGCGCCAGGCGGGGGGCATCCGCGTCGTCGAGGCGCAGGATCTGCGCGTGATGTTCCTGGGCTTCAACGTGATGCCCGACCACGCGGTGGACGGCCAGCCGCGGAACCCGCTGGCCGATCCGCGGGTGCGCCAGGCGCTGCAACGCGCGGTGGACGTGCGGGCCATCACCACCAGCGTGATGCGCAACCTGACCCAGCCGATCCACACGCTGATCGCCCCTGAGATCGGGGGATATGACGCATCGCTCGCCACGCCGCGGGCGCCGCATGACCCCGATGGCGCCAAGCGGCTGCTGGCCGAGGCCGGCTTCCCCGACGGGTTCGCCATCGGCTTCGACTGCCCGAGCGATCGCTTCGTCAACGCCGAGCGCGTGTGCCGCGCCGTGGCGTCGATGTGGGCGCGGGTGGGCGTGCGCGCGAGCCTGAACGTCATGCGCTACCCGCCCTATATGGCGCGCTTCCTGGCGCGGCAAAGCGACATCTTCCTGCTGGGCTGGGCCAACACGCCGCAGCTGGACGGGTTCTCCATCCTCAACAACGTGTTCCACACGCGCACCCCGCGGCGGGGCAGCTGGAACGCCGGCGGCGTGTCGGAGCCCGCATTCGACGCGCTGATCGAGCGCATCTCGACCGAGATGGACCTCACCCGCCGCACCGCGTTGATGACCGAGGCCTTCACCCTGGAACGCGACGGCGTCTGGACCATCCCGCTCTACCGCGAGCCCATGGTGCTCGCGATGCGCGGGATGGAGATGCCGGCCTCGCCTGATGGGCGGATGCGGTTCTGGATGGCGCGGGTGCAGTAGAACCTCGCGCGGCGGGTTCGGCGCGGGCCGAACCCGTCAATCCCGCGCGAAGGCGCTTTCTTGCGGCGCCTCGTCCACCGGGCCCTCGGCGTCGTCCATCGTCACGGTCACATGGTGCAGGCGCCCCGTGAATATGGCGGGTGCGGCGTAGTCGGCCACGGGTGTGCCGCGGTCGCAGCCCACGTCGAGCCCGGCCCAGGAGATGAAGTTGTAGAAGCCGCGCCGCGTCTCCAAGCGCCCCACCGCGTCCTCGTCGAGGAACAGCGTGTATTCGCTGAGGCCGGGGCCGGTCGCCATGCTGGGCTTCGCCTCGCGCGTCAGGCGGCGCACGCGCACGCCGACACGGTGCGCGCCGGCGGGGATGGGGCGGTCGGAGACCAGCGTCACATGCTCGCCGCCGACGTTCAGGTCATGCACCAGGTGGCCGTCGCGCAGGAACAGCGCGTAGCCGGTGGTGGCGTCGCCATGCGCGACGAGCACGCCGTGGTCCTGGCCGGTGAAGTCGGCCAGGGCCTCGATGCGGTAGTCGCGCAGGCGGATGTCGGGGGCGACCTCGGTCGGCACATGGCCAACGCCGGCGTGGAAGACGTAGCGGTGCCGGGCGCCGTGCACGCGGGCCGCGTTCTCGGCGAAGCGCTGGCGGAAGCGGTCGTCCAGCGGCAGCACCTGGTGGCGGCGCGCCTCCTCCCACCACAGCGCCTGGAGTTCGCGCAGCTTGTCCGGGTGTTGCGCGGCCAGGTCATGCGCCTCGGAGAAGTCGGTCTCCAGGTGGAACAGCTCCCACACATCGTCCTCGAAAGGCGTCTCGGGCGGGTGGTAGGCCACGGCCTTCCAGCCCTGATGGACGAGGCCGCGATGGCCGAACATCTCGAAATACTGCGGCGTGGGCTTCGAAGGCGCCGCGGGGTCGCGCAGGCTGGCGGCGAAGCTGACGCCCTCGATGGGCATCTGCGCCACCCCGTTCACGTGCTCCGGCGCCGTGACGCCCACCATCTCCAGCAGCGTCGGCGCGAGATCACAGGCATGGGCGAACTGCTGCCGGATCTCGCCGCGCGCCGCGATGCCGCGCGGCCAGCACATCACCAGCGGGTCGCGGATGCCGCCGCCATGGGTGTTCTGCTTGTAGCGGCGCAGCGGCGTGTTGGACGCCATGGCCCAGCCCAGCGGGTAGTTGGCCCAGGTGCCGGGCCGGCCGATCTCCTCGATGCGGGCCAGCTTCTCGGCCATCGTCTCCTCGCGCAGGTTGCGCGCGCCCAGCATGTTGACGCCGCCGGTGGGCCCGCCCTCCTGGCTCGCGCCATTGTCGGAGAGCACGAGCACCAGTGTGTCTTCGGAAAGTCCCGCCGTCTCCAGGAAGGCGAGCAGCCGGCCGATATGCCGGTCGGCGTGGTCCAGCATTCCGGCAAAGGCGGCCTGGGAGCGGATGTAGAAGCGGCGCTCCTCCTCTGGCAGTTCCGCCCAGGCGCGCACCTCGGGGTTGCGCGGGGGCAGGGTGGTGTTGGCGGGGATCAGGCCCAGCGCCTTCTGGCGGGCGAAGCGGCGCTCGCGCTCCACGTCCCAGCCCTCGGCGAAGACGGCGTCGTAGCCGCGGATGAGGTCGGCCGGCGCCTGGTGCGGCGCGTGCACCGCGCCCAGCGCCAGCCAGCACAGCCAGGGCGTGTCCGGCAGTTCCAGCGCATGCCCGGCGAGGTAGGCGATGGCCTGGTCCACCAGATCCTCGGTAAGGTGATAGCCTTCCTCGGGCGTGCGCGGCGGCGTCACGGCGGAATTGTCGCGCACGAGTTCGGGCGTGTACTGGTCCGTCCCCGCGTCCATGAAGCCGTAGTAGCGGTCGAAGCCGCGGCCGAGCGGCCAGCCGTCGAAGGGGCCGGTGCTGCCGCTCTCGGTCAGCGGCGTGACGTGCCACTTGCCCAGCATGTAGTTGCGGTAGCCATGCGGGCGCAGCATCTCGGCCAGCGTGCCGGCCTCCTTCGCGATCTTGCCGCGGTAGCCGGGGAAGCCGCTGTCGAAGTTGGCGAGGCTGCCCACGCCGGCCGAATGGTGGTTGCGCCCCGTCAGCAGCGCGGTGCGCGTGGTGGAGCACATGGCCGTGGTGTGGAAGCCGCTGTAGCGCAGCCCGCGCGCAGCCAGCCCGTCGATGTTCGGCGTGCGGATGGGCGAGCCGTAGCAGCCGAAATCCGAGAACCCGGCATCGTCGAAGAGGATCAGCAGGATGTTGGGCGCGCCCTTGGGCGGGCGGGGAGGGCTTGGCCAATGCGGAGTGGACTGCGCGGCCGTCAGGCCGATCTTCGCCAATTCGCTCATCCCGCTTTCCCCCTTGCCGCCCTTGCGCGGAGAGTGGCCGCTGGCGGCGCGGGTGGCAACGCCACGCGGAAGCGGCGTAGGCTTGCCCCAACGAAGACAACTGGGAGGACACGTCATGAACCGGCATCCGAAGCGCCGCACGCTGCTGGGCGCCCTGGGCGGCACCGCGCTGGCCGCGCCCGCCCTCGCGCAGTCCTGGCCTGACCGGCCCGTGCGACTCGTCGTCCCCTTCGCCCAGGGCGGGCCGCTCGATGCCATCGCGCGGCTGCTGGGCGAGCATCTGCGCCAGTCGCTCAACCAGCCCTTCGTGGTGGATTTCCGCACCGGCGCGGGCGGCAACATCGGCGCGCAGCACGTGGCGCAATCGGCGCCCGACGGCCACACGCTGATGGTGACGATCGACACCGTGATGACCGTGAACCCCACCCTCTACCCACGCGCCGGCTACGACCCGGTGCGCGACTTCACGCCCATCGGCCTGCTGGCGCGCATGGCGAGCGTGGTGACCGTGCCCGACGCGCTGCCCGTGCGCGACCTCGCGGGCCTCATCGCCCTTGGGCGTGAACGGCCGCTCAGCTACGGCTCGGCCGGGGTGGGCGTGCCCGCGCATCTCTATGGCGAGTTCCTGCGCCTCGTCACCGGCGCGCGGATGGACCACATCCCCTTTCGCGGCCTCGGCCCCGCCGTGGTGGAGCTTGTGGCCGGGCGGCTCGACCTTGTGGTGGCGTTGATGCCGGGGGTCGCCGCGCACATCGCGGGCGGGCGGTTGCGGGCGCTGGCGGTGACCGGCGGCGCGCGATCGCGTTTCATGCCCGAGGTGCCCACGCTGGCCGAGACGGTGGCGCCGGGCTTCGACACGGGCACCTGGTTCGGCCTCTACGGCCCGGCCGGGCTGCCGCCGGCGGTGGTGGCGAGGCTCTCGCGCGAACTGCGCCAATTCTCCGAGGACCAAACCGTGCGCGAGCGCTTTGCCCGCATCACCTTCGAGCCCGCGGTGGCGACGCCCGACGAGTTGCTGGCGCTGCAGGCGCGCGACAAGGAAAGCTGGGCGCGCGTGATCCGAGACGCGAATGTGCAGGTGGAATGAACCACCCATGGTTGCGCTCCGCACAACCATAGGCTGACGCGGCGGCGCTTCCGTGCTAACTGCGGGTCTCCGATTGGGAAATCCTCCGCTTGCATGCCCGTGCGACCCCAGGGACGGCGCCGCCCGTCCCCATGCTGGGCGGTGGCGGGCGTCTGCTTGGCCATCTTCGCCCCATGGCGGCCGCCCCGCACCGCTTCCCGGCCGAGTCCCTGGCCGCCCATGGCGGGCTGGTGGGCTGGCGCGTGGGGCCGCGCCAAGTCATCGCCGTCGGCCGGCCCGATCTGGCGCGGCATGTGCTGGTCACCCACGCGGCGCGCTATCCGCGCGGGGCGGTGAACCGCAACCTCGGCAGCGTCATCGGCGATGGGTTGCTGGCGACGGAGGGCGAGCTGTGGCTCGGCCGGCGCCGCGCGCTGCAACCGGCCTTCCGCCCCGACCGGCTGCACGCCCTGGCCCGCGCCACCCATGCCGTGATGGACGAGGCCCTGGCCCGCTGGCGGGCAGCGGCGACGCGCGGCGAGGCGCTGGACGCGCTCACCGAGGCGCGTCGCATCGCCATCCGCGTGATCGGGCGCGCGCTGCTGTCGGTCGAGATCGACGAGACGCGGGGGGCCGAATTCACCGCGGCCGTGCAGGACAGCCTGCTGCAACTCGTGCGGCGCAACTGGTCGCTGCTGCGCCTGCCGCTCTGGGTGCCCATTCCGCTCAACCGCGCGTTGCTGCGCACACGCCGCACGCTCGATGCCTTCATCGAGGCGGTGCTGGAGGCACGGCTCGCCCCGGGCGCCACGCAGCCCGACGACATGCTGGCCGCCATCCTGGCCGGGCGCGAGGGCGTGCCGCCGCTGCCCCGCGCCGCGCTGGTGAACGAGGCCAAGACGCTGTTCGTGGCGGGCTTCGAGACCACGGCCACGGCACTGACCTGGCTGTTCCACCTGCTCTCGCGTCACCCCGGCATCGCCGAAGCGCTGGGCGAGGAGGCGCGTGGCCTGGCCCACCCGCCGGGCCTGGCCGACATGGCGCGCCTGCCGCTCACCGCCGCCGCGGTGGAGGAGGCGATGCGCCTCTACCCGCCCGTCTACAACATGGGGCGCGAATGCCCCGATGGCGATGAGCTGGACGGCCGCGCCATCCCGCCCGGGGCCACAGTGCTGGTCTCCATCTTCGCCATCCATCGCGACCCTGGGCTGTGGGAGGCGCCGGAGGCATTCCGCCCTTCCCGCTTCCTGGGCGAGGGCGCGGCGGCGCGGCGGGCGCTGCTGCCCTATGCCTGGGGGCGGCACCAGTGCATCGGGAACCACTTCGCGGACATGGAACTGGCGCTGGTGCTGGCGCGCGTCACGGCCGCGCTGCGCCTTCTGCCGGTCGGCGACGAGCCGGTGGGGATGACGGCGCGCACCACCCTTGTGCCGGACCGTGCCATCAAGCTGCGCCCGGAGTTCCTGCCGTGAGCGCGCGGGCGGAGGAGGGGGCCGCCTGGCGCATCCTCGACACCGCCGACCCGCGGGCGGTCGCCGCCTATGAGCAGGCCTTCCACCGCGCCTTCGCCGACATCCGCCCCGACGGGCTGCTGCGCCGGCTCTGGCATTGGGACGACGCGGCGTGCCGCGTGGCCTCGCCCGTGCCCTATGTAGAGCAGCGCGTCTATGTGGAGGCCGATGCCACCGGCCGGGTGCGGCGCGGCATGGCGGTGAACCTGGCCGGCCGCCTCCAGCAGGCCGGGCGCTTCGGCTTCACCCTGCCGCTGCACGAGCCGGGCAGCACGGAGATCCTGGTCTTCTTCATCGACGGCGCCGGGAGCTTCGCGGGCACTGTCGGCTTCTGGGCGCGCTGCGCGGCGGATCTGCAGACGCTGGGCCTGCACACCGGTTATGGCACCGCCGCCGCCCGCCCGCTGCCCATCTATCGCCGCTTCGGCGCCGAGGTGCTGGAACGGCGCGAGCTGGAGGGCGAGGTGCGCTTCCTGCTGCGCTTCGACTTCCGCCGCAGCTGGTTCGTGCCGCGCCGCAAGGGAACCCCATGACGCCGGACCACACCACCCAGCCCTGGCCGCCGCTGCGCGACGTGGTGCTGGACATGCTCTCGCTGGCCCGTCCGCTGACCTGCCATGGGGCCATGGAGGCGGACCTCACCGGTGCCCTGGCGCTGATCCGTGAGCGGCGGCGGCGCGCGCGCCAGGCGGTCTCGCTGCATGCCTTCCTTCTGCACGCGCTGGCGCATTCCGCGGCCCAGCACCCGGAGGTGCTGACCTTCCGCCGTGGCCGAACCCTGGTCACCTTCCGCGACGCCGATGTGGCGACGGTGGTGGACCGCCGCCAGCCCGACGGCACGCGCCTGCCCATGGGGCTCACCATCCGCGCGGCCCAGACCAAGAGCGTGATGGACATCCATGAGGAGTTGCGCGCCGCCATCCGCGGCGACCTGACGAGCACCGCCGAGGTGAAGCGGCGCCGCCTGCTGGGCCGGCTGCCCAGGTTCGTGCGCGCGCTGATCCTGCGGCGCATCGCAGCCGACCCGCATCTGCTGCGCCGGGTGCAGGGCACCATCGGGCTGACCAGCCTGCACCGGCCCGGGCTCGATTTTCCCTTCGTGGCCTTCCCGCCCAATGTCTTCACCATGACCGTCGCCATCGGCGGCATCGCGACGCGGCCCTGCCCGCAGGGCGGCCCGCCGCGCCAGGTGGTGCTGCTGGGCGGGGCGATGGACCACGCCGTGCTGGACGGCGCGGCGCTGGCCCGGTTCAGCGTGACCCTGCAGCGCCGCATCGCCTCGGCGGAGGGGCTGCGCTGAAGCGCGGTCGCCGGAGGGCGGACGCCCGGCGGCGTAAATCGCGCGCGCCAACGAGGCAGGCGGTCGCCGGAGGGCGGGACGCACGGACCCCGCGCGGCGTTGAGCTACTCGGCCGGGGCGGGCGCCGCCCGCCGCCGCGACAGCCCCGCCATCAGCGAGCCCGTGATGCCCTTGGGCATGTAGATGATGAACAGCACCAGCAGCAGGCCATAGATGGTGCCATCGAGCCCATGGATGTCATGGCCGAAGGTGACGCGAAGCGTCTCGGCCAGCAGCAGGGTGAAGATGGCGCCGACCGTCGGCCCGAGCTGGGTGAACAGCCCGCCCGCAATGACGGCGAAGACGATCTGCAGCGAGATGGCGATGCCCGAGACCGTCTCCGGGTTCACATACATCTGGTACTGCGCGTAGAGCGCGCCGCCCAGCGTGGTCATGGCGGCACTCAGCATCAGGATCTTGAGCTTGGCGCTGGTGACGTTGACGCCGACCGAGGCCGCCGCGTCCTCGTCCTCGGAGGCGGCTTCCAGCGCGTAGCGCAGCATGGAGCGGTCCACCATGCGCCACAGCCACAGCCCGCCGAGCCACACGACCAGCGCCACGTAGAAGAAGGCCGTGCGGTCGTTGAACTGGAGGGCCAGGAAGGACGTGCCCTCGGGCACGCCCGTCACCGTCATGCCGAGCGAGCCACCGGTCTGGTCGCGCAGGCCCACGATGGTGAGGCGCACCACCTCGCCCAGGGCCAGCGTGACCAGCGCGAAATAGTGGCCCACGATGCGGAAGCGGAAGCACGGATAGCCCACCAGCAGCGCCATCGCGACGGAAACCACCATCGCCACCGGGATGCCGAGCCAGGGTGTCAGCCCCATGGTGTTCCACAGCATGGTGGTGACATAGGCGCCGACGCCCAGGAACGCCCCATGACCCAGCGAGACCATGCCGAAGCGGCCCATCACCGACCACGAGGTGTAGACGAAGCCCCAGATCAGCACCGTGATCAGCAAATGCAGGTGGTAGTTGCCCAGCCCCAGCAGCGGCACCACCGCCAATGCCGCGATGCCGAGTGCCGCCAGGATGCGCTTGTCCATGCCCGTGCCCCTCAGCGGCTGAACAGGCCCTTGGGCCTGATGAACATCATGGCGATGAAGAAGCAGAAGGCGATGACGTAGCCCCACTCGATCTGGAACAGGTAGCCGCCCACCGAGATGAACTGCGCGAAGATGAAGGCCGCCACGAACCCGCCCAGCATGTTGCCGAGCCCGCCCATCACGCAGACCATGAAGGTGATGGGGCCGAAGGAAAGCCCGATGGCCGGGTGCACGTCGTATTGCAGCACCAGCAGGCTGGCCGCCACGCCCGCCATGCCGCCGCCGATGGCCGAGGTGATGAGGTAGATGCGCCGCGGGTCCACGCCCATCAGCGGCATGATTTCGCGGTCCTGGCTGATGGCGCGGATGGCGGTGCCGAGATAGGTGCGCGTCAGGAACAGCCACAGCAGCAGCACGCCCACCAGGGCGGTGACGAAGGCGATGATGCGCGCGAAGCTGAAGAACATGTCGCCGAACTCCACCACCGGCATGCGGATGCCGATGTTGCGGAACTCGATGCCGAAGGCGAGCGTGGCGGCGGCCTGCAGGAAGAACAGCACCCCGCCCGTGACGAGCAGCTGGTTGATGGGCGCGGTGCCGAGCACGGGTTCGATCACCAGGCGGTGCAGCAGCACGCCCATCACGGCCACCAGCAGCACCGCCCCCGCGATGGCGCCGGGCAGGGGGATGCCGTAGTAGGAGTAGAACCAGAAGATGGCGTACATCCCCACCATCACCAGCTCGGCGTAGCAGATCCACACCACGTCGATCACGCCGAAGATGAGGTTGAGGCCGAGCGCCAGCAGCGCCAGCACGCCCCCGAGCAGCAGCCCGTTGATGATGGATTCGAGCAGGAAGCTGTCGAACATGGGATTTTCCTACAAGCCCAGATAGGCGCGGCGGATTTCGGGCGAGGCCAGCAGCTCGGCCGAGGCGCCGGACTGCTTGATGGTGCCGACCTCCAGCAGGTAGGCGCGGTCCACCACCTGCAGCACCTGCTGGATGTTCTGCTCCACGATCAGCACGGTGTAGCCCTCGGCGCGGATGCGCTTCACCAGGCTGAACACCTGCTGGACGATGACGGGGGCGAGGCCGGCCGAAGGTTCGTCCATGAGCAGGAGTTTCGGCCCGCTCATCAGCCCGCGGCCGATGGCGCACATCTGCTGCTCGCCGCCCGACATGGTGCCGGCCATCTGCAGGCGGCGTTCCTTCATGCGGGGGAACAGCTCGTAGACGAAGGCCAGCCGCTCGTCGAAGCGGCGGCGCGCCTCAGGGTGGAAGGCGCCCATGCGCAGGTTCTCCTCCACCGTCAGGCGGGGGAAGAGGCGGCGGTGCTCGGGCACATGGGCGACACCCATCTCCACCACGCGGTGGGCGGCCACGCGCGCCAGGTCCTGGCCCTCCATCACCACCTGTCCGGCTGTGGGCGCGATGATCTTGGAGATGACGCGCAGCAGCGTGGTCTTGCCCGCGCCATTGGGGCCGATGACGCCCACCGCCTCGCCCGCGCGGACCTCCAGGCTCACATCGAAGAGCGCGCGGAAGCTGCCATAGCCGGCCGAGACGTTGCGGACTTCGAGCATGGGGGCTGCGCCGCTCAAGACGCGGCCTCGTTGAAGGTGATCTTCTCGGAACCCAGGTAGATCTCGATCACGCGCGGGTCGCGCGCCACCTCGCGCGGCAGGCCCTCGAAGATCTTCTCGCCATGGTCGAGCACGATGGCGCGGTCCACGACGCGCATCAGCACGCCCATGATGTGTTCCACCCAGATGATGGTGATGTTCTTCTCGCGCCGGATGTGGCCGAGCATGTCGGCGGCGGCGTTCATCTCGGTCTCGTCCAGCCCGCCCAGGCTCTCATCGGCCAGCAGCAGGCGCGGCTGCGTCGCGATGGCGCGGGCGAGTTCGAGCTTCTTGAGACCGGCGGCACCGAGCGAGGCCACCTCCGCCCGCGGGTCGGTGGGCAGGCCCACCAGCGTCAGCGCCTCCTCCGCCTGGTCCAGCGCCTTGGCCCGGCTGACGGCGCCGCGCTGGCCGAAGAAGGCCGCGGTGACGACATTGTCCAGGATGGTGAGCTGCTTGAACGGGCGCGGAATCTGGAAGGTGCGCCCGATGCCGCTGTGGCAGATCTCGATGGGCGCGAGGCCGCCGATCTCGCGCCCCTCCAGCTTGATGGACCCCTCGCTGGGCTTCAGCAGCCCCGCGATCATGTTGAAGGTCGTGCTCTTGCCCGACCCGTTCGGTCCGATCAGCCCCAGGATCTCGCCCTGTTCGAGCGAGAAGGAGATGCGGTTGACCGCCACGAAGCCGCTGAAGCGCTTCGTGAGGTCCGTGACCTGCAGCATGCCCGGCCGCCCTCAGCGGGCGGCGTAGGCATGGCCGGCGGGAAGCGGCAGCACGGGGTCGGCGGTCTTGAGCGCCTCCGGCCAGACGATCTTGGTGGCGCCGTCCACATACTGCATCACCACCGGCGAGGAGCGCGCGTTCTGCCCCGCCATCGGGTGGCCCGGCGGGTTGAACTGCACGCCATAGCCCTGGATGGTGCCGCCGACGGGGATGTCGGTGGCCAGGGCCGCCTGGCGCAGCGCATCGGGCGTGAAGCCGCCATGGTTGCGGATGGCGCGCGGCAGCACGTCCGTCAGCAGGATCCAGGTCTGGTTGAAGCCCATGGAGGTGTGCGGCGGCACCTCGTTCACGTTGGTCTCGGCGCGGTAGCGGCGGACCATCTCGGCGGTGACATCGCCCAGGCCCGACGCCAGGCTGGCCGGGTTGAGCAATTGCGCCGCCACCGGGTCCACGTTGTAGATGTAGTTCGCGTCGTTGCCGAAGGTCTGCTTCAGCCGGTCGATCTGCCCATAGCCCGCGCCATGCCCGATCAGCGCGCGCCAGCGCAGGCCCAATTCGCGCGACTGGCGAAGGAACAGCGTGATGTCGGGGTTGTAGCCGGTGTGCAGGATGACATCCGGCCGCTCGCGCCGCAGCTTCGTGACCAGGGAGGAGAGGTCGGGCGCGGTGGCGGCATAGCCTTCCTTCAGCACCATCCGCAGGCCGAGTTCGCGCGCGGTGGCCTCGTTGCCGGCGGCGACGCCCGCGCCATAGGGGCCGTCCTCGTAGATGATGGCGACGCGCACGTCGCGCGGGGCCTTGCCCAGGCGCGACTGCGCGTTGTCCGCGACGAACTGGCAGGAGGCCGCGCCGAACTGGTCGCTGTGGACCTGCGCGCGGAAGACGTATTCGAGGTTGCGGTCCTTGAACACGGACGACGCCACGCAGACATTGGCCCACATGAAGCGCCGCTGCTGGTTCACCCGCTGCGCCATCGGCACGCAATGGGCCGAGGAGAAGACGCCCATGATGATGTCCACCCGCTCCTGCTCCAGCAGGCGCGTCATCTCGTTGATGGCGACCTCGGTGCGGGACTGCGCGTCGGCGTAGATGGCGTTGAGGCGGTGGCCCTCGACGCCGCCGCGCTCGTTGATCATTTCGATCGCGTGCTTGGTGCCGATGGCTGAGGCGAGGGAGCCGCCGCCGGCGAAGGGGCCCGTGTAGTCGTAGATGACGCCGAGCTTGATCTCGCGCTGCTGCCCGAAGGCTGAGGCCGGTGCCAGGGACAGCGCGCTTGCGCCGCCCAGCAGTCCACGACGGCTCAGATGTTGGTGCATCCTGTCCCTCCCTTTTTCGTGTTGTGCTTTGTCCGGCTCTACTGGCCGTTGAACGTTCCGAGCGAGAGTGCAGCGGGGGTCGTCCCGCCTGTCAATGGGTAATTCGGGCCTCCCTCCTGGCGGTGGGCTCCGATGCGCCTGGCCAAGGGCGCAAGCCGCGTCAGCGCGAGGCCTGGTCCGGCGGCGAGCGAAGCGATGGCCAGGGCGGCGCATCGTCGTCTTGCATACGGGGGCCGTGCCTTGCGCGCCTGGATGGGGCACGCGGCGGCAGGGACAACGCCCTGCCGGCCACCTCGGCCCCAAGCCCGCAAGCGCCAGCAAGGTCGGGCGCAGCGCCCGGCAACGCGCTGCATTTCCCCATGGCGGCAAATCGGCCCGCCAGCCTGCACAACTTCAAGATGCATGCATTATTTAGCATGTTTGAGGCGGTCGCGGCACGGCGGGGCATCGGCGCGCTACCAAAATCGCGCCTTTTCAGACAGGCCGGGCGCTGACGAAGCGGCGCCACGCCCCTCTTCCGGCATGACCTCGAGTGTCCCGCCGGTCAAGGCCATGTGTAGGTTCTGAACCTGTGGCTGCGCCTGACGCGCTGGTGGCCGTCACCCCGGCTGCCGTGCGGCTCCTTCTCGCCGATTGGAGCCTTTGGCGGCGTGGAAGTGCTTCGCAGCGAATGGTTCGGCCGCCCGAGCCGGACAGTCTGGCGGTCAGTCACGGCGCCCCTTCGCCTGCAATACAACCTGAGCACGAATCCAATCCTCTCATCAAGCTACCTTGAATAGAAAACACTCTCCAGAGAAAGCGCGCGAATTGCGAATAGAGAGATGATTCAGCAACCCACGCGAGAAAATAAATATCCTCTCTTTTTCACTTGAAGTCCCAATTTTCTGAATCTACCGCTATGGAGGCAAGTCAAGAGGTTGAGTTCGTCGGTCAAACCCGAAATTACGTACTCCAATTACTTTAAAGTAAATTGGTGGGCCTGGACCGATTGGTTCTGGTTCGTGCGGATTTTGTGTGGCGGCGCATTCGCCTGAGCAAAGGAATGTGCAGTCATGGCCGTTACCAACAATTTCGCTGCCAGCACCCTTGATCTCAACGGAAAAATCGTTGTGAACCAGCCAACTGCGCTGGTTTGGGGGCCGGACGGACGGCTGTACATCACGGAAGCAGATGGTGACGTAAGGGTGTTGACGGTCGCATTCGGCGACAAGAATCCCCTCGACGCCGACAACACGGCACAGTTCTACGTGACCGAAGCGATCACGCTCGGGTTGATCAAGGGCGCGATCCAGAACCACAACGACAATGGAACCCTCAACGTTGGCGTGAACCGCCAGGTCACAGGCATCGACGTCACCCGCCAGTTCGACGCGCAGGGCAATCAGGTCCTGATCGACGGCAAGCCCGCGGTCACCATCTACGTGACGTCGTCGGACAGCCGCATCGGCGCAGGCGGTGGCGGTGGTGACATCAACCTCGACACCAACTCCGGCGTCATCACCAAGATGGTGCAGACGGGCCCCAACACCTGGGATGCCATCGACATCGTGCGCGGCCTGCCGCGTTCGGAGGAGAACCACGCGACCAACGGCCTGGAGGTCATCCAGGTCCTGGATGAAGACGGCAAGCTGGTCTCGGAGCGCATGATCGTCGCCTCGGGGGGCAACGCCAACACGGGCGCCCCTTCGAACAACTTCGCCGGCCAGCAGGAGCAGCCTTTGTCGGGCGCGCTGCTCGAAATCAACCTGACCATGATCAGCGGCATGGAGGTGCAGACTACGGCCAGCGGCCGCAAGTTCGTCTACGACATCCCGACGCTCGACGACCCGACCCGCGCGGGCAATCCCGACAACAACGACCCCTTCGGCGGCAATGACGGCTTCAACAGCGCGAAGCTGGTGGCGGGCGGGCCGGTCTCGATCTACTCGCCCGGCTACCGCAACGCCTACGACGTGGAGGTCAGTGAAGACGGGCGCGTCTGGACCTACGACAACGGCGCCAACAACAGCTGGGGCGGGCGACCGATCGGCGAGGCGGGCGACAATGGCGCCGCGACCGATTTCATGCAGGCGATGGGCTACATCGCCACGAACCTGAACAACGGCGAGGGCAACAACGCCGACCCGATCAACCTCGTCAACTGGAACCCGTCCAACAAGGACAATTTCCACGAGGCCACCCGTTCCGACGACCTGGGGGACCGCGTGCTCTCGGCGGGGCAGGGGGGTGCGCAGACCTTCGTGCATGACGGGCTGACCTACGTCTATGGCGGCCACCCGAACCCCACCCGCGCCGAGGGTTCCCGCGCCGGCCTGCTCTATTCCCCCGGCACCGGGGCGAACAACGCCTTCCTGCTGGTCTCGGACCAGGACAGCTACGGCGATGGCGGCGGCAGTGACTACGACGACGTCATCGCCTGGCTGGCCACGGTCGAGCTGGCCAACCCCAAGCCCAGCCCCACCAGCATCTACGGCGTCAATCCGGGCGACCTGACGAAGAAGGTCCTCTCCGTCACGCCCGGCCAGCTCTACGACATCTATGTGTTCTCCGACGGCTCCGGCGCGGCGGTCCTGGTCGGCGGCGCCGCGCCGCAAGGCGGCACGCTGCTCGGCCAGTCCGGCCTGCCCTCCGACATCGCCGAGATCGTCGCCTACAAGGCGCCCATCGAGGGCGACTACAAGGAGGCCGGCAAGACCGATGGCGCGCTGGACACCGGCAATGGCTCCATCAACGGCCTGACCGAATACACCTCGACCATCCTGGACCAGGGCGGCGTCAAGATGTCGGGCGCGATCATCGCGGCCCAGCTCAATGGCGGCAACCTCATCATCATGGGCCGCAATGAAGACGGCACCATGTCGACCACGACGTCCGGCGGCTTCGCCGTCGCGGCGGACCGCACGACCTTCCAGACCGGCGCCGCGCCGCTCGGCCTTGCCTCGATCGGTGACAACTTCATCGAGATGGGCCTGACGCAGCCCTTCCAGGGCTCCATCTGGGTGGCGAGCTACAGCACCAGCCAGCCCTTCATCCAGATCCTGCAGCCCAACAACGGCGCCGTGCCGCTGGCCGGTGCCGAGATCGTGAATCCCACCGACCGTGACCTCGACGGCCTCAGCAACATCGAGGACCCGTTCGAGTTCAGCACCACAAACGGCTTCGCCCTGGCCCCCGGCGAGCAGATCCTGATCGACTTCAACCCGCAGAACACCAACTTCCCCAACACCATCTCCGCCACCGGCCTTCTGGGCGCCGCGCTGGATGGCGTGACGCCCAACCGCGACGCGCAGACGGCGGCCGAGAATTTCGGCCCCGACCAGCAACTGGATGGTCTGTACGACATCGGCGGCAACATCCTGCCGGGCGGCAACGCGCCCATCCTGCAGATCAAGAAAGTGGTCGCGGGCACCGTGGTCGGCGCGGCCAACTCGGCGCGCGACGCGCTGCACACCGGCATCCGGCCGTCTGACGACGTGGACCGGATCGTCGCCACCATCGAGGCGAAGAACTGGATCCTGGAGAAGGGCGGCGTGGCGGCCGCAGGCCAGCTCACCGGCATGATGTTCGGTGACGGCACGCAGTCAAATTTCGTGCGCTTCGTGTTCGGCGCGGTCGAGGGCGATGTCGGCTTCGAGGTCGGCGTCGAGGTGGACGACGTCTACACCGTGTTGGCGCGGGTGGTGGAATCCGGCCTCGTCGCCGCCACGGCCAACACCGTCGAGATGCGGCTGACGCTGAACAAGCTCGCGGGCTTTGCCGTGACGGCGGAGTACCGCCTGGAGGGGCAGGCTGACTTCGCCGCCATCCCCCTCGACGGCTTCGTCCTGCCCGAGGGCGTACTGCGCGACGTGCTGACCGGCGACCATACGATCGGCGAAGGCGCCGCCGAGCAGACCTCCGGCGCGGCCATCGGCTTCCTGGCGGAGAACGCGCCGGGCGCCGAGTTGGACGCTGTGGATTTCTACAGCCTGCGCATCGAGGCCTTCGGGAACGAGATCATCGCGACGGATGCGGCCGAGGTGGGTGCGCCCGGCTCGCCCAATGTGGACACGGTGATCTACACCGGCACCGCGACGAACTTGGCGCCGCTCGCCGCCGACGTGGAGAATTTCGACGGCCGGGGTTCTACCGCCAATTTCGCAGTGACGGCCAATGACCTCGACAACGTCATCCGTCCAGGCCTCGGCGCCAATGTGATCACCACCGGCGCGGGCTCCGATATTGTGCGCGGCACGCTGGCACAGCTGGCGGGCGACGAGATCACGGACTTCTCGACCGATGACAAGGTCGTGGTCGAGGGCGCGCTGATCAACAACTTCACCGTCGCGTATGCCAGCGGCTCCGCGATCCTGACGATCAATGGCACCGCGACCATCACCTTCTCCGGCCTGGACTTCGAGGATTTCACCGCCGCCGACGGCCCCTCGGTGTTCAACTTCACCCAGACGCAGGATGGCGTCGAGATCACCACGGCGCCGGCGCTGACGCCGGTGATTGCCATCAATGCGGGTGGGCCGGCCGTGACCGGTCTGACCGTGCGTGACCAACCGGTGGACTTCAAGGCGAACACGGCCGGCGGCGCCGGGGATGGCTACACAAGCACCGGGAACTACAAGACCTACACGAACGGTACTGCCGCCACCTTTGATTTTCCGAACACGAACCTTGACCCGATCCATGTCAACGAACGGTCGTCCGCAGTGGCGGATAAGTGGGGCTATGCAATCCCGGTCGAGGACGGCACCTACCTCATCGACCTGATCTACGCGGAAATCTTCCACGGGTTCGTCAATGCCAATCCTATAGACAACTCACGCGTGTTCGATGTCTTCCTGGAGGGCGGGCTGGTCGAGGACGACTACGACATCTTCGACGACGCTGGTGCAGCTGGTGTGGAGGTCATCAAGTCCTACCAGGTGAACGTGACGGACGGCACTCTGAACATTGAGTTCCAGAATGTCGTGGATCAGGCGAAGCTCTCGGGCCTGGTGGTGTGGAAGGTCGGTGGCACCTTCGTGCCCCCGGCTGACACCGCACCGCCGGTGATCGACGCGATCTTCGTGCAGAACCCGCAGCTCGTGCAGGACGGCCCGCGCATCGCGACCGTCGTGCTCACGGACGAGACCGGCTTCGACGTCGCGGACTTCGCCGACCTGACCGGCGCGGAGCTGAGCTTCACCGGCATCGTGCCGGCCAGCGTCTCGGCGCCCGCCGTGGTGCTCAGCGCGGACGGCAAGACCGCAACGCTGACCTACACGCTGGAAGCGCCGGGTGGCGCGTGGGCGAGTGGCGTGGGGCAGATCAGCGTGGCCGCCGACGCCTATGGCGATGCGGCCGGCAACACGACCGCGGCCGCCAGCTCGGCCTTCGTGCTCCAGCCCTTCCTCAACAACGTGGATCGCGGCGACGTGGTGCGCGCGATCAACCTCGGCACGACCGACGCGGCGCCCGGCAACCTGGGCGTCGACCTGGTGGAGGGCGGCACCGACAACAATCGCTATGGCGGCGCCATCGCGGCCGACAGCCTGATCCTGGACGCCTTCGGCAACCCCATCGCGTTCGAAGCCGACAACAACGCCTGGTACACCAGCCCCAAGACCAACACACAGCTCAACGCGAATGTGGACGGCCAGTCCGGCACGACAGGCAGCAACTCGGGCGGCGTCGATCTCGACGGCTCGGCCTACCACACCTACCGCGACAGCAGCGCGGCAAGCTGGACGGCCACCTATGCCGGCTTCGAACCCGGCGTCTATGTGGTGGAACTGCACTTCGCCGAATTGTTCCACTCCGCGGGCGGCAACCGGCAGGGTGACTTCACCGTCAACGGCCAGGTGCTGGCGAACGACTTCGATCCCTTCACAGCGGCGGGCGGCGCGGACCGGCCGACGTTCCTGAGGAAGGCCGTCACCGTCACCGACGGCAACATCGTCATCGGCGTCGGCACCGACACCGGGCAGCCCGGCATCAGCGCCGTGGTGGTCTACGAGGCGGTGGACCCGAACCTGCCGCCCACCATTTCCGTGGGCGATGCGCAGGCCGTCGAGGGCGGTGATGCGGTGGTGACCTTCACTCGCATCGGCGACCTTTCAGAGGCGGTGGAAGTGACCTTCGTCATCACGCCCGGCAGCGCATCGGCGGCGGACTACACGGCCCCGATCGGCAACACCGTGGTGATCCCGGCCAACCAGGGCTCCGCCTCCATCACCATCCCCATCGTGGACGACACGCTGGAGGAGGCGGCCGAGAGCTTCACCGTCTCGATCCTGTCGGTGTCCAACGCCTCGGACAATGCGGTCGTGGCGAACGGCTCGGCGACGGTGACCATTGCCGCGAATGACTTCACGCTCCAGATCCCTCCGGGCGGCACCATCCTCGAACTCCACTTCGAGACGCCCGGTGACCCGCTGGTCACGGGCGGCTTCGACGGCGTCCTGGGCGGCCCCGGCGCGCGCGACACCCTGGTGCCGGTCATCATCGAGGACGGCAAGCTGAAGGTCGTCACCTCCGACGGCGACCTCTCGCAGACCGGCCAGGTG
>JBHYDO010000034.1:0-22575 GCA_051860645.1 Roseococcus sp.
GCTGGGCACGCCTCCGGGCATGGTGCCCGGAGGCGATCACGCCCGAACGGAACACCGGCATCGCGTTGTCATCCTCGGGCGGCGGCGGCGGCGGCACGTCGATGGTGACGCTGGCCGGGTCCACCCCGGTGCCGCCCTGGATGAAGTAGGTCACCGCCCCGGGCCATATCATGATGATCCCCACCAGCAGCAATTGCAGGCAGATCCAGGGGATGGCGCCGCGGTAGATGGCCTGGGTGGGGACGAATTTCGGCGCGATGGAGCGCATGTAGAACAGCGCGAAGCCGAAGGGCGGCGTCATGAAGCTGCTCTGCAGGTTGATGCACAGCAGCACGCCGAACCAGACGAGGTCGATGTCGAGCTTGGCCGCCACCGGCGCCAGCAGCGGCACCACGATGAAGGCGATCTCGAAGAAGTCGAGGAAGAAGCCCAGCAGGAACACGAACAGGTTGACGAACAGCAGGAAGCCGATCTGCCCGCCCGGCAGATCCGCCAGCAGCCCCTCCACCCAGTGCGAGCCGTCCACGCCCTGGAACACCAGGCTGAACACCGTCGCGCCGATCAGGATGAAGATGACCATGGCGGTGATGCGCATGGCGTTGCCCATGGCCTCGCGCAGCAGCCGCCAGGTGAAGCGCCGGTTCGCGATGGCCAGCGCCACCGCGCCCGCCGTGCCCATCGCCCCCGCCTCGGTGGGCGTGGCCAGACCCATCAGGATGGTCCCCAGCACCAGGAAGAGCAGCAGCAGCGGCGGCACCATCCCGCGCAGCACGCGCCGGTAAAGCGGCCAGCCGCGCTCCATCAGCGCCTCGGGCGGCAGGGCCGGCACGCGGTGCGGGGCGATGATGGCGACCGCGGCCACGAAGCTGAGGAACAGCAGGATCTGCAGCACGGCGGGCCCGATCGCGCCCGCATACATGTCGCCGACGGAGCGCCCCAGCTGGTCGCTCAGCACGATCAGCACGAGCGAGGGCGGAATGAGCTGCGTGATGGTGCCCGATGCCGCGATGACGCCCGTCGCCATCCGCATGTCGTAGCCATACTTGATCATGATGGGCAGGCTGATCACGCCCATCGCCAGCACGCTGGCCGCCACCGTGCCCGTGACGGCCCCCAGCACCGCGCCCACCAGCACGACCGCGAAGGCGAGGCCGCCGGGGATCTTCCCGAACAACTGCCCGGTGCTCTCCAGCAACTCCTCCGCCAGGCCGCAGCGTTCCAGGATGGCGCCCATCAGCGTGAAGAAGGGAATGGCCAGCAGCAGGTCGTTGGACAGGATGCCGAACACCCGGGGCGGCAGGTTGCCGAGATAGGCGGGCGTGAAGAAGCCAAGCTCGATGAACAGCAGGCCGAAGCCCAGCCCCACGGCGCAGAGGCTGAACGCCACCGGGAATCCGAGCAGCAGGAACACCACCAGCCCGCCGAACATCAGCGGCGGCATCACCTCGACATTCATCGCTCGGGCCGTTCGTAGCCGGTGACGACCTCGGCGGGCTCGATGTCGCCGCGCAGCAGCGCCACGCGCTTGACCAGCTCCGACAGGCCCTGCATGGCCAGCAGCGCGAAGCCGAGCGGCATCAGCAGCTTCACCGGCCAGCGCACCAGCCCGCCGGGGGTTGCCGAGATTTCATGGCGCATCCAGCTGTCGAGGAAGAACGGCCAGGTCATCCAGGCCAGCATGATGATGGCGGGCAGCATGAAGAACAGCAGGCCGAAGACATCCACCCACAGGCGGCCACGCGCTCCCAGCATGGAATACAGGATGTCCACGCGCACATGCTGGTTGCGCTGCAGCGTGTAGCTGGCGCCCAGCATGACCACGCCGGCAAACAGGTACCACTGCACCTCCAGCCAGGCATTGTTGGAAAAGTTCAGCCCATAGCGCAGCACCGCGTTGCTGGCGCTGATGGCGCAGGCGAGCAGGATGCACCAGTCGGCCACGCGGCCGAAGCGCTCGTTCATCCAGTCCACGCCCCGGCTGAAGCCGAGCAGCACGCCCATGACCCATCCTCCCGCGGCCCAGCCTGCGCGATAAAGCTTCCCCGCGGCTTGTCCAGTCTCGCCTGCCGGCCCGGGGCTGATAGGATGTGGCAATGAACAGGCGACTCGGGCAGGCGGCGGGGGTTCTCGGGGGGTGCTGACGCTCCTCGGCCTTGCCTTGCTTGCGCTGGTCGTGCTGGCGGCGCTGGGCGCGGCCGGCGTCGGGTCGCGCATCCTGGCACTTGGCACCGCCGTCGTGGCCGCCTTGCTCGGGCTGGTGGCGCTGGGCGCGCTGGCCATGGGCCCGGTCGCGCCAATCGCCCTGCCGGCGGGCCCGCCCTGGGGGCCTTCCCTTGTGGCGCTGGACCCGCTTTCGGCCTGGTTCCTGCTGGTGCTGGCCCTGGTGGCGCTGCCCGCCGGGCTGTTCGCCGCCGCCACGGGCCTTTCCAGCCGGGCCGAGGCGGCCGCCCTCCCGCTGTTCCTCGCCGCCATGGTGCTGGTGCTGCTGGCGGCCGACGCCTTCACCCTGCTGCTGGGCTTCGAGGCGATGTCGCTCGCCTCCTGGGCGCTGATCGCGGCCCGGCACCCGGCGGGGCCGGGGCGGCGGGCGGCACGGCTCTACCTGGCCTTTGCGGCCTTCTCGGGCCTGTGCCTCATCGCGGGCTTCGCCCTGCTGGCGGCCCCGGGGCTGAGCTTTGCCGAGATGCGCGCGGCCCCCCCCGAGGGCTGGCGCGGCACGCTGGCGCTGCTGCTGATCCTCGCCGGCGCCGGGTCCAAGGCCGGGCTGGTGCCGTTCCACCTCTGGCTGCCGCTGGCCCACCCCGCCGCCGCCACGCCCGTCTCGGCGCTGATGTCGGGCGCCATGGTGAAGCTGGCGCTCTACGTGCTGGTGCGCGCGCTGTTCGACCTGGCGGGCGCCGCGCAACCCGGCTGGTGGGGCGTGCCGCTGGTCTTGCTGGGGGCGGGGACGGCGCTGCTGGGCGCCATCCGCGCCAACACGGAGCGCGACATCAAGGCCATCCTTGCCTCCTCCACGCTGGAGAATGTGGGGCTGATCACGCTCGGGCTGGGCCTCGCCCTGGTGTTCCGGGGCGCGGATCTGCTGCCGCTGGCGGCCCTGGCCTTCTCGGCGGCCCTGCTGCACGCGCTGGTGCATGCGGGCTTCAAGGGGCTGCTGTTCCTGGTGGCCGGCGCCGTGGCCGAGCAGGCCGGCAGCCGCGACCCGCCCCGGCTGGGGGGGCTGATTCACCGCATGCCCTGGGTGGCGGGGCTGGCCTTCCTCGGCGCCTTCTCGGCCGCCGCCCTGCCGCCCTTCTCGGGCTTTGCCAGCGAATGGCTGCTGTTGCAGGCGCTGATCCAGTCCTGGCGGGTGGCCGAGCTTTCGCTGCAACTGCTCTCGGCCGCCGCGCTGGTCACGGCGGGGATGGCCGTCGCCTTGGCGGCGGCCGCCATGCTGCGCTTCCTGGGGCTGGTCTTCCTGGGCCGCCCCCGCACCCCCCGCGCGGCGGGTGCGGAGGACGCCACCGGCCTGATGCGCGCCGCGCTGGCCTTCGGCGGCGCGGTCTGCGCGCTGCTGGCCATCTTCGCCGCACCCATGCTGACGCTCGCCGCCGGCGTGGTCGGCGGGTTGCTGGGCGAGGGCGCCGCCCCGCCCGCCGCCGGCCTGCACCTCGTGCTGGGCGAGGCCGGCGCCCGCTACGCCCCCTGGGCCGTGGCCGCCCTGCTGGCCACGCTGGGCTGGGCGCTTTGGTATGGGCTGCGCCGCCTGGGCGCGCCCAACCCCCGCCGCGCGCCCGCCTGGG
Source organism: Roseococcus sp. (assembly GCA_051860645.1). Lineage (GTDB taxonomy): Bacteria > Pseudomonadota > Alphaproteobacteria > Acetobacterales > Acetobacteraceae > Roseococcus. Next base: position 3,783 of record JBHYDO010000034.1, read on the forward strand.
ATTGCGGCTTCCTGCCCCCGCCCGCCGACATGCCCTTCGGCGACCCGCTGACCCAGGTGAGTGCCGCCGGGTCCGCCCAGCCCATCCGACGCAGCCTGGGCGGGCTGGCCTTGACGCTGCGCGAGGCGCATGAGGCCGCGCCCCCCGGCAGCGCCGCCCCGGCACGGCTGCGCGGCCTGGCGCGCGACCATGGCTTCGCGGCCCTGCTCTGGCCGCTGGCCCGCGCCCGCCGCGCCGCCGGCCACCAGGCGGAGCGCCTGCGCGACCTGCCACTCAGCGCCTATCTGGCGCTGGCGCTCGGCACGCTGGTGCTGCTGCTGGCGCTGCTGGCCTGGCGTGGGGTGGCGTGATGGCGGTCTTCCTCGGCCTCGTCACGCAGATCCTGCACGCCGCGTTGATCCTGGCCGCGGCCCCGCTGGTGGTGGGCGGCACGCGCTGGGTGAAGGCGCGGCTGATGGGCCGGCGCGGGCCGCACCCGTTGCAGCCCCTGCGCGACCTGCTGAAGCTGCTCCGCAAGCGCCCGGTGCTGGCCGAGGGTTCCAGCCTCGTCACGCGCGCCGCGCCCTATGTGGCGCTCTCGGCCACGGTCGTGACGGCGCTGCTGGTGCCGGGCTTCGCGCAGGGCATGGCGCTGGCGCCGCTGTCGGACCTGCTGCTCATCGCGGGGCTGCTGGCCCTGGCCCGCATGGCGCTGGCGCTGGCCGGGCATGACGCGGGAACGGCCTTCGGCGGCCTGGGCGCCGCGCGCGAGATGACCTTCGCGGCCTTCGCCGAGCCCGCCCTGCTGGCCTCGGTGCTGGTGCTGGCGGTGCTGGCCGGCACCTCCAACCTCGACGCCATCGGCGCGCTGTTCCGCGAGGGCAGCCTCGGCATCCGCGTCTCGCTGCTCTTCGTGGTGCTGGCGCTGATGGCCGTCGCACTCGCCGAGAACGCCCGCGTGCCAGTGGACAACCCCGCCACCCACCTGGAACTGACCATGGTGCACGAGGCGATGCTGCTGGAGGCCTCGGCCCGGCACCTGGCGCTTTGGGAGGCGCAGGCGGCGCTCAAGCTGACGGTGTGGCTCGCCCTGCTGGTGGCCATCTTCCTGCCCTTCGGCACGGCGCCCGCCGGCGCGGGGCCGCTCGCCTGGGTGCCGGGGCTGGTGCTGTGGGCGGTGAAGCTCGGCCTGCTCTGCGCGGCACTGGCGGTGTTCGAGACCGCCATCGCCAAGATGCGCGTCTTCCGCGTGCCGGAATTCCTGGGGGCTGCGCTGCTGCTGGCGCTGCTGGCGGCCGCCCTCGTGTTCATCACGACAGGGCTTGCGTGATGGCCATCACGACAGGTCTCGCATGACCGGCCCGGGAGAGGCCGCCTATGACGTGGCGCACCTGCTGGGCGGGGCGATGCTGCTGGTCGGCTTCGTCATGCTGGGGCAGCGGCGCATCGTGGCGTTGATCGCGGCCCTTGCCCTGCAGGGCGTGCTGCTGGCGCTGGCCGCCTCCTGGCAGGGCTATGTGCAGGGGGCGTCGCAACTCTACCTCACCGGCCTCATCGCGCTGCTGGCCAAGGGGGTGGCCATCCCGCTGGTGCTGCACCGCATGGCCGCCGAACTCCCGCCCGCCCTGCGCACCGAGGCGCCGGGCCGGCTGGGCGCGGGCATGGTGGCGGGCGTGGTGCTGGTGGGCCTCGCCGTGCTGGTCGTGGTGCCGGCCACCACAGGCGCCGGCGCGCTGGCGCGGGTGGACCTGGCCATGGCGCTGTCCATCCTGCTGCTCGGCGCGCTGATGATGGTGACGCGGCGCAGCGCGCTCGCCCATGTGGCGGGCCTGCTCACGATCGAGAACGGGCTGATCCTCGCTGCCGTCGGCGTCGCCGGCATGCCGCTGGTGGTGGAGCTTTCGACGGCCGGGCTGGTGATGGTGATCGCTGTCATCGCCGGCGTCTTCGCGCGGCGGATGCGCGAGGGCTTCGCCACGCTCGACCCCGGCGTGCTCGACCGCCACCGCGGGGAGGGTCGGCGATGAGCCTTCCCACCGCCCTCATCCTGCTGCCGCTGCTGGGGGCGGCGCTGCTGGCGGCCCTTCCGCGGCAGGCGCGGCTGTTGAACATCGCCGTCTCGGCGGGCTCGCTCGTGCTGGCGCTGCTGCTGCTCGCCCATCCGGGCGGCGAGGGCTGGCTGCGGGCCGATGCGCTCTCCACCTCGCTGGTGCTGGTCGGTGCCATCGTGGGCTTCGGCACCGCCATCTTCTCCTGGCAGGACATCGAGGGCGAGGGCTTCGACACCACCCGGACCCGCTTCTACCACGCCGCCTTCCAGGGCTTCATGGCGACGCATTTCCTGGCGCTGCTGTCGGACAACCTCGGCATCATGTGGGTGGCGATCGAGGCCGGTACCCTGGCCTGCGTGCTGATGGTGGGGCTGCACCGCACGCCGGCCGCCATCGAGGCCGCGTGGAAATTCTTCATCCTGTGCGGCTTCGGCATCGCGCTGGCGCTCTTCGGCATCATCGTGCTGGCGCTGGCCGCGGCACCGCATCTGCCGCATGGCGACCTGCGCCTCTCGGCCGCGGCGCTGCGCGAGATCGCCCCCCTGGCCGAGCCCGGGTTGCTCAACCTCGCCTTCATCTTCCTGCTGGTGGGCTTCGGCACCAAGGCGGGGCTCGTTCCGCTGCATTCCTGGCTGCCCGACGCCCATGCCGAGGGCCCGACCCCCATCGCCGCCGTGCTGTCCGGGCTGCTGCTGAATTCCGCCATGCTGGGCATCCTGCGCGGCGAGACCATCGTCGCCGCGCATCCGGACGCCATTCCCCCGGGCGGCTTCCTCATCGGCATGGGGCTGGCCTCGCTGCTGCTGGCCGGCATCACGCTGTGGCGGCGGCGGGACGCGAAGCGCCTGTTCGGCTGGAGCAGCATCGAGCACATGGGCATCGCGGCCATCGCCTTCGGGCTGGGGGGCGTCGCGGGCAACACCGCGGGGCTGCTGCATCTGTGGGGGCATTCGCTGCTGAAGTCGGCGGCCTTCTTCGCCATCGGCCGCGCGGCGCGGCTGAAGGGCGGGCCGCGCATGGACCAGATCGGCGGGCTGGCGCGCAGCCATCCGGCGCTGGGCTGGGGGCTCGCCTTGGCCATGGTGGGGCTGGCGGGGCTGCCGCCGCTCAGCCTCTTCGCGTCGGAATGGATGCTGGCGGTGGCGCTGGGGCGCGAGGCCCCCTGGCTGCTGCTGCCCTATGTGGCGGGGCTGCTGGTGGCCGCACTCGCCCTGCTGCACGTCATGCAGCGGCTGTGCATGGGAACGCCCACGCCCGATGCCGCCCCGGGCCCCGCCGGCTGGGCCACGCTCGGCCCGCTCTGGTTCAACCTGGCGCTGGCCGTGATCCTCGCCGTCGCCCTTCCCGCACCCCTGCGCGCCCTGCTGCGCGATGCCGCACAGGTTCTCGGATGAAGGCGCGCGCCGCGCTGGAAGCGGGCGTCATCGCCCCCTGCATGCCCTGGCCGCGCGCGGTGCTGGACGAAGCGGGCTGGCTGCGGCTGCGCGAGGCGCTGGGCACGGATCCCAGCCTCGACCTGCTGGGTCTGTGGGGCGAGCCGGGCTTCGTGCACGCCGCCTTCCTCGACATCGCCGGCCCGCGCCTGTGGCTGGCCAGCCTGGCTGCGCCGGAGAACCGGGTGCCCGCGCTCTCGCCGGTCCGCCCCGGGGCCGCGCTGTTCGAACGCGCCCTGCACGACCTCTGGGGCATCCGGGCCGAAGGGGCAGTGGACGCCCGCCCCTGGCTCGACCATGGCCGCTGGCCCGTCACCGCGCCGCTCTCGGCCCGCCCCGGCAGCCACATCCCCGCCGCCCCGCCCATGCAGTTCCTGCCGGCCGAGGGCGAGGGCGTGCACCAGATCCCGGTCGGCCCCATCCACGCCGGGATCATCGAGCCCGGGCATTTCCGCTTCCACGTCCAGGGCGAGACCATCGTGCGGCTGGAGGCCCGGCTGGGCTGGACGCACAAGGGCACGCTCTCCCTCATGCAGGGCAAGTCGCCGCGGGTGGCGGCGCGCTTCGCCGCCCGCCTTTCGGGCGACAGCACCGTGGCCCACTCGCTCGCCTTCGCCCGCGCCGCCGAGGCGGCCGCGGGCGTGGAGGCCCCGCCCCGCGCCGCCGCCATCCGCGCCGTGATGCTGGAACTGGAGCGGCTGCACAACCACCTGAACGACATGGGCTTCATCGCGAATGACGCCGCCTTCGCCCCCATCCATGCCGAGGCCGGGCTGCTGCGCGAGGGACTGCTGCGCGCCCAGCACCAGGCCTTCGGCCACCGGCTGATGATGGACCGCGTGATGCCCGGCGGGGTTGCGATGGACCTCGCACCCGAAGGCATGGACGCGCTGCGTGCCGCGCTGGCCGCCGCCGCCACCGGGCTGCCGCGGCTGCTGCGGATGTATGAGGGCCATGCCAGCCTGCAGGACCGCGTGCTGGGCACCGGCATCCTCCCGCCCGCGCTGGTCGCGTCCTTCGCCCCCGGCGGCGTTGTGGGCCGCGCCGCCGGCCGTGCCTTCGACGCCCGGATGCTGACCGGCGAGATGACCGACTGCACCACCCTGCCCGGCGCCGACGTGGATGCCCGCTGGCGCCAGCGCCATACCGAGGCGCTGGCCGCCATCGCGCGGGTGGAGACGCTGCTGGCCGGGCTGCCCGCCGGGCCGCTGACGGTCTCGCTGGGCACCGGCGGCGCGGCGGCGGAGGGCGTGGCGCTGGTCGAGGGCTTCCGCGGCGAGTGCCTGGCCTGGGTGGCGCTGGACGAGGGCGGGCTCATCCGTGCGCTCTTCCTCCGCGACCCCTCCTGGCTGCACTGGCCGCTGCTGGAGGCGGCCGTCATCGGCAACATCGTGGCCGACTTCCCACTCATCAACAAAAGCTTCAACGCCAGCTACAGCGGGGTGGACCTCTGATGCTCTGGCCCAGGCTCGCCCGCAACCTGCTGCGAAAGCCCGCCACCGACGCGGCCATCACGCCCTTGCCCGAGGTGGTGACGGCGCTGCGCGAGCGGCTGGACGGGGCGGCCCAGCGCCGCCTCGGCCGCTCGCTCGCCATCCGCCAGGTGGATGCGGGCAGCTGCAATGGCTGCGAACTCGAGATCAACGCCTTGCAGAACGTGGCGCATGACCTGGAGCGCTACGGGCTGCGCTTCGTCGCATCGCCGCGCCACGCCGATGTGCTGCTGGTGACGGGTCCGCTCACGCGCAACATGGCCGAGGCGCTGCTGCGCTGCCGCGCCGCCACGCCCGAGCCCGTCTGGATCGTCGCCGCCGGCGATTGCGCGGTGGATGGCGGCGTCTTCAAGGGCAGCTACGCCGTGCTGGGCGGCGTCGAGGCCGCCCTGATGCCCGACCTCATCATCCGCGGCTGCCCGCCCACGCCCATGGAATTGCTCGAAGGGCTGGTGGCGCTGGTCGAGGCCAACGCCTGACGGCCGGGGACGGCGCCCGCGGCTTCGCGGCGGCGCCGCATGCCCCGTGTCCGCGCCGCGCCTATTCCAGCAGGGCCCACAGGCTGGGCGTCGTGGCGTCCGGCGCCTCGCCCGCCGTGAACAGGGCGTGGACGTCGCCCAGGAAGGCGCAGAAGGCATCCGCGTGCCAGCCCTCGCCGCGACGCGTCTGCACGAGCCCCCAGGGGTTGTCGTTGGTCGGGCGCATGCCGCCGGCATCATGGGCGATGGCCGCCAGCGGCGGGTCGAAGCGCGTGGGGTGGGACCCGCCCGTGGCCTGGCGGTGCAGCAGCGTCGCTCCCGCCATGGCGGAGATGGCGGGATCCAGCAGCCGCGCGCGCTCCAGCGCGGGGTCGGCCAGGGCGTCCCGCGCCGCCGCGACGGTGGTCTGCATCAGGCCGGCCGAGACACGGTGCGGCGTGGCGGCGTCGGAGACGAAGCCCGGCTCCTCGCGCACCGCATCGGCGCGGCCGGCGGATTCCGTGAGCGCCGTGGCCAGCAGCAGGTCCACCGGCACGCCGAAGCGCCGGGCGGCGGCTTCGAGCGGGGCGCGGTGGCGCGCCCAGGCGGCGGCGGCCGTGCGCGGCGCGGCGTTGCGGCGCGGGGCCGCCTCGCCCTCGATGACGACGCCGCCGCGCACCAGGCGCCAGCGCAGCCGCCCCGCGCCGACCGGCGCGCCATGCGGCACGGTCAGCTCCGGCAGGAAGGGGCGCAGGGCGTCTTGCCAGGGGCGTTCGCGGCGCAGTTCGGGGGCGCCCAGCAGCCGTGCCCAGGTGGCGCCCGCCACCACGCCATCCACGGGCAGGCCCTCGCGGCGCTGGAAGCGGCGCACCGCCTCGGCGGTGCCGGGGCCATAGACGCCGTCGGGCTCGCCGGGGTGCAGGCCGGCGCGCAGGAGGCCGAGCTGGGCGCGGCGCACCACCTCGCCGCGCATCAGCGGCAGGGTGAAGGCGAGCGGCTGGAGGAGAATGGCGTTCACAGGCCCGGCTCCGTGGCGCAGCCGTGCAGGCTGGCGATGCGGGTGGCCAGGTCGCGCGCCTCGGGGCTGCCGGGGGGCGCCTCGGCCAGGCCCGCGCGGGCGGCGGCGCAGGTTCCTGAAGAAATTCCTAAAGCCGGATGCGACAGGACCAGCGCGGCCCGGGCGCGCAGCAGCGGGCGCGCGTCCGGCGGCGCCAGGGCGGCGGCCTCGCGCGCGCGGGCGGCTTCGGCGGCGGCCTCGGCGCGGGGCAGGAAGGCCGTGCGGCAGAGCCGCGCCTGCGCCTCGCCCTGGGCCAGGGCGGGGTGCGGCGCCAGGGCGCGGGCGGCGGCATAGCCCGTGGCGGCGCAGTCGAGGTGGTCCGGCCCGCCGGGGCAGGCCGCGCCCGGGGCGCGCGCCGCCATCGCCAGCGTCATGCAGGCCTGGGCGCGGCGGGCGTGCAGCCGGGCGCAGGCGGCATGGCCGGGCGGGCAGGCGACCGGCTCGGCGGCGATGCTGGCCTCGCTCGCCGCCTCCCAGCGGGCGAGTTGCGCCAGCGGCGGATCCACCACGGCGGCGAGCGGCGCACAGGCGGCGAGCGGCAGCAACCAGGCAAGGCGCATCATGGTGTGATCTCCGCGAGCAGGGGCAGGGGGTCGGTGTCGGTCTCGCGCATCTCGGCGAGCAGCAGGGTCAGCCCCTCCAGCGCCGCGCGGGCCTCGGGCGGCGCGGCGACGGGGGAGAGGAGGGCCGGGTCGGTTGCGCCGCGCAAGGCTGGCGCGGCCTGGGCCAGGGCGGCGCTGACACGCGCGGTGGCCTCGGGCGAGACGTCCTGCGCCAGGACCTCGTCCAGCAGCGCGGTGCGGAATTCGGCGAGGCCCCGGGCGGCCTCCTCGGGGCTGGCGAAGCCGGGATAGCGCGCCCAGAGTCGTTCGGCCGCGTCGGGCCGCAGGGCATGGTCGAGCAGGGTGGCGAGGAAGCCCGGCTCCTACAGCCGCGGCGTGAACAGCCGGGCGAAGATGGGCGCCTGGGCGAGGCGCAGTTCGGCCGAGGCGGGGGTGATGGCGCCCGGTTCGAACAAGGCGGGGTCGAGCGGGGCGTCGAGCAGCCGGGCGCGAAAGCGGCGCCAGGCGTTGGAGCCGAGGCTCCAGCCCACCCCCAGCACCATGGCCACCGCCCCCAGCGGCCCCCCGGCGGCGAGCGGCAGTGCCGGGGCGGCCGCGCGCAGCAGGGCGGCGAAGGGGCCGCCCGTGCCCGTGAGCGCCGACAAGGCAGCCTGCAACGGGCCTTCCTGCGCGGCGGCACCCAGGGTGCGGGCGGTGGACAGCGCCTGTTCGGCGGTGGCCAGCAGGGTGGCGGCCTGGGGCGGCAGCACCCCGGCCGGCAGGGCAGGTCCGAGGCGGTCGAGGATGGTGCGGGCCACGCCCAGATGCCGTTCGAGTTGGCCGATGGTGCCCTCCAGCCGCGCCGGCCGCCCGGCATCCAGCGCGGCCTCGCGCGCGGCCTCCCGCGCCTGGGCCTCGGCCTCGCGCAGCGCTTGGCTGGTGCGTTGCTCGATGGTCAGCGCCTCGCCCAGGCGGCGGGCGACCTGGGTGTCGGGCACGCTGGAGCGCGCGCCGAAATAGTAGCCGAAGACGCCGGCGATGATGCCGTTCACATACCCCGCCACCGCGTCGTTCAAGGCCAGCGCCTGGCTGAACAGCAGCAGCGGCAGGCCGATGATGCCCACGATGAGCGCGAGCAGCGCGCGCACCGTGCCCTCGGGCAGGGCGAGGGGCAGGTCGCGCATGGCGGCGATCTGCTCGGGCGTGGTGCCGGGGTCGCGCAGCAGGGCGAAGGAGCGCGAGGCGAGCCACCAGAGGAAGGCGGCGAAACCCAGCCCCACGCCGAAGATCAGCAGCGCGACGAGGCTGACGGGCGCGCCCAGAAGCCCGTCCAGCCGCAACCCCGCCGCGCGGGCGATCAGGACGGGCAGCAGGAGGGCGAGGGCGCCGAGGAAGATGGAGAGGGGGGTGGCAAGGAAGGGTGGCACGGGGGGACCTCCTGCTTGGTCCCTGGGTGTGCCAGTAATTTTTGCCTAGTTCAAGGATTTTTTTCCTGCATAATGCCCGGCGTATCCGTAAACCATTGCCAAGTCGCGAATTTTTTCGGTCAGATGCCCGGGCCGAACCGCAGCACCGCCAGGACCAGCCCGGTCACGGCGATGATCATGCCCAGCATGGTCCAGGTGGTGGGCAGGGAGGCGACGCGCTCGCGCAGGCCGGAGACGTCCACCTCCAGCTCGCGGACGCGTTCGTCGAACTTGTCGAAGCGGGCGTCGAGCTTGGACAGCAAGGCTTCCATGCGGCCGAGCGTCGCCTTGATCTCACCGACATCCCGTTCCACGTGGGCCACGCGCTGTTCCAACATGCCTCCATCATCGGACCCGCCGCCGTCGCCTGCAAGCTTTGCGCGATCGGCAAGGCGGCGAGCGTCGTCAAGGCGCCTAATCAGTGACCGATCAATCTCAGCCACTGGCTTCACCCGCGAAGCGTCGCATCAGGGCCTCCAGACGGTTGAAGATCTCATCCAACCGCTGTTCCCGTTCCTCGTCATCAGCCCGAAGTTGTTTCAATGTCGTTAACGTTTGCGCCGCATCGTCAACGCTGGCCGTGGCGATGGCCGCCTTAAGTCCCAGGTCGGCGTGGATGGAGTTCTTCATTTCGAGAACAATCATCATGCAGTTGAAGAGCAGCTATCCCACCACCTCCCGCGTCGGCGCGGGCGCCACCACAGCCTCGTCCGGCTTCATTTCAGGCTCCTCGCCAACAGCCCCAGCCGCGCCATCTCCTCGGCGATCTGCACGCCGTTCAGGCCGCTGCCCTTGCGGAGATTGTCGCCCACCACCCAGACCGCAACTCCATGCGCCACCGACCCGTCGCGCCGCAGCCGCGAGACGCTCACCTCGTCCTCGCCCGCAATATCCATGGGCGTCGGGTAGCCGCCCTCCTCGCGCGTGTCGAAGAAGGAGAGGCCGGGCGCGTGGCGGAGCGCCGCGCGGGCTTCCGCGATGCCGACCGCCTCGGAAAACTCCAGTTGCAGCGCCAGTGCCTCGCCCACGAAGACGGGCACGCGCACGCAGCTCGCCATTGCCTTCAGGTCGGGGTCGAGCAGCTTGCGCAGCTCCTGCGGCAGCAGCACCTCGTCGCGCGTGGCACCATCCTCGGCGAAGGCGCTGGTCTGCGGCACCAGGTTGAAGGCGATGGGCTTGGGGAAGTGCTGGGGCGCGGGGATGTCGTTCACGAAGCTGGCGCGGGTCTGCGCGAACAACTCGTCCATGCCCTCCTTGCCGGCGCCGGAGGCGGGCTGGAAGCTCACCACATTCACCCGCACCAGCGGCGCCAGCGCGCGCAGGGGCGCGGCCACGAGTGCCGCAAATACCGCGGTGGGCGAGGGGCTGGCGATGATGCGCTTCTTGCGCTGGCGCGTCAGGGCCTCGCCATTCACTTCCGGCACCACCAGCGCCACGCCTGGCTCCATGCGGAAGGCGGGGCTCAGGTCCACCACCCAGGCGCCGGCCGCCACCGCGCGCGGGATGTGCGCGCGGGCATCGGCCTCGCCCACCGCAAAGATGACGAGGTCCAGCCCCGCGAAGTCGAAGACGTCCAGCGCGCGCATCTTCAGCACCTGGCGCTCACCGAAGCTGATCTCCTGGCCCGCGCTGCGACCTGTGCCCAGGGCCGTGATCTCGGCCACGGGGAATTCCCGCTCGGCCAGCGCCTTGAGCGCCTCGCGCCCCGCCAGCGTGTTCGTGCCGGCCACCGCCACCCGGAATGTCATGCGCCGATCCTCGCCCCTGTGCCGCGCCGGTCATACACCCCGGGGCCACGTTGAGCGATGGCGCGTCCGGGGCTAGGAAGTTCGCAAGATGGATGGTGTCACAAGGTTGAACGAAGGCCCCTTGCCCGCCTACCGCGCCCGCGTGGCCGAGGGCGCGCTCCGCGCCGACCCCGCCCAGGCCCACGCGGCCGAGGTGCTTCAGGGGCTCTGGCAGAGGCTTCGCGGCTATGATCCGGCACCCGCCGCCCGCGCCGCGCCGCGCTGGCTGCTGGGCAAGCTGTTCGGCCCAAAGCGGGGCTCGGGCGATCTCGCCGCTCCCCCCGGCACGCCCGAGGGCCTCTACCTCGTGGGCCAGGTGGGCCGCGGCAAGTCCATGCTGATGGACCTGTTCTTCGAGACCGCCCTGGTGGCCCGCAAGCGCCGCATCCACTTCCACGACTTCATGCAGCAGGCGCACCAGCGCATCCACGCCTGGAAGCGCGCCCATCCGGCCGGCGACGACCCCATCCCGCCGCTCGCCGACGGCATCGCCGCCGAGGCCGCGCTGCTGTGCTTCGACGAATTCCAGGTGCACGACATCACCGACGCCATGATCCTGGGCCGGCTGTTCGAGGCGCTGTTCGCCCGCGGCGTGGTGGTGGTGGCGACCTCCAACACCGCGCCCAAGGACCTGTTCAAGGGCAAGCCCGGCCGCGACGCCTTCCTGCCCTTCATCGCGCTCATCGAGCAGCGGGTGGAGGTGATGGAACTCGAATCCGCGCAGGACTACCGGCGCGAGCGGATGCGCGGCCTGCCCTCCTGGCACCACCCCGCCGATGGCCGCGCCGAGCGCGCGCTGGACACCGCCTTCCGCGACCTGACCGGCCAGGCGCGCGGCGAACCGCTCACGCTGACCGTGCTCGGCCACACGCTGGAGGTGCCGGAGGCGGCCGGCGGCGTCGCGCGGGCGGGGTTCGACGCGCTGTGCGGCAAGGCGCTGGGCCCGGCGGACTATCTCAGCCTTGCCCGGCATTTCCACACCGTGATCCTGGACGAGGTGCCGCGACTCGGCCCCGAGAATTTCGACCGCGCGCGCCGTTTCATCACCCTGGTGGACGCGCTGTATGAACATCGCTGCAAACTTCTGGCATCGGCCGCGGCGGGGCCGGACCAGCTCTATGAAAAAGGCGAAAATGCGGCAATGTTCGAGCGCACCGCGTCACGCCTGATGGAGATGCAAAGCCCTGAATATTTGGCCTTGCCACACCTGCCTTGAGTGCCCTACGCCTTCCGGGACGTTGATTTTGGGGATCGGGGGATTCATGCGGCTGTTTCTGGTGGGCCTTCTGGGCGCTTTCATGCTGAGCTTCACGCCCATCGTGCCGGAGGCGCAGGGCCAGTCCCGCACCTCGGCCCAGAATCAGCGCCCCGCCGCCGCCGCCGCCCGCACCACTCCCACCCGCCGCGCCACGCCGCCCCGCACGACGGCCAGCCGGCCCGCCGCGCGGAGCGCGAACAGGCCTGCAACGCGGAGCGCGACCCGCACCGCCTCGGCCCGCCCGGCAGCCAACCGTCCCGCCGCCGCCCGCACCGCCTCGGCCCGCCAGCGCCCCGCGGCCCGGAATGCGACCCGCACCGCCGCCGCCGTGCCCTACAGCAACCGCCGCGCCGCCCGCCGCCCCGCCGCCGAACGGCAGACCGCCGCCGTCCGCTGCACCACCCGCAATGGCCGCCGCGTCTGCACCCGCACCCGCGCCAGCGCACAGTATCGCTGGGCCGGCGACCTTGCCCCGGCAGCGATGAGCCAGCGCGCCTGCCCCGAGGGCACCATGGCCACCAACGCGATCGGCCATAGCGACATCACCCGCTGCGTCCCGCTCTGAGGCGGCCGCTTGCGCGCCTGCCCGACGACGCCACTTCAAGGTGTTCCGGTCGGGTTGCCCCGGGGCGGTCAGCGGAGTAACTCTGCGTCCCTCTGGTAGGCAACGCCAAAGGGACATTCATGGCTCGCAAGAAAATCGCCCTCATCGGCGCCGGCAACATCGGCGGCACGCTCGCCCATCTGATCGGGCTGAAGCAGCTTGGCGATGTGGTGATGTTCGACGTGTTCCCGGGCGTGGCCGCCGGCAAGGCGCTCGACATCATGCAGTCGGGCCCGGTGGACGGCTTTGACAGCCATATGGTCGGCACCGGCGACTACAGCGCCATCGCGGGTGCGGACGTCATCATCGTCACCGCGGGCTTCCCCCGCATGCCCGGCATGACGCGCGATGACCTGCTGACCAAGAATGCCGGCGTCATCGGCCAGGTGGCCGAGGGCATCAAGCAATACGCGCCTGACGCCTTCGTCATCTGCATCACCAACCCGCTCGACGTCATGGTGTGGGTGCTGCAGCAGCGCTCCGGCCTGCCGGCGGAGAAGGTGGTGGGCATGGCGGGCGTGCTCGACAGCAGCCGCTTCCGACTGTTCCTGGCGCAGGAGTTCGGCGTTTCGGTCGAGGATGTGACGGCCTTCGTGCTCGGCGGCCATGGCGACACCATGGTGCCGCTCACGCGCTACTCCACCGTGGCCGGCATTCCCGTGCCGGACCTCGTGAAGATGGGCTGGACCACGCAGGAGAAGATCGACGCCATCGTGCACCGCACGGCCAATGGCGGCGGCGAGATCGTGAAGCTGCTGGAGCGTGGCTCGGCCTTCTACGCGCCCGCCGCCAGCGCCATCGCCATGGCCGAGAGCTACCTGCTCGACAAGAAGCGCGTGCTGCCCTGCGCCGTGATGCTGAACGGCGAATATGGCCAGAACGACTTCTACGTCGGCGTGCCGGTCGTGATCGGCGCGGGCGGCGTGGAGAAGATCGTCGAGGTGCAGTTCACCGCCGAGGAGAAGGCCGCCTTCGACGCCTCCTGCGACGCGGTGAAGAAGCTGATCGAGGACTTCAAGAAGCTCGGCGTCTGAGAGGGGCGGATGCGGCTCGCCGTGATCGCGGATGTGCACGGCAACCGGCTGGCTTTGGCCGCCGTGCTCGATGCCATCGCGGCGGCCGCACCCGACCTCGTGATTGAACTGGGCGATGCCGTGAGCGGCCCGCTCTGGCCCGCCGAGTGCTTCGACATGCTGCACGGCCTCGACGCCGTGGCGCTGCGCGGCAACCATGACCGCTGGGTGGCCGCCGATACCCTCGAAGGCATGGGGGCCAGCGACGTCTTCGCCTGGCACCGCCTCACGGATGCGCAGCGCGCGGCCCTGCGCGCCCGGCCGATGGCGTGGCGCGATGGCGGCATCCTCGCCGCCCATGCGCTGCCCGAGGACGACCTCACCTATGTGCTGCACGAGGTGACGCCCGCCGGCGTGCGCGAACGCAGCCCCACCGGCGTCGCTGCCCTCCTGCCCCCGCCCGCCGGCGAGACGCTGGTGCTGACCGCGCACACCCACCGCGCCCGCATGGTGACGCTGCCCGATGGCCGCCTGGTGGTGAACCCCGGCAGCGTGGGCGCGCCCGCCTACAGCGACACCGAGCCGCATCCGCACCGCATGGAGGCCGGCACCCCGCACGCCCGCTTCGCACTGCTGGAACAGATGCGCGGCGCCTGGCGCGTGGAGTTCCACGCCATCCCCTATGATTGGCACGCGGCGGCGGCGGAAGCCGCGCGCCACGGCCGCGACGATTGGGCCCAGGCGCTGGCCCATGGCACCCTGAGCTGAGGTTGGAACCACACCGATGAACATCCACGAATACCAGGCGAAGGAATTGCTGCGCCGCTACGGCGTCGCGGTGCTGGAGGGCCATGTGGCCTGGACGCCGGAGGAGGCCGAGGCCGCCGCCGGCAAGCTGCCCGGTCCGATCTATGTGGTGAAGAGCCAGATCCATGCGGGTGGCCGCGGCGCCGGCCGCTTCACCAACGACCCCGACGGCAAGGGCGGCGTGCGCCTCGCCAAGAGCGTGGCCGAGGCCAAGACGGCGGCGGCGGCCATGATCGGCTCCACGCTGGTCACGAAGCAGACCGGGCCCGAGGGCAAGCTGGTCAGCCGCGTCTATGTCGAGGCCGGCTGCGACATCGCGCGCGAGCTTTACCTCTCGCTGCTGGTGGACCGCGACTGCTCGCGCGTCGTCATCATGGCCAGCACCGAGGGCGGCATCGAGATCGAGGAGGTGGCGGCCAACCACCCCGAGAAGATCCTGAAGGTGGATGTGGACCCGGCGACGGGTGTGTCCGGCTATCACGGCCGCAAGCTGGCCTTTGGCCTGGGCCTCGAGGGCAAGCAGGTCGGCAGCTTCGTGAAGTTCGTGGACGCCATGTACAAGGCCTTCGTGGAGCTCGACTGCGCCATCGTCGAGATCAACCCGCTGGTCGTCACCAAGGCCGGTGACGTGGTGGCGCTCGACGCCAAGGTCAGCTTCGACGACAGCGCCATGTACCGCCACAAGGATCTGGAAGCGCTGCGCGACGACAGCGAGATGGACCCCAAGGAACTCGACGCCGTCAACAACGACCTGAACTACGTGGCGCTCGATGGCGAGATCGGCTGCATGGTGAATGGCGCGGGCCTGGCGATGGCGACGATGGACATCATCAAGCTCTATGGCAGCAGCCCCGCCAACTTCCTCGACGTGGGCGGCACGGCGGACAGCGCGCGGGTGACCGAGGCCTTCCGCATCATCACCTCGGACGCCAATGTGAAGGCCATCCTGGTCAACATCTTCGGCGGCATCGCCAAGTGCGACATGATCGCGACGGGCATCGTCGAGGCGTCGAAGAACCTCTCGCTCTCGGTGCCGCTGGTGGTGCGGCTGGAGGGGACCAACGTCGAACTCGGCAAGAAGATCCTGGCCGAGAGCGGGCTTGCGATCATCGCCGCCGACAACCTGGCCGACGCCGCCCAGAAAGCCGTTGCCGCCGTCAAGAAGGGCGCCTGAACCATGGCCATTCTCGTTGACAAGAACACGCGCGTGATGACGCAGGGCTTCACCGGCGCGCAGGGCACCTTCCACGCCAGCCAGGGCATCGCCTATGGCAGCACCTATGTGGGCGGCGTGACCCCGGGCAAGGGCGGCAGCATGCACCCGACGCTCAACCTGCCGGTGTTCAACACCGTCGCCGAATGCAAGGCGGCGACGGGGGCTACGGCCAGCGTGATCTATGTGCCGGCCCCCTTCGCGGCCGACAGCATCCTGGAGGCGCTGGACGCCGAAATCCCGCTGGTGATCTGCATCACCGAGGGCATCCCGGTGCTGGACATGGTGCGGGTGAAGCGCGCCCTGCAAAGCAGCAAGTCGCTGCTGGTGGGGCCGAACTGCCCCGGCGTCATCACGCCCGACGAGTGCAAGATCGGCATCATGCCGGGCCACATCCACCGGCGCGGGTCGGTCGGCATCGTCTCCCGCTCGGGCACGCTGACCTATGAGGCGGTGGCGCAGACCACCGCGGCCGGCCTCGGCCAGTCCTCCTGCGTGGGCATCGGCGGCGACCCGGTGAAGGGCATGGACTTCATTGACGTCCTCGCCCTGTTCCTGAAGGACGACGAAACCAAGTCCATCATCATGATCGGCGAGATCGGCGGCCAGTCGGAAATCCAGGCCGCCGAGTTCCTGGCGCGCGAGAACTTCGCCCCCGGCAAGCCGAACAAGCCGGTGGTCGGCTTCATCGCCGGCGCCACCGCCCCCCCGGGCCGGCGCATGGGCCATGCGGGTGCGGTGATCTCGGGCGGCAAGGACACGGCCGAGGCGAAGATGGCCGCCATGGCCGAGGTGGGCATCCACATCGCCGACAGCCCGGCGAGCCTGGGCTCGACCATGGTGAAGGCGCTGAAGCGCTGAGCCTGTCCCCGCGCCGGGGCAGCCTGGCGCGGACCCCTACCGGATGATGGCGGCGTGCCATAGCCGCAGCAGCCGCACGCCCGCCTCGTCCACACGGTAGACAAGCACATAGGGTCGGTCCGTCAGCATCTCGCGTGTGCCCGGCACGCGGCCGGGCTTGCCGCGATGCGCCAGCGTGGCGAGGCTGCCGCTGGCCTCCAGGACTTCCTCGACCAGGCGCTCGGCGGCCAAGGGATTGTGGGTTGCCAGGTATTCCAGGACGTCGTCCAGGTCGCGCAGGGCGGCGGGCGACCAATGGACGGCAAGCTGCGCGTTCACGCGACACCACCCCGCCCCAGCCGCGCCTGCAATCGGTCGCGCACCGCCAGCAATTTGGCCCGCACCGCGGCGTGCGGGGTGTCGCCGCCGGGGGGCGCGGCTTCGGCCTCGGCCACCGCCTCGGCCAGCAGGCGGCGTTCCACCGCGTCGTCGGTTTCGTCCATCAACCGAGCGTAGGGCGGGGAGCCTTGCCGATGCGTTAATGGGGGCCTTCGGCCCCATGCCGCGGCTGTGCTGCGCTGCAGCACGGCGCCTTTTCCGCAATCTGGCTGCCCAGGGGGGATGCCTCAAGGCCGCCATCATCGGTATGTTAACAACACGCGCCGCAGGAGGTGATTCCGGCGGCGCTGCCGCAGAAATCAGGAAGGGCGGGCCGCCGGAAGGTGTGCCCGTGAAACAAGAATGGCCGGTGTGGACATCCTCGCCAGCGCGATGAACGGGGCGAATGCCGCCTTCCTCGCCGATCTTTACGCCCGCTGGGTGGAAAACCCCGGCAGCGTCGATCCCTCCTTCGCCGATCTGTTCGCGACGCTGAACGATGACGCGCGGGCGGTGCTGGGCGATGCGCAGGGCGCCTCCTGGGCGCCACGCCCCCGCGGCGGCTTCGCGCCGGCCGAGGACGCGCCTGCGCCCGCGAAAAAAGGTGCCGCCCCCGAGGCCCGCCGCGCGACCGACCCCGACGAAACCCGTCGCGCCGTGCTGGACAGCATCCGCGCCCTGATGCTCATTCGCAGCTACCGCGTGCGCGGGCATCTGGAGGCGAACCTCGACCCGCTGGGCCTGCAGACGCCGCCGGCCCACCCGGAACTCTCGACCGCCTTCTGGGGCTTCTCCGAGGCCGACCTCGACCGGCGCATCTTCATCGACCGCGTGCTGGGGCTCGAGACGGCCACCATCCGCGAGATCATGGAGCGGGTGCGCGCCACCTATTGCGGCCCCATCGGCGTCGAGTTCATGCACATCCAGGACCCGGACCAGAAGTCCTGGATCCAGCAGCGGGTGGAGGGCGCGCCCTGGGTGAAAGGCTTCGACGCCGCCGCCAAGCGCAAGATCCTGACGCAGTTGACCGAGGCCGAGACCTTCGAGGCCTTCTGCGCCAAGAAATATGTCGGCACCAAGCGCTTCGGCCTGGAGGGCGGCGAGAGCACCATCCCCGCCGTGCAGGCCGTGATCGAGACCGCGGCGGGCCAGGGCTGTGGCGAGATCGCCATCGGCATGGCGCATCGCGGCCGGTTGAACATGCTCGTGAACGTGGTGAAGAAGCCCTACACGCAGGTCTTCGCCGAGTTCAAGGGCAGCAGCTTCAAGCCCGACGACGTGCAGGGCTCGGGCGACGTGAAGTACCACCTCGGCACCTCGACCGACATCGAGATCAACGGGCGCATGGTGCACCTCTCGCTGCAGCCCAACCCGTCGCACCTCGAGGCGGTGAACCCCGTCGTCGCCGGCAAGGTCCGCGCGCGGCAGGACATGTCGGGCGACGTGAAGACGCGCACCAGCGTCATGGGCATCCTGCTGCATGGCGACGCGGCCTTCGCGGGCCAGGGCCTGGTGTACGAGACGCTGGCGATGAGCCAGCTCATCGGCTACCGCACCGGTGGCACGGTCCATATCGTGACCAACAACCAGATCGGCTTCACCACCGTCCCGGCGCACGCCTATTCGGGCCTCTACTGCACGGACGTGGCCAAGGCGATCCAGGCGCCGATCCTGCACGTCAACGGCGACGACCCCGAGGCCGTGGTCTGGTGCGCGCAGATGTGCGCCGAGTTCCGCATGCGCTTCCAGGCGGACATCGTGCTGGACATCGTCTGCTACCGCCGCCACGGCCACAACGAGAGCGACGAGCCCGCCTTCACCCAGCCCACCATGTACAAGCGCATCCGCGAGATGAAGACCACGCGGACCCTCTACGCGGAGCGCCTGGCGCAGGAAGGCAGCGTGCCGGCCGAGGAGGCGAAGTCCATCCAGGATGCCTTCACCACCGAGCTGGAAAAGGCCTTCGAGGCCGCCTCCAGCTTCAAGCCCAACAAGGCCGACTGGCTGGAAGGCCATTGGGCCGGCCTGACCCCCGTGGCCTCGGGTGCGGAGACCGAGCAGCTCCACGAGACCGCGGTCAGCCTCGACACCCTGCGCGAGGTGGGCAATGCGCTCTGCCACGTGCCGGACAGCTACAGCATCAACCCCAAGATCACTCGGCAGCTGGAAGCGAAGAAGCAGTCCATCGAGACGGGCGAGGGGCTGGACTGGGCGACGGGCGAGGCGCTGGCCTTCGGCACCCTGCTGCTGGAGGGCCACCGCGTCCGCCTCTCGGGCGAAGATGTGCAGCGCGGCACCTTCAGCCACCGCCATTGCGTGCTGGTTGACCAGGTGAACCAGCAGGAATACGCGCCGCTGAACAACATCCGCGAGGGGCAGCCGAAGTTCGAGGCCTTCAACTCGCTGCTGTCGGA
>JBHYDO010000035.1:0-22443 GCA_051860645.1 Roseococcus sp.
GGCTTGCCTCGGTGCAGCGGGTGGACCTTGGGACGTTGATCGCGTTCTCGACCTCGCCGGGTGCCGTGGCGCTGGACGGGACGGGCGCGAACAGCCCCTTCTCGGCCGCGCTCGCGCGGCACCTGGCGACGCCCGGCCTCGAGATCCGGCAGGTGATGACGCGCGTGCGCCGCAGCGTCGTGGAGGCGACGCGCGGGCAACAGGTGCCCTGGGACAATTCCTCGTTGCTGGGCGATGTGGTGATCGCGCCCGCCTCGGTGGTCGCGCGCCCTGGCCCTAGGCTCGAGGCGCCGGCGCCCGAACCCGTGACCCCCGCCGAGCCGGCCTCGGCCGGTCGCCGGGCGCAGGCGGTGCCCCCGCTGCTGCGCGAGGCGGCGTCGCGGCGGGGCATCGCGCTGCCGTCCTCCCTGCCGACGCTGGTGCCGGCGGGGAACAGGCTCGCGGGCGCCTTCGTCACCGCCGAGGGCGCCAATTCGATCGGGCGCGCCGTGCTCGTGATGATCTCACCGCAGCCGGATGGCACGCTGGATGTGCTGTTGGCCGCAAGCCCGGGCGTGGCGAGCGGGTTCAGCGCGGGGCTGCCCGCCATGGCCCTGCGCCAGACCATCCGGCCAGGCTTTGGCGGCGCGCTGGACCTGCGCGACGATGCTGGGGACGAGTATCAGATCTGGCAGGCCTGGGGCGGGCAGGTGGCCCTGCGCGTCACCCGCCCGGGGCTGCATGGCTGGGTCCAGGGGATCGGGCGATTTGCCCGCGAGGCGGCTTATCCGGCGGAGCAGGCCACGCTGGAGCGCCTCCAGTGATGGCGCTACCCCCGCAGCAGGCCAGGCGAAGCTAGGGATGCGGCTGGCCCGGTTGTCGATCCGCGCCGTCACGGATGGCGCGCTGTGGCTCTGCGTCTTCTGGATTGCCTTCGGCGCCCCCGCCGCCGCGCGCCTGGTCATCGCCTGCGGCTCGGTCGGCACCGAGGCCGCGCTGTGCCGAGAGGGCGCGGAGGCCTGGGGCCGCGCCCATGGCCGGGAGGTGGCCTTCGTCGCCATGCCGGCTGGCAGCACCGAGCGCCTCGCCTTGTTTCAGCAGCTGCTGGCCGCGCGCTCGCCCGACATCGACGTGTTCCAGCTGGATGTCGTCTGGCCCGGCACGCTGGCCCGCCACCTGCTGGACCTCGCACCGCACGTCCCGGCCGAGGAGCGCGCCGCGCATTTCCCGGCACTCATCGCCAACAACACGGTGCGCGGGCGGCTGGTGGCGCTGCCCTGGTTCGCCAATGCAGGGCTGCTCTACTACCGCGCCGACCTGCTGGCCCGGCACGGCCAGCCCCTGCCCGAAAGCTGGGAGGCGCTGGAGCGCGTGGCGCGCCGCGTCCAGCAGGCGCAGCCCGGCCTGTGGGGCCTTGTGTTCCAGGGCCGCGCCTATGAGGGGCTGACGGTCAACGCGCTGGAATGGCTGCACGCGGCGGGCGCGGGCTCGATCGTGGAGGCGGATGGCCGCGTCAGCGTCGCGACCCCCGAGGCCGCCGCCGTGCTGCGCCGTGCCGCCGGGTGGGTGGGCGGCATCAGCCCGCGCGGCGTGCTGAACCACGCCGAGGAGGATGCGCGCGGCATCTTCCAGTCCGGCCGGGCGGTGTTCATGCGCAACTGGCCCTATGCCTGGCCGCTGCTGAACGCGCCCGGCAGCGCCGTGGCGGGCCGGGTGGGCGTGGCCCGTCTGCCCGGGGGAAGCGCCACGCTGGGGGGCGAGCAGCTTGGCGTCTCGCGCCATTCCCGCGACCCCGGGGCCGCCATCAGCCTGGTGCGCCACCTCACCGGCGCGGCCGAGCAGCGACGCCGCGCGCTGGCCGCGGGCCTGCCGCCGACGCGCCCCGCCCTCTACGCCGAGCCTGGGCTGCGCGACGCCGGCCCGGTGTTTTCCCTCCTGGCCGACACGCTGGCGGAGGCGGTGGCGCGGCCCTCCGCCGTCACGGGCAACCGATACAACCAGGTCTCGGCGGAGTTCTGGAATGCGGTGCACAACGCGCTGTCCGGCCGGACGGAGGCAGAGGTCGCGCTGGCGCGGCTCGATCGCATCCTGGCGCGGGTGGGGCGCGATGGCCGATGGTGAGGCCGCGCACCGCCTGGCTGTTCCTGGCGCCCGCGTTGCTGATGCTGGCGCTGGTGGCGGGCTGGCCGCTGGCCCGAACGGTGTTCTTCTCGCTGACCGATGCGCGGCTGGATGCGCTGGAGGAATGGCGCTTCCTCGGCCTTTCCAACTACGGCTACCTGCTGACCGATCCCGACTGGTGGGCAGCGGTGCGGACCACGCTGGTCTTCGCGGCCGTCTCCGTCACGCTGGAGACGCTGCTGGGCCTCGTCATCGCGCTGACGCTGAACGCACGGATGCGGGGCAGGGGGGTGGTGCGGGCGGCGATGCTGGTGCCCTGGGCCATCCCCACCGTGGTCTCGGCGCAGATGTGGGGCTGGATGCTGCACGACCAGCACGGGGTGGTGAACGCCATGCTGCTGGGTGCGGGGCTCATCGCGCAGCCGCTCGCCTGGACGGCCGAACCGGAGCTGGCGCTGTGGGCCGTGATCGCCGTGGATGTGTGGAAGTCCACGCCGTTCATGGCGCTGCTGACGCTGGCCGCGCTGCAACTTCTGCCGGAGGAACTCCATGAGGCGGCGAAGGTGGATGGGCTGGGCCCCGTGGGCAGCTTCTTCCGGATCACGCTGCCCCTGATCTGGCCGGCGCTGCTGGTGGCGATCCTGTTCCGCACGCTGGACGCGCTGCGCGTCTTCGACCTGATGTATGTGCTGACGGGCAACAGCCGCGCCACCGCCTCCATGTCGGTCTATGCGCGGCAGCAATTGGTGGACTTCCAGGATGTGGGCTACGGCTCGGCCGCCGCCACGCTGCTGGTGCTGGTGATCGCGCTGGTGGCGGCGGCGCTGGTGACGCTGGGGCGGCTGCGCCTCACGCCGGCCGGCCGCGCATGAGGCGGGCGCGACGCTGGACGGGGCGGCTGGGCTTCGGGCTGCTGGTGGCGCTGATCCTGCTCTACACGCTGTTTCCGTTCTACTGGGCGCTGGTGTCCTCGCTGAAGTCGGGGTCCGACCTGTTCCGCGTGGAGTTCCTCCCGCGCGTTCCGGAATGGGGGAACTATGCGGCGGTGTTCCGCGACCAGCCCTTCGGGCGCAACATCCTGAACTCGGTGTTCGTCGCGGGCTCGGTGGTGCTGGTCTCGCTGGCGCTGGCGGCATCGGCGGCCTTCGCGCTGGCGCGGGCGGCGTTCCGCGGGCGGGGCTTTCTGCTGGCGGTGCTGCTGGGTGTCTCAATGTTCCCGCAGGTGGCGGTGCTGTCGGGGCTGTTCGAGCTGATCCGCGGGCTTGGCCTCTACAACAACCTGCTGGGGCTGACCTTCAGCTACCTCATCTTCACGCTGCCCTTCACCATCTGGGTCCTGACGGCCTTCCTGCGCGAATTGCCGCGGGAGCTGGAGGAGGCGGCGGCGATGGACGGCGCCACGCCCTATGTGACGCTGACGCGCATCTTCCTGCCGCTGATGGCGCCCGCCATGGTGACGACGGGGCTTCTCGCCTTCATCGCGGCCTGGAACGAGTTCCTCTTTGCGTTGACGCTGACCCTGACGAACGAGATGCGCACCGTGCCGGTGGCGATCGCGCTGATCAGCGGGTCCAGCCGGTTCGAACTCCCCTGGGGGCTGATCATGGCCGCCTCGGTGATCGTGACCGTGCCACTCGTGCTGCTGGTGCTGGTGTTCCAGCGGCGCCTGGTGGCGGGGCTGACGGCGGGGGCAGTGAAGGGGTGATGGCTCCGGCGGTAGGATTCGAACCTACGACCAACGGATTAACAGTCCGCTGCGCTACCGCTGCGCCACGCCGGATCATTCGGTGGGCGGGCCAATAACAGAGGCCGCCGCGCCCCGCAACCACACCTTCCGCTGTTTCGGGGCAGGGGCTGGAGGTCCGGGGCGGAATTGAACCGCCGTAGAGGGTTTTGCAGACCCTTGCCTGACCACTCGGCCACCGGACCCCGACGCGGCTGTATCGAATGTCGCGCGCCCACGGTCAAGCGGCCCCGCTTTCCGCGCCGCGCCACGGCCCGTATAACCGGGCACGGACAAGCAGGGTGCGAAGATGAACGCGGAGATCAACGCGGAGCGGGGCCAGCAACGCCATGGCGGACAGCCGGATGCGGCGGGGCAGGCGATGCCGGCGGCGCCGAAGGCGGGGAGGCATGACGCAGCGCGGCGGATGATGGTGCTCGGCCAGATCACCCCCAACGGCGTCATCGACCCGCTGTTGATCGACGCGCTGGGGGCCATCCCGCGCGAGGCCTTCCTGCCCCCCGCGCTTTCCGTCCGCGCCTATGCCGATGAGCACCTGCCTATCGGCCCTGGGCGGGTGCTGCTCTCGCCCATGGTCCTGGCGCGGCTGATCCAGCTGCTGATGCCCCAGCCTGGCGAGCGCGCCCTCGTGCTGGGCGCGGGCGTGGGCTATGGGGTGGCCGTGCTGGCGCGGATGGGCGTGGCGGTCACCGCCATCGAGGCTGATCCCCGCTTCAGCGAGGCCGCCCGGCGTGGATTCGCGGCCACCGGGCTCGCCTCCCCGCCCGACTGGCTCGAGGGCGCGCCTGCCATCGGCCTGCCCAGTGGCGCCCCATGGCGCCTCATGCTGATCGAAGGGGCGGTGGGCGAGATTCCCGCGGCCCTGACCAACCAGCTGGGCGAGGGCGGCCGGCTGGCCATGCTGCGCGCGCCGGAGGGTGGGGGGCCGGTGGCGCGTGCCGTCCTGGTCCGCCGCGCAGGCGGTGCGCTGAGCGAACGCTGGGCCTTCGAGACCTCCGCCCAGCCCCTGCCGGACTTCGCGCCCGCCCCGCGCTTCGCCTTCTGACCAGCAGCCGGCCGGCCGGGATGGCACAAGCAAGACCCGCTCTTTCTGATGGATGGGGCGGATTCGTCACGGTGGCGCACGGCGCCGCGCCGGGTTAGGGTATTCGCATGTCCGACCGCATCCTCCGCTCCCTTTCGACGCGCTCCGCCCAGGGCCGGTCGATCTCCTGCGCGGCATGTCCGCAGCCGCTCCATGGCCGGCCGGCGCTTCCGCCATCCGTGCCGGGCGCCAGGCCCGGCGTCTGGCGACGCTGGGGCATTGCGTTCGTCGGCGCCTGGCTGGTGACCTCCGCGCCGGCCTCCGCCCAGACCCTGCAGGAGGCGCTGGCCCGCGCCTACAGCAACAACCCGACCCTGCTCGCGGCCCGCGCCCAGTTGCGCGCGGTGGATGAGAACGTGCCCCAGGCCCTGGCCGGCTGGCGGCCCACGATCGTGCTGAGCGGGTCGGTCGGGGTGTCGGAGGCACGGGTCACGCAGCAGGGGCGATCCACGACCGTCGAACGCTCACCCAACGCCCTGACCGCGACGGTCACCCAGCCGCTGTTCCGCGGCGGGCGCACCGTGGCGCAGACGCGCCAGGCCGAGAACGCGGTGCTGGCCCAGCGCGCGCGGCTGCTGGCGACCGAGCAGCAGGTGCTGGGCGAGGCGGTCAACGCCTACATCTCCGTGATCCAGCAGGCGGAGCTGGTGCGGCTGAACGTCAACAACGAGCAGGTGCTGGCCCGTCAGCTCCAGGCCACCAACGAGCGCTTCCGGGTGGGCGAGATCACCCGCACCGACGTGGCGCAGGCCGAAAGCCGGCTCGCCGGCGCGCGCACCAGCCGCACCCAGGCCGAGGGCAACCTGCAGGTCGCGCGTGCCACCTTCCAGCGCGTGGTGGGCGAGGCGCCGGGCCGCCTCGTGAACCCGCAGCCGCTGCGCGTGCCGGTGACCACCGCGCGCGAGGCGCAGCAACTCGCCGCCACCAACAACCCGACCGTGGTCGCCGCGCTGTTCGCCGCGGCCTCGGCGCGCGACAACATCGACGTGCAGCTCTCCACCCTGCTGCCCACGCTCTCCGCCACGGCCCAGGCCTTCCGGCAGGAAAACCAGCAGCAGGCCGACACCCTGAGCTCGGGGGGCCAGGCCACGCTGAACCTCTCCGTGCCCCTCTTCCAGGGCGGCGCCGAGCACGCGCTTGTGCGTCAGGCGCGGCAGACCGCGCAGCAGAGCCTGCAGCAGGTCGATGAGGCGCGTCGCCTCGTGGCGCAGCAGGCGGCGTCCAACTGGGAGAGCCTGCGCAGCGCCCGCGCTGCGGTGGAGAGCGTGCGCTCGCAGATCCGGGCCGCCGAAATTGCATTGGACGGCGTGCAGCGCGAGGCCATCGTGGGCAGCCGCACCACGCTCGACGTGCTGAACGCCGAGCAGGAATTGCTGAACGCCCGCACCAGCCTGGTGAACGCGCTGACCATCGTCATCAACGCCTCCTACGCGCTTGCCGGCTCCATAGGGCGCCTTACGGCGCAGGATCTCGGCCTGCCGGTGGAACAGTACGACATGACGGCCTACTACAACGCGGTGCGCAACCGCTGGGTCGGCATCGGGGATTATTCGGCCGTGGGGCGGCGCTGACGCGATGGCCTCCCCCCCGACGCCCGGCGCGGGCGCCGACCCCTCGATGGACGACATACTGGCTTCGATCCGCAAGATCCTGAACGAGGACGACGCGGCACCCCCGCCGCAGGCCACCCCGCCGGCGGCGGAAGCCACCGCCGAGGCAGCGGACGACGCCATGGACCTGACGGCCGACATGATGATCGCGCCGCCGGCGGAGACGGCAGCGCCCGCAGCGGCACCCCATCTCGTGGAAGTGCCACCCGAGGCTGCCCCGCCTGCCGCGCCCACACCCCCGCCGGCTCCGGCGCCCAGCCCCGCGCCCGCCCTGGCAGCCGCCACGCTGGTTTCGCCGCCCGCCGCCGCCGCCGCCGCCGCCGCGCTGGGTCAGCTCTCCCGTGCTGTCGCGCAGGACCGCGCGGCCTCGATCTCCCGCAGCATGGGCCTGTCCATCGAGGACGTGGTGCGTGAGGAGCTCCGCCCGCTGCTCAAGGAATGGCTCGACACGCACCTGCCGCCCTTGGTCGAGCGCCTGGTGCGCGCCGAGATCGAACGCGTGATGTCCCGCGCCGGCTGAGACCCGGGGCCGGCGCCATTCGCCCCACGCCGGCGGCGAGCCCGCTGCACCCCCGGTTCGGGCACGGCAGCCCCGCCACCACCACCCCTTGACGCGCAGCGCCGCGCGGTTGACGTCTGACCCATGCTCGACAAGGCCTTCGACCCAGCCACGCTGGAAGCCCGCCTCTATGCCGCCTCGGAAGCCTCCGGCGCGTTTTCCGCCGACCCGGCGCGCAATGCCGCGCCCTTCACCATCGTCATTCCGCCGCCCAACGTCACTGGCAGCCTGCACATCGGCCACGCGCTGAACAACACGTTGCAGGACGTGCTGGTGCGCTTCCGCCGCATGCAGGGGCGCGACGCCTTGTGGATGCCGGGCACGGACCACGCCGGCATCGCCACGCAGATGGTGGTGGAGCGCCTGCTCGGCACCGAGGGGAAGAAGCGCCAGGAGATGGGGCGCGAGGCCTTCCTCGATCGCGTCTGGCAATGGAAGGCCGAAAGCGGCGGCACCATCACCCGCCAGCTTCGACGCCTTGGTGCGTCGCTGGACTGGAAGCGCGAGCGCTTCACCATGGATGAGGGCCTGTCCGCCGCCGTGCTGGAGGTCTTCGTGCGCCTCCACAAGGAGGGGCTGATCTACCGCGACACGCGGCTGGTGAACTGGGACCCGGTGTTCCAATCCGCCATCAGCGACCTCGAGGTGGAGAGCCGCGAGGTGAAGGGCCATCTCTGGACCCTGCGCTATCCGGTGGAGGGCCAGCCTGGCCGCTTCATCCGCGTCGCCACCACCCGGCCCGAGACCATGCTGGGCGACACCGCCGTCGCCGTGCATCCCGAGGATGCGCGCTTCGCGGACCTGCTGGGCAAGTTCGCCATCCTGCCACTGACCGGCCGGCGCATCCCCATCGTGGCCGACAGCCACTCGGACCCTGAAAAGGGGACGGGCGCGGTGAAGATCACCCCCGCGCACGACTTCAACGACTATGAGGTGGGGCGGCGGCACGACCTGCCCATGCCTTCGGTGCTGGACGCCGAGGCGCGCGTGATGCTGGCCGAGATCGACGCCGATCTGCGCGCGGTGGACGGTGTGGCCGAGCCGGGCTTCGTGCGTTCGCTGGCGGGCATGGACCGCTTCGCCGCCCGGAAGGCGATCCTGGCCGAGCTGGAACGCCTCGAACTGCTGGAGGCCACCGAGCCGCACACCCACCAGGTGCCGCATGGCGACCGTTCGGGTGTGCCGATCGAGCCGCGGCTGACGCTGCAATGGTATTGCGACGCCGCCACCCTGGCCAAGCCCGCCATCGCCGCGGTGGAGGACGGCCGCACCCAGTTCGTGCCGCGCCAGTTCGAGAACCTGTTCTTCGCCTGGATGCGCGACATCCAGCCCTGGTGCATCTCGCGGCAGCTGTGGTGGGGCCACCGCATCCCAGCTTGGTATGGGCCGGATGGCGCGGTGTTCGTGGAGCGCAGCGAGGACACGGCGCAAGCCGCCGCCGCCGCGCATTACGGCCGCGCCGTGGATCTGGTGCGCGACCCGGACGTGCTGGACACCTGGTTCAGCAGCGCGCTCTGGCCCTTCTCGACGCTGGGCTGGCCCGAGCAGACGGCGGAACTGAAGAAGCACTACCCGACCGACGTGCTGGTGACGGGCTTCGACATCATCTTCTTCTGGGTCGCCCGGATGATGATGATGGGGCTGCACTTCATGGATGGCGAGGTGCCCTTCAGGCACGTGGTCATCCATGGCCTGGTGCGCGACGCCAAGGGCGCCAAGATGAGCAAGTCCAAGGGCAATGTGCTGGACCCGCTGGACCTGATCGAGCAGCACGGGGCGGACGCGGTGCGCTTTACGCTGTGCGCGCTGGCCTCGCCCGGGCGCGACGTGAAGCTCGACCCGCAGCGGCTGGAGGGCTATCGCGCCTTCGCCACCAAGCTGTGGAACGCGGCGCGCTTCCTGGAGATGAACGGCGTGCGGGTGGATGCCGCCTGGCGCCCCGAGGCGGCCCAGGGCGTGCTGGCGCGCTGGCTGCTGGCCAAGGCCGATGACGCGGCGCGCGACGCCACCGTGGCCCTCGATGCCTTCCGCTTCGACGACTACGCGGCCACCCTCTATGGCTTCACCTGGAACACCTATTGCGACTGGTTCATCGAGTTCGCCAAGCCCGTGCTGAACGGGCCGGACGGCGCGGAAAAGGACGAGGTGCGCGGCGTCGCGCAGCACGTGCTGGGCCAGGTGTTGCGGCTGCTGCACCCGGTGATGCCCTTCATCACGGCCGAGCTGTTTGAACAGCTGGGCTATGGCGAGGCCGTGGCGCTGACCACGGCCGCCTATCCGCGCGCGGAAGGGCAGGGGGCGGCGAGCGTGGATGTGGACCTCGCCATCGCCGCCATCACCGCCATCCGCTCGGCGCGTGCGGCGCTGAACGTGCCGGCTGGTGCGGTGGTGAAGCTGCGCGTCTCGACCGCGGGCGTGGAGCCCGCGCGGCTGCAGGCGCTGCGCGACTTCGCGCCGCAGATCACGCGGCTGGCCCGGGTGGATGAGCCCCAATTCGTGGCCGATGCCGGGGAGGGCGCCGGTCCGGGTGCCAGCGCCGTGGCGCAAGACATCCCGCTCTTCCTGCCGCTGTCGGGCATCGTGGATCTGGCCGCCGAGGCCAAGCGCCTGGCGAAGGACCGCACCAAGGCCGAGGGCGAGCGCGCTAAGCTCGAAGCGAAGCTCGCCAATCCCGGCTTCCGCGCGAAGGCCGACGAGGCCGTCATCGGCGAAACCGAGCAGCGCCTCGCCGAGGCCGCCGCCGAAGTCGCGCGGCTCGACGCCGCCCTCACCCGCATCTCCAGCTGAGACACCGAGGAAAACGCCAATGACCACCTGGGACAAATCCCGGCTGCCGAGCCGCCACGTCAGCGTCGGCCCCGAGCGCGCGCCGCATCGCAGCTACTACTACGCGATGGGCATGACGAAGGAGCAGATCGCCTCGCCGCTGGTGGGTGTCGCCACCTGCTGGAATGAGGCGGCACCCTGTAACATAGCGCTCAGCCGCCAGGCGCAGGCCGCCAAGCGGGGTGTCGCCGATGCCGGCGCGGCGCCGCGCGAGTTCACCACCATCACGGTGACGGACGGCATCGCCATGGGCCACCAGGGCATGAAGTCCTCGCTGGTGTCGCGCGACGTGATCGCGGACAGCATCGAGCTGACCATGCGGGGCCATTGCTATGACGCGCTGGTGGGCCTGGCCGGCTGCGACAAGTCGCTGCCTGGGGTGATGATGGCGATGGTGCGCCTCAACGTGCCCAGCGTGTTCATGTATGGCGGCTCCATCCGCCCTGGCACGCACAAGGGCCGTGATGTCACGGTGCTGGACGTGTTCGAGGCGGTGGGCACCCATGCCGGCGGCAACATGTCCGACGAGGAGCTGGAGGAGCTGGAGCAGCACGCCTGCCCCGGCGCCGGCGCCTGCGGCGGCCAGTTCACCGCCAACACCATGGCCTGTATCAGCGAGGTGATCGGCCTCGCGATCCCCTTCTCGGCCGGCGCGCCCGCGCCCGACGAGGAGCGCGACGAATACGCCTACAAGTCCGGCCGGGCGGTGGTGGACATGATCCGCAGCCAGCTCCGCCCGCGCGACATCGTGACGCGCAAGGCGCTGGAGAACGCCGCGCGCATCGTGGGTGCGACGGGCGGTTCGACCAACGCGGCGCTGCATCTGCCCGCCATCGCGCATGAGGCCGGCATCGACTTCCCGCTGGAGGAGGTGGCGCGGCTGATGCGCGACACGCCGCACATCGCGGACCTCAAGCCGGGTGGCCGCTACGTGGCGCAGGATGTGCACCGCATCGGCGGCGTGCCGGTCATCATCAAGGCGCTGCTGGAAGGCGGGCTGCTGCATGGCGACTGCATCACCGCCACCGGCCTGACGCTGGAGGAGAACCACAAGGACGTGGTGTTCCCGAAGGACCAGGACGTGGTGCGCCCCGTCTCCCACCCGATCAGCCAGATCGGCGGCGTGGTGGCGCTCCAGGGCAACCTCGCCCCCGACGGCGCCATCGTGAAGATCGCGGGCATGGAGAAGCTGCGCTTCGAGGGCACGGCACTCTGCTTCGACTGCGAGGAGGACGCCTTCGCCGCCGTGGACGCGCGCGCCTACAAGCCGGGCGACGTGATCGTGATCCGGTATGAAGGCCCGAAGGGCGGGCCTGGCATGCGCGAGATGCTGTCCACCACCTCGGCCATCTACGGCCAGGGCATGGGCGACAAGGTCGCGCTGATCACGGATGGCCGGTTCTCCGGCGCCACGCGCGGCTTCTGCATCGGCCATGTGGGGCCGGAGGCCGCGGTGGGCGGGCCCATCGGCCTGCTGCAGAACGGCGACAAGATCATCATCGACGCGCAGGCGGGCACCATCGAGGTGGCGCTTTCCGACGAGGAACTGGCGAAGCGGCGCGCCGAATGGCAGCCGCGCGGCCACAACTTCAACTCGGGCGCACTGTGGAAGTACGCGCAGACGGTGGGCCCGGCGCGCTATGGCGCGGTGACCCAGCCCGGCGGCAAGGCCGAGACGCACATCTACGCCGACATCTGATTTTTACGCCTGACGCGGCCGTCGCGTCAGGCTTTCGTTAACCATCCAGGGCGCAGGTTCCGGTCTCAGGACATGGAGCTTGCGCCCGATGTGTTCCGCCCTGGCAGAAAACCTGCCGCCCGTTGCCGAGACGCCTCCGCCGCCGCGGATGCCGAAATTCACCCATGTGGCGGACCGCTTCGCCACCTGGGGGCTGAACGTGCCCTATGCGCGGGATGCGGCCTTCCACGCGGCCTTCCGCGCCTCCAGCCTGCCGCTGATCCCGCTCATCCAGCACAAGACGCCCGAGGTGCTCCGGATCGAGTGGAAGGCCTATGTGTGCTGCTGGGCCGCGCGCCAGGCCCTGCTGATCGAGGGCGACTTGGTCGAGTGCGGGGTGAACTACGGCCTGCTGTCGCGCACCATGGCGGCCTATATCGACCTCGCCGCGCATCCAGATCGCACGCTCTGGCTCTATGACACCTTCAAGGGCATCCCGCCCGCGCAGATGAGCGAGCGGGAGGCCCGTGGCCTCGGCACCTGGCACAACACCAACAACTACACCGACGATGTGCTGCCCATCG
Organism: Roseococcus sp.; assembly: GCA_051860645.1. Lineage (GTDB taxonomy): Bacteria > Pseudomonadota > Alphaproteobacteria > Acetobacterales > Acetobacteraceae > Roseococcus. Next base: position 12,186 of record JBHYDO010000035.1, read on the forward strand.
CGCGGCACCGCTTCGCGCCCTTCCCCAATGCACGGCTGGTGCCAGGCATGGTGCCCGACACACTGCACGAGGCGGCACCCGCGCGCGTGGCCTGGCTGCACATCGACATGAACATCACCCTGCCTGAGATTGCGGCGGCGGAGTTCTTCTGGGACCGCATGTCGCCCGGCGCCGTCATCATCCTCGACGACTACGCCTATGCCGGCCATGAGGAACAGATGCTGGCTTTCCAGGGCTTCGCCGCCGCGCGTGGCCAGCTGGTCCTTCCCCTGCCCACAGGGCAGGGGCTGATCGTGAAGGTGTGAGCCATGGCCGCGCCACCCCTCGTGGATGTGAATCTCATCTTCCACAACGCCGCCGCAACGCTGGACGGCGCCATCGCCTCCGTCGTCGCGCAGAGCTGGCCGAATTGGCGGCTGACCCTGCTCGATGACGGCTCGACCGATGGCGGGCCGGAGATCGCGCGCTTCTGGGCCGCGCGTGATGCGCGCATCGCGCTGAAGCGGCACCGCGCGAACCAGGGCATCGTGGGTGCCTATCGCCGCGCCTTCACGCACGGCGACGCCGACTTCGTGATGCCCAAGAGCGCCGACGACCTCATCGCGGCCGACTTCATCGAGGCCTTGATGGGTGTGCTGCTGGCCGACCCGGAGGTGGCCATGTGCCATGCCGGCGCGCTCAACATCGACGAGGCAGGCCAGGTGCTGGGCGAGGTTCCGCCACACACGCGGCTGGACACGCCGGGGGGCGGGCCGCTGCCACGCGCCATGCATGTGATGCAGCGGTACGCCTTCTCGGCCAGCTTCTGGGGCGTCTATCGGCGCGATGCGCTGGATGCGGCCTCGCAGCCCATGGCTTGCGGCGGCTGGGACCATGCCTTCCTGGCCGAGATCGCGCTCTACGGCCATATCCGTCATGTGCCGGCGCCCCTGTTCCTGCGCCGGGGCGGGCCCGCGCCCCTCTGGCGCCTCGCCCGCAACGCTGGCATGGCTTGGGCGAGGAACCGCTCGCAGGGCGACGTCTTCTCGGACATGGGCATGCTGGCGCCCGCCGGGTGCTGCGCCTGGGCGCATGTGGAGACCTTCAGCCTCGCGCGGCTGCCTGCACCCGAGCGGGCAGGGCTGATCGAGGCCGCGCGCGACATCCTGCGGGCCCGCTGGGCTGACGCCTTCCACCGCGAGGCGGAACTCGTGGCCGCGCGCCTGCCGGCGCTGATGGGCCAGGCGCGCAGCGTGGCCCAGGGCGGCGCCACGGGGGCCGCCGCGCGCATGCGCATCGAGGTGATGCGCGCGGTGGAGGGGCTGCTCTGGGTGCTGGAGCCAGGCCGCGCCGCCGATGCGCTGATGGGCCAGTGGTCCGCCCTGTCCGGGCTGCCGCCGGAGCGGGGGCAGGCGGCATGACCAAGCTTCACATCGGCTGCGGACCCAAGGTCCTGGAGGGCTGGCTCAACATCGACGCGGTGGCGCGCGCGCCCGGCGTGCGAACGGATGTGGATGTGCTGGCGCTGCCCTTCGCCGATGCCAGCGTGGAGCATATCCTGGCCGAACACGTCTTCGAACACTTCGCCTTCGCCGAGGAGGAGCGGCTCTGGCGCGAATGCGCCCGTGTGCTGCGCCCCGGCGGCCTGCTCGAGATCGAAGTGCCGGACTTCGAATGGGTGTGCCGCGCCTTCCTGGACGGCGAGGACCGCTTCCGTGCCTTCTATGAGACCGGCTCCGCCGATCACTACTTCGGCAGCGGGCGGGACACCGGCCAGCGCTGGGGCATCGTGCAGACGATGTTCTTCGGCAACCAGAATGGGGCAGGGCAGTTCCACCGCTCCGCCTACACCCAGGGCAAGATCCGCGACCTGGCCGCCCTGGTGGGCTTCGCCATGGTCCGCCAGCACATCCTCCACAACAAGGGCGGCCAGGCCATCCGCGCCCTTCTCACCCGCTAGGAGCCAATGGCCATGCGCATCTTCGTCAGCGGCATCGCGGGTTTCCTCGGCAGCCACCTGGCCGAGCGGCTGATCGGCATGGGTCACCATGTCGTCGGCTGCGACACGCTGCTGGGCGGCGAGCTTTGGCACGTCCCTCCGGAGGCAGAGTTCTACCAGCTTGACTGTCGCGACTTCAACGCGATGCAGAAAATCTCGAAGGACTGCGAGCTGGTCTATCACTGTGCCGCCACGGCCTATGAAGGCCTGTCGGTCTTCTCGCCGGCGCTGGTGATGGACAACATCGTCAGCGGCTCGGTCTCGCTGTTCTCGGCCGCGATCTCGAACAACGTGCGGCGCATCGTCTTCTGCTCCTCCATGGCGCGCTACGGCAGCAACGAGGTGCCGTTCCGCGAGAGCTACACGCCGCGACCGCAGGATCCCTACGGCATCGCGAAGGTGGCAGCCGAGGATGCGCTGAAGAACCTCTGCGCCGTGCATGGCGTGGAGTGGTCCATCGCCGTGCCGCACAACATCATCGGCCCACGGCAGAAATTCGACGACCCCTACCGCAACGTGGCTTCCATCATGGCGAACCTGATGCTCCAGGGGCGGCCGCCGATCATCTATGGCGATGGCGAGCAGAAGCGCTGCTTCTCCTACGTGGAGGATTGCCTCTCCTGCCTTCTGGCGATGGGCCTCGATGATGTTGCCCTGGGCGAGACGGTCAACATCGGCCCCGACGAGGAATTCGTCACCATCAACGAGCTGTCGCGCGTGCTCGCCCGGCTGACCAACTTCACCGGCACGCCCATCCATGTGACCGGCCGCCCGCAGGAGGTGAAATTCGCCACCTGCTCGGCCGACAAGGCGCGGCGGCTGCTGGGCTATCGCACCACGACGAAGCTGGAGGACGGCCTCGCCTCCATCACCGACTTCATCCGCAAGGTCGGGCCGCGGAAGTTCCGCTACCACCTCGACATCGAGATCATCAGCGACAAGACGCCGCGCACCTGGACGCAGCGCATGTTCTGAGCGGCGCGAGGCAAGACTTCCTTAACCCTTCGTCTCGTACACGGCCCAGGGACCCGGAAAGCCGGGCACCGCATCTGACAAAGGAAAAAGACCAATGTCGCTGAACTCCGTGAACACCAACCTGGGCGCCATGGTGGCGCTGCAATCGCTCAACCGCACGAACGAGGAGATGGCGGCGACGCAAAAGCGCATCTCGACCGGTTCGCGGGTGGCGGATGCGCGCGATGACGGCGCGGCCTTTGCCGTTGCCGAGCGCATCCGCGGCGATCTCTCCGCCACCACCTCGGCGAACCAGCAGCTGGGCGGCGTGAAGGGCCTGCTCGACACGACCCGGACCGGTCTCGAAAACGTCTCCAAGGCGTTGATTGAGATCAAGTCCACGGTCGTGAAGCTGTCGGACTCGAACATCACGCCGGCTCAGCGTGAGCAGTACATGTCGGCGCTGAAGGAGACTTTCTCGCAGATCACCAACTTCATCACCGACACCACCTACAACGGTGGAAGCATGCTCGTGACGGCCGCGGCCGCGACGGCGGGTGGCACCACCCTCGGCGAAATCCGCACGGTGCGGAACGGCGAGGGCGCCACCTACACCTTCAACAAGATCGCGACCGCAGCCATCAACGGCGCGGCCGATTTCACCGCGCTGACGGCGGTCGGCTACAACGGGGCGACGCTGCTGACGGGGGCCTCGCTGCTCGCTGCCATCAGCGACTTCTCCGAGGCGCTGACCACCGGCGGCGCGGTCAACGTGGCCATCAACAACACCCTGACCTCGCTGAACAACCTCGGCAGCTACAGCCGCTACGTGGACAGCCAGATCAACTTCAACAAGGCCAAGATGGACGCGCAGGAAGCCGGCATGGGCGCGCTGATCGACGCCGACCTCGCCAAGGAGTCGGCCCGGCTGCAGTCCCTGCAGATCCGCCAGCAGCTCGGTTCCCAGGCGCTCGGCATCGCCAACCAGGCGCCGCAGGTGCTGCTGTCCCTCTTCCGCTGACGCCTTGACCGGAGGCTGGCAGGAGGCCGCCTTCCTTCCTTCCGCGCAGCCGGCGCAGCCCGGTTGATGCGTTCCCGAATTTTCACCCATGCACGGTCGCGGCACCCAGAGGGTACGCCCGTTTGGGTTCCGACATCCATTCGCGGGAGGCTCCCCCACCATGTCTTTTGCAAGCAACCCTTCGGCCGCCGGTTCCGCCGGGCGCTATCGCCGCCAGCTCACCCCGAAGCAGATGGAAGGCGAGGTCTTCGCCCGCGCCAGCCGTGCGCTCCGCGAAGCGGCCCCGGACAACGCCATCGCACTGGCCCGTGCCCTGGCCGACAATCGCCGACTTTGGGATGCCGTGCTTACCTCCGTGGTCGACCCGACGAACCGCCTTGCCGTGCCGCTGCGTGCGCAGATCGCCTCCCTGGCCCGTGCGGTCCTGCGCGAATGCGATGAGGAGGCGCCGGATACCGCCTTCATCATCGACATGAATGAGCAGATCGCCGGCGCGCTCTGGAGCTGAGGGGGCGCCATGAACATGATCCGCACCGCTCCAGGCCTCCCCGTCGGCGCCGCCGCGGCCGAGCGCCTTCTCGCCCGCGGGCGGGAGTTGCTGGGTGATCGACGCCCCGGGGATGCCGCCCTGCTGCTGGCCCGCGCTGCCGCCCTGCCGGAGGCACCCGCCGAGGCACATGGCCTGCTGGCCGAGGCGCTGATGGAGATGCGGCAGGCGGCGGCGGCGCTCGATGCCGCCGACGCTGCGCTGGCGCTGCGCGAGGAGGGCGCGCTACGTCTGCTGCGCGCACGCATCCGCCGCGCCGTGGGACTGGCGGAGGGCGCCATGGACGACGCGGCCGCCGCCGTGATGGCCAGTCCGTCCGACCGCGAGGCCAAGTCGCTCCTGGCCACATGCCTCTCAGAGGCCGGACGGCACGACGACGCGATCTTGCTATTTTACCAGGCTTTCGCCAGCGAGCCAGAGGCGCCGCACCGCGCTGCCATGCTGGCCATGGCGATGATGCGGGCCGGTCGCCACGCCGCGGCGGAGGAGCTGTACGCCCTCGCGGAGTCGATGGCGCCCTATGCGCGCGGCATCGTTCCGCTGAGGGCGCAGAATGCGCTCCTGGCCGGCGACCCGCGGCACGCAATCGCCCTGGTCGACGCGGCCCTTGCCCGCCAGCAGGGCGAGGCTGCGCTGTTCTCCGTGCTGGGCCAGGCGCATCAGCGGCTGGGCGAGGTGCAGGCCGCGGCGGCCGCCTATTCCGAAGCCGCAAGGCTCGACCCGGCGAACGCCTACCTGCACCACCTGGCCGCCGCCAACGGCCCGGCCGCCGACGCACCGGACAGGGCGAACGACCGCTACGTGGCCGACGTGTTCGACGGCTACGCCACCCGCTTCGAAGCCGCGCTCTTCGCGCTCGGCTATCGCGTGCCGGGCGTGATGCTGAAGCTCATCGAGGCGCGTGGGTATTCGCCCATGGGCCGCAAGCTTGGCGATGTGCTCGATCTCGGCTGCGGTACGGGGCTGATGGGGGCCACGCTCCACGACATGCTGGGCGGTCGCCTGGTGGGGGTGGACCTTTCCTCCAAGATGCTGGCGGAGGCACGGGCGAAGCAGGTCTACACCACACTCCACTGCGCCGAGATCACGGCGGCACTGACCTCGGACGGCACCCGCTACGACCTGATCACCATGGCTGACGTGCTCTGCTACTTCGGCCCGCTGGAGGCGCTGCTTGCTGCTGTCGCGGCGCACCTCAACCCAGGCGGGATGCTGCTGCTCAGCATCGAGTGCGGCGCCGAAGACGGCCGGTGGGAGCTGCAGACCTCGGCGCGCTACCGCCACGCGCCCGACTATCTCCGCGCGGCGCTGGAGGGGGCGGGGCTGACCCTGCGGGAGTTCCGGCCCGAGACCCTGCGCTGGGAGAGCGAGAGCCCGGTCGCCGGGGTCGTTGCCCTCGCGACGCTGGGCGGCTGAGCAATGGACGGGCTGCCAGCACCGGCTGACCCGCCAGGCTTCGCATCGGCCATGGTCGAACTGCGCGCGGGGCACACCGCCAAGGCCCTGCCCCTGCTCGAGGCGTGCCACGCCGCCGCGCCGTGGCATGGGCTGGCCGCGCTGAACCTCGCCATGGCGCGGATGGACCTGGGCCGGCTCGATGCGGCTGGCGCGCCGCTCGACGTCGCACTGGCAAGGCTGCCGCAGCACCCGGAGCCCCAATTCCGTCGCGGGCGCCTCGCGCATCTGCGGGGCGACAAGCAGCATGCACGGCAAGGCTATGCATCCGCCCTGGCGCGCGACCCGGCGCACGTGGCCGCCCTGTGCGGCCTGGCCGAACTGGCGCGCGCGGAGGGCCGGCTTCCCGGGGCTGCGGCGCTGCTCCGGGAAGCGCTGCTGCACGGCCCAGCGCAGGACGAGGTCGCGATCGAGCTTGCGCGCACCCTCATCGCCCAGGGCGACTTGACCGGCGCAGTGAGCGTGGTCGAGGAGGTCCTGGCCCGTGCGCCCGGCCTCGGCCTCGGCGGCGTGGTTTGGGCTGAGGCGCTGCTGGCCCGGGACGGCGCCACCGCGGCGCGTGCCGCGCTCGAGGCGGCGTTGGCGGAGGACCCGCTTTCGCCGGCGCGCATCGCGGGCTTCGCCACGCTGCTGGATGCGTTCGGGGAGACCCGGGAGGGGCTTCGCCACTGGCACTTGGCCGAGGCGCTGGCGCCGGGCGATGTCGCCATCGTGTCGGGCCTCGCGCACGGGCTGTGGCGGGAGCGCGCCTATAAGGCGGCGCTGCCCGTCTTCGAGCGGGCGGTGTCGCTGGCCCCAGGCGAGCGTAGCCTGCGCGTCGGGCATGGCGAGATGCTGTTCCGCCTCCACCGGCTGACCGCCGCGGCGGCCTCGCTGCGCGCTACCCTGACCGATTTTGGCGGGGATGAGCGCACCCACGCCACGCTTGCCCTGGTGCTGGTGTCGCAGGGGCTCCAGGAGGGGGCGCGCGAAGCCACCGAAGCCGCCGGGGGAGAGAACGCCCTCGTGCACGGGCTGTGCAATGTCGGCCCCTACCATCCGGAGATGGCAGCTCCGGAGACGCTGGGCGCCACGGCGCGCGCCCTGCATGCCAGGCTGTCGCAGGGCATCAACCCCTATGTCGCCCTGCCGCGGGCCGCCGGCAGCCGGCTTCGGGTCGGGCTGCTCTCCTCCAACCTCGGTCGGCACCCTGTGGGCTGGCTGACCCTGCCCGCGATCGAGCACCTGTCGCGCGAGGGTTTCGAGGTGGTGGCGTTCAGCCTCACCGACCGCGAGGACCCACTCGCCCGGCGCTTCCGCGCCCGCGCCGACCAATGGGTCAGCTTCGAGCCCGGTGCCAAGGATCACCTGATCCTGGAGCGCCTGCGGGCCGAGGCGCTGGACATCCTCATCGACCTCAGCGGCCACGGGCAAGGTGGCAAGGTGCGTCTGCTGCGCCACCGCGCTGCACCGGTGCAGGTGAAGTGGGTGGGCTCGCAATCGGCCAGTTCCGGCGTGCCCAACATGGACTGGATGCTGACCGATCGTTGGGAGACGCCGGAGGGGTTCGAGCCGCATTACACCGAGCGGTTGCTGCGCATGCCCGATGGCTATTGCTGCTACGCCGCACCGGACAGGGCGCCCGCCGTGGCGCCGCTGCCTGCGCTGCGGAACGGCTACCTCACCTTCGGCTGCTACAACAACCTGGCGAAGGTGACGCCGGCGGTGCTGGCCGCCTGGGCGCGCATTCTCGGCGCACTGCCCGGGTCGCGGCTCGTCCTGCGCACCCACGCGCTGGGTGATGCGCCGACCCGCGACGCCTTCGTTGCGCGCGCGGCCGCCCTCGGCCTGCCGCCCGGACGCCTGGAACTGCATGGCGCCGTGCCGCATGACGCGCTGTTGGCCGCGTATGGCGACATCGACATCTCGCTCGACCCTTTCCCCTACACCGGCGGCCTGACGGTTTGCGAGTCGCTCTGGATGGGGGTGCCGGTGCTGAGCAAGGTGAGCGGCGGCTTCGCCGGGCGGCACGCGCTGTCGCACCTGTCCAATGTGGGTCTGCCGGACTGGGCGGTGCCCGACGAGGAGGCCTATGTGGCCGAGGCGCTTCGCCGCGCGGCCGACATCCGGGCTCTTGGGGCGCTGCGGGCGGGGCTTCGCGAGCGGGTTGCAGCCTCGCCCCTCTGCGACGGGCCGCGCTTCGGCCACAACCTGGGCGAGGCGCTGCGTCGGGCCTGGGAACAGCGTCCGGCTTGACGGCGGGGGGCGGATGCGGCGACCAAGCCGCATGAACATGCCCGAGATCGCCAGCCACCGCGGCGGCGCCTTCCATTGGCCCGAGAACAGCCTCCGCGCCTTCCGCGAGGCGCTGAAGTGGCCCGCCGCGCAGATCGAGCTGGACGTCCATGCCTCGGCCGATGGCGAGCCGGTGGTGATGCACGACGCCACCCTGGACCGCATGACGGACGGCCAGGGGCCGGTCGTCGCGCAATCCTGGGAGGCGCTGGCCCAGCTGCGCGTCCGCGGCACGGGGGGCGAGACCATCCCGCACCTGTCGCACGCGGCCCGCATCATCCGGGAAGGCGGCCAGGCGCTGCGGCTGGAGGTGAAGGCCGATGCCCAGGGGCGGCCCTATCCGGGCCTCGTGGCCCGCTGCGCCGCCGTGCTCGACCAGCACGCCATGCGCGGGACCACCGTCTTCATGAGCTTCGAGGCCGCGACCGTGGCCGAGGCGGCGGCCCTGGGCGGCTTCGCGCAGACCGTCTGGCTGGCCGGTGGCCGCACCCTGCGGGGGATGCGCGCCGCGGACGCCGCCGCCATGTGCCTCTCCTGCGGGGCGACCGAGCTCGGCGTGCCCGAGGGGCTGGCCGATGCGGCCCTGCGCGATGCGCTCCGCGCCGGGGGGCTGCGGCTCTCGGTCTGGGGGGCGAACCACGCGCCCACCCTGCACCGCGCGCTGCGCCTGGGCGTGGACGTCATCGCCACCGATGATCCGCCGCTGGCGCTGCGCCTGCGCGCCGCCGGCATATCCGCAGGGGCCGAAGCGCGCTAGCTTTCTCCCCTTCGCAGGAAGGGTATGGAATGTCCGGCAACGCTCACCTCCCCACGCTGGATTTCGGCCTGGGCCCGGAAATCGACGCGCTGCGCGAGACGGTGCGCGCCTTCGCCACCGACCGCGTGGCCCCGCTCGCCGCCGAGATCGACAAGACCGACGAGTTCCCCCGCCACCTCTGGCCCGAGATGGGGGCGCTGGGTTTGCACGGCATCACGGTCGACGAGGCGCGGGGCGGCGCGGGCATGGGCTATCTCGCGCATTGCGTGGCGGTGGAGGAGATCAGCCGCGCCAGCGCCAGCGTGGGCCTGAGCTACGGCGCCCACTCCAACCTCTGCGTGAACCAGATCGAGCGCAACGGCAACGCGGCCCAGCGCGCGAAGTACCTGCCCAAGCTCGTCAGCGGCGAACACCTGGGCGCGCTGGCCATGAGCGAGCCCGGCGCCGGTTCGGACGTGGTGTCCATGAAGCTGCGCGCCGAGAAGCGCGGCGACCGCTACGTGCTGAACGGCGCGAAGATGTGGATCACCAACGCCCACTACGCCGAGACGCTGATCGTCTATGCCAAGACCGACCCCGAGGCCGGCCCCAAGGGCATCACCGCCTTCATCGTCGAGCGCGGGATGAAGGGATTCACGCCCGCGCAGAAGCTCGACAAGCTCGGCATGCGCGGCTCACCCACCTCCGAGCTGGTGTTCGAGGAGTGCGAGGTGCCGGCGGAAAACGTGCTGGGCCAGGTCAATGGTGGCGTGCGGGTGCTGATGTCGGGGCTGGATTATGAGCGCGTGGTGCTCGCCGCCGGGCCGCTCGGTATCATGCAGGCCTGCCTGGATGTGGTCGTGCCCTACATCCATGAACGCAAGCAGTTCGGCCAGGCGATCGGCGAGTTCCAGTTCATCCAGGGCAAGGTCGCCGACATGTACACGCGCTTCAACGCGGCGCGCGCCTATGTCTATGCCGTCGCCCGCGCCTGCGATGCGGGGCAGACCACGCGCAAGGATTCCGCCGGCGCCATCCTCTTCGCGGCCGAGGAAGCCACGCGCGCCGCGCTGGACGCCATCCAGATCCTGGGCGGCAATGGCTACATCAACGACTACCCCACCGGCCGGCTGCTGCGCGACGCGAAGCTGTACGAGATCGGCGCAGGCACCAGCGAGATCCGCCGCCTGCTGATCGGGCGCGAACTGTTCCGAGAGACCGCATGAAGATCGCCTCCACCGTGGACACGCGCGGAAAGGAGTTCCGCGCCAACGCCGCGCACATGCAGTCCCT
>JBHYDO010000036.1:0-21981 GCA_051860645.1 Roseococcus sp.
GGCGCTGTGGCCGGGCTTCGCGCTGCGCTTCGGCACGCGCCCGCCCGCGGCGCTGGTCGCGCTGGCGGCGGGCGGGTTCTACATGGTGCTGACCGGCAGCCAGGTGCCCATGCAGCGCAGCTTCGCCATGGCGGCGCTGGTGACGCTGGCGCTGCTGGCCGGCCGCCGCGCGCTGTCGCCGCGGGTGCTGGCCTTCGCGGCCGTGGTGGTGCTGGTGCTGCACCCCGCGGTCATTCTCGGCCCCTCCTTCCAGATGAGCTTCTTCGCCGTGATGGCGCTGATCGCGGGCTGGGAGGTGGCGCGGGGTGCGCTGCGGCGGGGTCGCGCGGCGCGCCCCTGGTGGTGGGCGCTGGCGGTGGCGGTGGCGGGAACGGCGCTGACCTCGGTGCTGGCCGGCCTCGCCACCACGCCGCCCGGGCTGCACCATTTCGGCCGGGTGCAGCTCTTTGGGGTGGTGGCGAATGCGCTGGCGGTGCCGCTGACCTCCCTGCTGGTGATGCCGGCGGGGATGCTCGCGCTGCTGCTGATGCCGCTGGGGCTGGAGGAATGGCCGCTCCTGGTCATGGGCTGGGGGGTGGAGGGCATCCTGGCCGTGGCCCATGCGGTGGCGTCCTGGCCGGGGGCGGCGCTGTCGCTGACGCCGCCGCCGGCCTGGGGGCTGCTGGTGACCACGCTCGGCCTGTGCTGGCTTTGCCTGTGGCGCACGCGCTGGCGGATGTGGGGGCTGCCGCTGGCCGTGGGCGGGATGTTCGCGGGGCTGGTCGCGCCGCCCGCCGATGCGCTGGCCGCGGCCGATGGCCGGCTCTTCGCGCTGCGCGTGGGGGGCGAGGTGTTCGTCGAGCGCCGCGCCGGTGCCTCGCGCTTCGTGCAGGAGTCCTGGCTGCGCGGCTGGGGCAGCGCCACCGCCACGCCTTTGCCCGAGCACGGCGAGGCGGCGGGCGGGCGCATCGCCTGCGTGCGCGAAGCCTGCACGCTGCGCGGCCCCGATGGCACGCCGCGCCTGGTCCTGCTGCGCCCGCCCAACCCGCCGCGCGGCGAGCGCAACCCGCCGCAATACGCGCCGCGCGACCTGTGCGGCGCCGTGCCGCTGATCTTCTCGCCCGAGCCCCTGCGCGGCGACTGCGCGGGCAGCCGGGTGGTGGACCGCTTCAGCGTCTGGCGCGACGGCGCGCACGCGGCCTGGACGTCCACGGGCCGCGTGCTCTCCGACCGCGCGCTGCGCGGCGCCCGCCCCTGGGTGCCGCCGGAGCCGCGCCCGCGCGGCGAGGACCTGCTGCCGCCCGCCCAGACCGAATAAAGCGGGCTACATCGCGAAGCCCTGCACCAGGCTCGCCGCCAGCAGCGTCCAGCCATCCACCAGCACGAAGAAGATCAGCTTGAAGGGCAGCGACACCACCGAGGGCGGCAGCATCATCATGCCGAGCGACATCAGGATGGACGCCACCACCATGTCGATGACGAGGAAGGGCAGGAACAGCAGGAAGCCGATCTCGAAGGCGCGGCGCAGTTCCGTCACCAGGAAGGCCGGCATCAGCGCGCGCCAGGGCGCCTCGGCCGGCGTGGCGGCGGGCAGGTTGGCCAGGTCGAGGAACATCGCCAGGTCCGTGGGCCGCACATTCGCCGCCATGAACTGGTGGAAGGGCCCTGCGGCGGCGGTCAGCCCCGCCATCTCGTCCATCCGGCCCTCGGTCATGGGCTGGATGCCCTGGCTCCAGGCGGCCTCCAGCACCGGCTGCATGACGAAGAAGGAGAGGAAGAGCGCCAGCCCGATCAGCACCGGGTTGGGCGGCACGCCCTGCGCGCCGATGGCGCTGCGCAGCAGGGCCAGCACGATGACGATGCGCGTGAAGGCCGTGGCCATCACCAGCAGCGAGGGCGCCAGCGAGAGCAACCCGATCAGCGCCGTCAGCTGCACCAGCCGCGCCGTGGCGCCGGGCTGGCCGGTGGCGCCGAGGTCGATCGCGACCGACTGCGCCGCGGCACCGCCGCACAGCAGCAGGAAGCCCAGCCCGAGCAGGAAGGGCTTCATGGCGCGTCGCCGTCCCGCGCCGGCGCGGGCAGCCAGCCCAGGAACTGGTCGCCGCCGGGCGCGGTGAGCAGCAGCCCCTCGCGCCCGTCGCAGCGGAACAGCACCAGGCGGCGGCGCGCATCCAGGGCGCAGGCGGCACCCACCCGCAGCCTGGCATCGGGCCGCGTGGCGGGGCCGCGACGCTCCAGCAGCCGCGCCCCCCCCCACAGCAGCAGCAGCACGGCGGCGAGCGCGGCGCCGGCCTGCAGGTAGTCGGGCGATGTCATGGCGTGGCCTCCTGCCGACGCGGGGGGGTCATGGCAGGCGCAGCGCCAGGTCCAGCCGGTCCAGCTCGCGCGTCAATTCCTGCAGGGGCGGGCGCAGCAGGGTGCCCGCGCCGTCCTGCATGCAGGCCAGCGCGGCGCAGAGCCGCGCGGCCTCCTGCTCCAGACCGTCCAGCTCGACCGTGCGGCCGGCGCCGACCAGGGCGCGGGCGACGGCGAGCGTGGTGCTGAGCGAATCGATGGCCGCCAGCACGCCCAGCATTTCGGGCGTGCTGCTCGGCGGGGTGGTGGTCGCGGGCGGGGCGGGGGGGAGGGGCATGGGCAGATTTTGCCGCCCGAGGGGTTAACGAAACCTGAGCGGCGGCGCGGATGCGGCTTCACCCTTCGTTAACCCGACGCCCCCATGCTGCCCGCCATGGACCTTCTGCGCTCCGGGCCCGTGGCCCTCGCCGAACAGCGGCTCGCCTGGCTGGATGGGCGGCAGCGGCTGCTCGCGGCCAACATCGCCAATGCCGACACGCCGGGCTTCCGCGCGCGGGATGCCATGCCCTTCCGCGACATGCTGGCGCGGCGGGTGACGCCGCCCGCCCTGGCCGCCACCGATGCGCGCCACCTGCACCCGGTGGGCGGTGCCGAACGCGGCCTGCTGGCCTCGGTGGCCGAGCGCACGCCCAATGGCAATGCCGTCTCCATTGACGAGCAGGCGGTCCGCATCGCCGAGAACGACCAGTCCCACGCCATGACGATGGGCCTGCACCGGAAATACCTGGCGCTGTTCCGCACCGCGCTGGGCCGCCCCTGATGCCGCTCCCGACGACGCCGGAGACCCCCCATGGACCTTGACCGCGCCCTCAGCATTTCGGCCGCCGGCATGGCCGCGCAATCGGCGCGGCTGCGCATCGTGGCCGAGAACATCGCCAACCGCGACAGCACCGGCAACGCCCCCGGCGCGGAGCCCTATCGCCGCAAGACCGTCACCTTCGCGAGCCGCATGGACCGCGCGCTGGGCGCGGAGACGGTGCGCGTGGCGCGCGTGGGCCGCGACAACAGCGCCTTCCCCGAACGCTTCGAGCCGGCGCACCCCGCGGCCGATGCGCGGGGCTATGTCCGCACGCCCAACGTGGACAGCCTGGTGGAGAACATGGACATGCGCGAGGCCAACCGCAGCTACACCGCCAACCTCGCCGTGCTCGAGACGACGCGCGGCATGCTGCTGCGCGCCATCGAGGCGCTGCGCTGATGGCCGCCCCCCTCATCGCCGCGACCGGCGCGGCCGCGGCCTATCGCGCGGCCCAGGGGCTTGGCGAGGCTACGTCGGCCGCCGCGGGGGCCGCGGGCAGCTTCGGCGATGCGCTGGGCCGTGCCGTGCAGGGCGCGATCCAGACCGGGCGGCAGGCCGATGCCACGGCCACCGCCGCCCTCACCGGCACCGGCAGCGTGACCGACGTGGTGCTGGCCATCTCGCGCGCCGAACTGGCCCTGCAGACCGCGACCGCCGTGCGCGACCGCGTGGTCACCGCCTACCAGGACGTGATGCGCATGCCGATCTGACCGCGCCTTCCCGCCCGGCCTGCCCGCAAAACGCGAGGCCCGCAAAACGCGAGGGGTGAACCCGAATGCTTGAACAGGCCACGGTGATGGCCATGCGCGAGGCCATGTGGGTCGCGCTGCAACTGGCCGGGCCGCCCTTGCTGGCGGTGCTGGCGATCGGCCTCGTCGTCTCGCTCATCCAGGCCCTGACGCAGATCCAGGAGGCCACGCTGGCCTTCTTGCCGAAACTCGCCGCCATGGTGGCGCTGTTGCTGTTCCTCGGGCCCTTCATGGCGGGCGTGATGCGCGGCTGGGCGGCCACGCTGTTCGACCAGGTGGTGGCCGTCGGCGGCGCGAATTGATCACGCCCCCATGATAACGCCGGCCGACATGGCGCTGCTGGAGGCGCTGCCGCTGCTGGCCTTCCATGCGGCCCTCGTCTTCTGTCGCATGGGCGCCGCGGTGATGCTGCTGCCGGGCCTGGGCGAGTCCGAAATTCCGATGAATGTGCGCCTGGCATCGGGGATGCTGCTGGTCTTCGTGCTGACGCCGCCGCTGAGCCCCGCCCTGCCGCCGCTGCCGGCCGATGTGGCGCCCCTGCTGCTGCTGGTGGCGCAGGAGGTGGTGATCGGCGCCTGGATCGGGCTTTGCGCGCGCTTCGTGGCGCTGGGCCTCGCGCAGGCGGGGCAGGTCATCGCACTGATGATGGGCCTCGCCACGCCGCTGCAGGGCGACCAGTTCCTGGGCGGTACCGCCACCGCGCCCGCACGCATGTTCGGCCTGCTGACGGCGGCGCTCTTCCTCGCCACAGGGCTGTATGAGGTGCCGTTGCGCGCGCTGGCCGGCAGTTACCAGACCCTTCCCGCCGGGCAGGGCCTGCCGCTGGGCGATGCGGCCGAGATGCTGGCGCGCTTCGCCTCGGGCGTGCTGCTGGTGGCGATGCAGCTTGCGGCCCCCTTCGTGCTGGCGGCCATCTTCTTCAACGCGGCCATGGGGCTGCTGGCGCGCGTGGCCCCGCAGCTGCAGGTCTTCGTGGTGGCGGCGCCCGCGCAGCTGCTGGGCGGCTTCCTGCTGCTCATCCTGCTGATGCCGGCCATCTTCCATGCCTGGTGGGAGGGCACGGGGGCTGCGCTGCTGCGCCTGCCCGGTCTGGGCTGAGCCATGGCGGAGGAGGAGGACGGCGCCTCGGGCGCCGAACGCACGGAACCCGCCTCGGCGCGGAAAATCGCGAAGGCGGCGCAGCAGGGCCAGGTCGCGCTGTCGCGCGAGGCGGTGGGGTTCGCCACGCTGCTGGTCGCCGCCCTTGTCGCGGCCATGCTGCTGCCGCCGCGCATGGCGGAACTCACGGCCGCTCTCGCCGGCGCGCTGAGCCGCGCGCACGCGATGGACACCGGCTGGGCCGCGCGGGAATGGGCGTGGTTGTTCCTGCGGCTCGCCTGGCCCGTCGCGGCGGCGGCCATCCTGGGCGCGGTGGCGGCGACCCTGCTGCAGACCCGCGCGGCCATCAGCTTGCCCCCCATGGCGCCGCGCCTGTCCAAGCTCTCGCCGCTTGCGGGGTTCGGGCGGCTGTTCGGGCCGGAGGGGTTGATGGAATTCCTCCGCACCCTGCTGAAGATGGCCATCGTCCTGGCCGCGCTGTGGTTCGTGGCGCGGGACCTGCCGGGCCTCGGCGCCATGATCGAGGCGCCGCCGGCGGCGCTGTTCGGTGCGGCGGGGCAGGGGGTGGCGCGGCTGCTCACCGCCACGCTCGCCGCCTTCGCCCTGCTCGCGCTGCTGGACGTGCTCTGGGTGCGCCACCGCCATCTGGAGAAGCTGAAGATGACGCGCCAGGAAGTGAAGGAGGAAATGAAGGAAAGCGAGGGCGACCCCTTGGTGCGCGGCCGCCTGCGCCAGCTGCGCGAGGCGCGTGGCCGCGCGCGCATGATGTCCGCCGTGCCACGCGCCGCGGTGGTCATCACCAACCCGACGCATTATGCCGTTGCCCTCGCCTACACGCCCGGCCAGTCGGCCGCGCCGAAGCTGGTGGCGAAGGGGGTGGATGCCGTGGCCGCGCGAATCCGCGAGAAGGCAAGGGAGGCCGGGGTGCCGATCATCGCGGACCCGCCGCTGGCGCGCGCGCTGCACCGCCTCGACCTCGACGCCGAAATCCCGGCCGAGCACTGGGACGCGGTGGCGCGCATCATCGCCATCGTCATGCGGCGCGCGGGCGGCACGGCGCCCCCGCCGGCCGCGCCATGAGGGGCGGCCGCCCCCGGCTGAATGCGGGCCTGAATGCGGGCCTGGATGCGGGCCAGGCCGCGCTGCTGGACGCGCTTCCCCAGCCGCTCGCGCTGCTCGATGCGCGCGGCCGGCTGGTCGTGGCCAACCCGCGCTTCCGCGCCCTGCTGGAGAGCTGGCGGCCGGGCGATGAGGCGCTGCGCCTTTTGCCGGAGGCGGCCGAGGCGCTGGCCACCGGCCTGCGCGGCACCCCCGCGCGGGCTGGACTGGCGCGGCTGGGCCTCTCGCTCGCCATCACGCCCTGTGGCGAGGGGGTGCTGCTGGTGCTCAGCCCAGCCGAGGAGGGACAGGGCGACCGGCTGGCGCTGCTGGGCCGGCTGGCCGGCGGCATCGCGCATGATTTCAACAATCTGCTCTCGGTCATCCTCGGCGCGGCGGCGGCGGCCCGCGTGGCCCCGCTCGACGACGCCGTGGCGGTCGAGGTCGCGGCCATCGAGGCGGCGGCCGAGCGCGGCGCCGCCCTGGTGCGCCAGCTTCTCGCCTTCGCCCGGCAGCAGGTGCTGGCCCCGCGCAGCGTGGCGCTGAACGACACGGTCCTGCAGTTCGTGGACATGCTGCCGCGGCTGATGGGCCCGGGCATCCGCATCGAGACGGCGCTGGAGCAGCCCTCGCGCCACATCCGGGTGGACCCCGACCAATGGTCGCGCGTGCTGCTGAACCTCGCCGTGAATGCGCGCGACGCCATGGGCACCGCCGGCCGGCTGCGCCTGAGCACCGGGCGGCGGCTGGTTCTGGCGGGCGAGATGATCTCGGGCGAACTCCTGCCGCCCGGCCGCTACGTCACGCTCGAGATGCGCGACACCGGGCCGGGCATCCCGCCCGAGGTGCTGCCGCGCATCTTCGAGCCCTTCTATTCCACCAAGCTGGAGGCCGGCGGCACCGGGCTGGGGCTGGCCACCGTGCAGGGCATCGTGGGCCAGTCGGGCGGGCGGATCGAGGTGGAATGCCCGTCCGACGGCGGCACGCTGTTCCGCATCCTGTTGCCGCGCGCCGCCCCGCCGCCGCCCGGCCCCGCCGCGGAACCTGCGGTGGCAACGCCGCTCCAGCCCCCGCCCGGCCAGATCCTGCTGGTGGATGACGAGCGCACCCTGCTGCGCGTGGCCGCGCTGGCGCTGCGCCAGGACGGGCATGACGTGGTGGCGCACGAGGACGCCGAGGAGGCGCTGGACGCGCTGCGCGAGGGGCTGCGCCCCGTCCTGCTCGCCACCGACGTCGCCATGCCGGGCCTGGACGGGCTGGGGCTTGCCCGCGCCGCCCGCGCCCTGGTGCCGGGGCTGCCGGTGCTGCTGCTCTCGGGCTATTCCGCCGCCTCGGTGGGGGGCGCGCCGGAGCGCGAGGGCTTCGCCTTCCTGGCCAAGCCCTTCACCCCCGATGGCCTGCGCTTGGCGGTGACGGCGGCGCTGGCAACGACACCCAGGGGTTGAGCGAAACCCAGCGTCGCAACCTCGCCTTCCTTGCGACTCACCGGGCGGCGGCACATAGTGCCCGACCGTTATTCAAGGATGAAGCCAGATGGAAAAAGGTAAGGCGCTGGAGGCGGCCCTCAGCCAGATCGAGCGCGCCTTCGGCAAGGGCTCCATCATGCGGATGGGCGCCAAGACCGCGATGGAGGACATCGAGGTCATCTCCACCGGCTCGCTCGGCCTCGACATGGCGCTCGGCATCGGCGGCGTGCCCAAGGGGCGCATCATCGAGATCTACGGCCCGGAATCCTCGGGCAAGACCACGCTCGCGCTGCACATCATCGCCGAGGCGCAGAAGAAGGGCGGCACCTGCGCCTTCATCGACGCCGAGCACGCGCTGGACCCGGGCTATGGCCGCAAGCTCGGCGTCAACGTCGATGACCTGCTGATCAGCCAGCCCGATGGCGGCGAGCAGGCGCTGGAAATCGCCGACACGCTGGTGCGCTCGGGCGCCATCGACGTGCTGGTGGTGGACAGTGTCGCGGCGCTGGTGCCAAAGGCCGAGCTGGAAGGCGAGATGGGCGACAGCCACATGGGGCTGCACGCGCGCCTCATGTCGCAGGCGCTGCGCAAGCTGACGGGCACGGTCTCGCGCTCCAACTGCCTGCTGATCTTCCTGAACCAGATCCGCCTCAAGATCGGCGTGGTGTTCGGCAACCCCGAGACCACCACGGGCGGCAATGCGCTGAAGTTCTACTCCTCCATCCGCATGGAAATCCGCCGCATCGGCTCCATCAAGGAGCGCGACGACGTCATCGGCAACCACACCCGCGTGAAGGTGGTGAAGAACAAGATGGCGCCGCCCTTCCGGGAGGTGGAGTTCGACATCCTCTACGGCCACGGCATCTCCAAGGTGGGCGAGCTGATCGACCTCGGCGTGAAGGCCGGCGTGGTGGAGAAGTCGGGCGCCTGGTTCTCTTGCGATGGCACCCGCGTGGGCCAGGGGCGCGAGAACGCCAAGCAGTTCCTGCGCGACCACCCCGAGATGGCCGACAGCATCGAGAAGCGCATCCGCGGCCAGGCCGACAAGGTCGCGAGCAGCTTGCTCGCCTCGCCCGACGGCGATGCCGATGACGAATGAGCCCTTCTAGCAACCCCTTCCTGGCCGGGCCCGCGATCCACATCGCGGGCCGTGCGGGCGGGCCGCTCTCGGGCCTGCGCTTCGCCGCCAAGGACCTGTTCGACGTGGCCGGCCACCCCACGGGCGGCGGCAACCCGGACTGGGCGGCGCATTACCCCACACCCACGCACCACGCCTGGGCGGTGCAGGCGCTGCTGGACGCGGGCGCCGACCTGGTGGGCAAGACCGTCACCGACGAGGTCTCGCTCGGCATCCTGGGCGAGAACGCCTTCGACGGCACGCCGCTGAACCCTGCGGCGCCGGGCCATGTGCCGGGCGGTTCCTCCTCGGGGTCCGCCAGCGCGGTGGCGCAGGGGCTGTGCGACATCGCCCTCGGCACCGACACGGGCGGCAGCGTGCGCGTGCCGGCCAGCTTCTGCGGCCTCTATGGCATCCGCCCCACCCATGGGCGTCTGGACCTCGCGGGCATGCTGCCGCAGGCGCCCAGCTCCGACACCACCGGCTGGTTCGCGCGTGACGCCGCCACCTTCGCCCGCGCGAGCGCCGTGCTGCTGGGCGAGGCGATTCCGGCCACGCGGCCCTCGCGCCTCGTCATCGCCACCGACGCCTTCGGCTTCGCGGAGCCCGAGATGGCCGCCGCCCTGCAACCCCTGCTGTCCCGCCTGAAATCCCTGGTGCCCGACTGGCGCGAGGACATCATGGCGCCCGGCGGCCTCACCGCCTGGGCGCGCGCGCAGCGCACGCTGCAACCCGTCGAGGCGTGGGAAACCTTCCGCGCCTGGGTGGACACCCACAATCCGCGCATGGCGTTTTCGGTGGCGCGCGGCCTGGTGCTGGGCGCCGCCACGCCGGAGGCCGAGCGCGGCTGGGCCGCCATGGTCCGGCAGGAGGCACGCGGGCGGCTGCGGCACCTGCTGCCGCCGGGCACCGTGCTGGCCATGCCGACCACGCCTTTTCCCGCGCCCCGCGCCGGGCTGCCGCTGCCCGTGCTGGGGCCGATCCGCGACGCCATCCTGGGCCTCTGCGCCCAGGGCGGGCTGGCGGGCCACCCGCAGGTCAGCATCCCTGGCGCGCTCGCCGATGGCCGGCCCGTGGGGCTGTCCCTGCTGGCCGCGCGTGGCGCCGACTCGGCCCTGGTCGCCACCGCGCTGGCTTTGGAGAATGGCTGAATGGAACTGAACATCCCCGAGGTGGTGGAGGAAATCCGCACCCTGTTCGAACGCTACGAACAGGCGTTGATCGACAAGAATGTGGAGGTGCTGGACGCCACCTTCTGGCGCAGCCCGCTGGCCATCCGTGCCGCCATCCACGAGAACGGCTACGGCTTCGACGAGATCCACGCCCACCGCGTGCGCCGCCCGCCAGGGCCGGGCATCAAGCTCGCGCGCCGGCACTTGGTGATCACCACCTTCGGCCGCGACATGGCCACCGTGCACCTCGAATTCGACATGCGCGGGCGCGACATGCCCGCCCGCCAGAGCCAGACCTGGGTCCGCTTTCCGGACCAAGGCTGGAAGGTGGTGCTGGCGCAGGTCTCGGTCACGGAAGCCACCCCCGCCTACTGACAGGAGCACGCCCATGCCCCGCGAACTCGGCGCGCCGGAGATGGAAGCGGCCCTGGCCGGGGGCGCCATCCTCGCCGCCGGCGGCGGCGGCTGGGCCGAGCATGGCCGGGTGCTGGGCACCGCCGCCATCCATTGCGGCCGGCCCGTGCTGATGCACCCCGACGAGTTGCCCGACAGCGCCATCATCGCGACCGCCGCGGCCATCGGCGCCCCCGGCGACCAGACGGCGTGGGAGATGCTGGCGGTGGACTATGTCCGCGCGGCCCAGCTTCTGGAGCGCGAGTTCGGCCGCAAGATCGACGGCTTCATGGTCGGCCAGAACGGCATGTCCTCCACGCTGAACGGCTGGCTGCCGGCGGTGATGATGAAGGCCGTGGTGCTGGACGCGGTCGGCGATATCCGCGCCCACCCGACCGGCGACATGGGCAGCATGGGCATGCACCGCGACCCCACGCCCACCATCCAGACGGTGGCCGGCGGCAACCGGGCGGAGGGGCGCTACATCGAACTCGTCACGCGCGGGGCGACGGCCATGGTCAGCCCCATCCTCCGCACGGCGGGGCACATGTCGGGCGGCTTCATCGCCTCCTGCCGCAACCCCGTGACCAACGGCTTCGTGAAGCAGAACGCGGCGGTGGGCGGCATTTCCTACGCGCTGGCGCTGGGCGAGGCGATCCTCGCGGCGCGGCCTGCCCAGGACAGCAAAGGGGGCGGGCGCGCGGTGATCGAGGCCATCTGCGCCCACACGCGCGGCCGCATCCTGGCCGAGGGCGCGGCGCGGCGCGAGGCCATGGCCTACACCGAGGCCGCCTATGACGTCGGCCGCTTCGCCGTGGGCGAGGCCGTGCTGCACCTGATGAACGAATGGATCGCCGTCGAGGCGGGCGGCGAGCGGCTGGCCACCTTCCCCGACGTGATCACCACGCTGGACGCGGAGACGGGTGGGCCGGTCTCGGCCGGGCGCATCCGCGAAGGGCAGCGGCTGTGCGTGCTGCACATCCCCGCCAGCGAGGTGCCGCTGGCGCCGGCGCTGCTCGACCACGGGCTCTATCCCATCGTCGAGGCGGCGTTGGGGATCGAGATTATCCCCTACTTGCCGGCAGCCAGCGCCTGAACCTTCACCCCGCGACGATCCCCGCCGCCCGCGCCACGCCGCCCCACTTGTCGGCATACTCCTTGATGAAGGTGGCATAGGCCGCCCCCGTCACCGGCGGGTTGGGGGCGTAGTTGGCCAGTTGTTCCAGGCGCTGCGTCACGGTCGGCGTCGCCATGGACGCCACCGCCGCCTCGGTCAGCTTGGCCGCGATCTCCGCCGGCAGGCCGCGCGGCCCGGACAGGCCCGCCCAGGTCGTGTTGGTCAGCACGCCCATGCCCTGCTCGGCGAAGGTGGGGATGTCGGGGAAGGCGGGGATGCGCGCCGGCGTGGAGAGCGCCAGCACCCGCACCTGGCCATCGCGGATCATGCCCGTGTTGGTGGTGATGGGGTCGAACACGCTGTCGATGCGCCCGCCCAGCAAATCGGCCAGGGAGGCCGCGCTGCCGCGATAGGGCACGTGGTCGAGGTTGGGCAGGTTCGCCTCGCGCGTCATCACCTCGCCCATCAGATGCGTGCCGGAGCCGATGCCCGACGAGCCGTAGCGCACCGGCTGGCGGCGGGCGAGCGCGATGTAGTCGGCCAGCGTCCGGATGGGGCTGTCGCCCTTCACCATGAGCAGGTTGGCGCTTTCGGCCAGCAGGGCCAGGTGGGTGAAGCTGTCCACCACATTGTAGGGCAGGTTGGGATAGGTGCCCGAGGCGACGCCGAAGGGCGAGGAGTGGCTCATCACCAGCGTGTAGCCATCGGGTGCCGCCTGGGCCGCCATGTTGGCGCCGACGGTGCCGCCCGCGCCCACGCGGTTTTCCACCACCACGGTCTGGCCGATGCGCGGGGCGAGTTCGGCCGCCAGCAGCCGCGCCATGGTGTCGGCGAAGCCGCCGGGTGGGAAGGTCGAGATCAGGCGCACGGGCTGGCGCGCCGGCCAGGCGGCCTGCGCCAGGGCGGGGGTGGCGAGGGCGGCGAGGCCGCCCAGAAGCAGTTGACGGCGAAACATGTGGCGCTCTCCACGGAAAAACTGCCCAGGAACCGGGCAAGGTCAGGCGCTGGGCCTGTCGGGATGGCGAGGGGAGCAAGCGGCGTGCCGCGCCAGGCTGGCCCGCTCAGACGGGCAGCGGCCGCACCGCGCCCGGCCCGTTATAGCCGCCACGGATCACCACCGCGGCGTCGTCCGCACGGAAGAAGATGGGGCCATTGTAACGCGCCAGCAGGTCGTCCAGCGTGACGCGCACCACGCCCCAGCCCTGTTCCTCGATCGGCCGGGCGGCGGAGAGGTTCAGGTTCTTCAGCAGGCCCCAGCGCGAGGGCTCGCCGCCGAAGAAGTAGGTGTAGGCGCCGCGGTTGGAGAGCCGCATCTCGAAATCCACCAGGGAATAGTCCCGCAACAGGCGCTTGCGCCCCCAGGACCATGCAGGGCTGGCGTGCAGGCTGAGGTCGCAGCGCGCCCATTCGCCCTCGGGCCGGGCGGTGATGCGGGTGACGATGCCCGGCAGCGCCTCCAGCGGCGCATAGTGATACAGCGCCGTGAAGCCGAGACGGCGCAGCAGCAGCCGGGGAGTGGGCATGGCGATGGGCACGACCAGAGGTTACGCCGCATTCACGCCGCGCCGCAACGCGAACCCTTGCCCCAACTTGAGGCGCGCCCGGCGCCACGCTAAGCCTCGCGCATGAGCAGCAGCAACGACATCCGCGCGACCTTCCTCGGCTATTTCGCACGCCAGGGCCACACCATCGTGGAGAGCAGCCCGCTCGTCCCGCGCAACGACCCCACCCTGATGTTCGCCAATTCCGGGATGGTCCAGTTCAAGAACGTGTTCACCGGGGCCGAGCGCCGGCCCTACAGCACGGCCACCTCCTCGCAGAAATGCGTGCGCGCCGGCGGCAAGCACAATGACCTGGACAATGTCGGCTACACCGCGCGCCACCACACCTTCTTCGAGATGCTGGGGAATTTCTCCTTCGGCGACTACTTCAAGGAACAGGCGATTGCGCATGCCTGGACGCTGATCACCAAGGACTTCGCGCTGCCGAAGGACCGGCTGATGGTGACCGTGTTCAGCGAGGACGAGCAGGCGGCCGGCTTCTGGCGCAAGATCGCGGGGCTGCCCGACAGCCGCATCATCCGCATCGCCTCCGACGACAATTTCTGGCGCATGGGCGACACCGGGCCCTGCGGCCCGTGCAGCGAAATCTTCTTCGACCATGGCGAGCATATCCCGGGCGGCCCGCCCGGCAGCCCCGGCGAGGATGGCGACAGGTTCATCGAGATCTGGAACCTCGTCTTCATGCAGTATCTCGAGGAGCCGAAGGGCACGCGCAACCCGCTGCCCCGCCCCTCCATCGACACCGGCATGGGGCTGGAGCGCTTCGCCGCCATCCTGCAGGGCAAGCACGACAACTACGACACCGACACCTTCCGCGCGATCATCCTGGAATCCGCGGCGCTGACCGGCCAGGAGCCGGACGGGCATTTCCGCGCCAGCCATCGCGTGGTGGCCGACCATCTGCGCGCCGGCGCCTTCCTGATGGCCGATGGCGTGCTGCCCTCGAACGAGGGCCGCGGCTATGTGCTGCGCCGCATCCTGCGCCGCGCCATGCGCCACGCCCACATGATGGGTGCCGCGGACCCGCTGCTGCACCGCCTCTTCCCGGCGCTGGAACGGCAGATGGCGGCCGCCTACCCTGAACTGAGCCGCGCCGCCGGCCTCATCACCGAGACCATGCTGCTGGAGGAGACGCGCTTCCGCACCCTGCTCGACCGCGGCCTGGGCTTGCTGGAGGCGGAAAAGGAAAAGCTGGGCGAGGGCCAGGCCCTGCCCGGCGACGTGGCCTTCCGCCTCTACGACACCTATGGCTTCCCGCTCGACCTCACGCAGGACGCGCTGCGCGCCGAGGGCCGCGCCGTGGACGTGGCCGGCTTCGAGGCCGCCATGGCCGAGCAGAGGCAGCGCGCCCGCGCCGCCTGGGCCGGCAGCGGCGAAGCGGCCACCGAGACCGTGTGGTTCGACGTGAAGGAGCGCGTCGGCGCCAGCGATTTTCTGGGCTACAGCACCGAGAGCGCCGAGGGCACCATCGCGGCCATCGTGGCTGGCGGAGCCTCCGTGAACAGCGTGACGCAGGGCCGCGAGGTCGCCGTCATCCTCAACCAGACCCCCTTCTATGGCGAGAGCGGCGGCCAGCAGGGCGATGCCGGCGTGATCCGCACCGGTGATGCGCTCATCCGCATCCGCGACACCCAGAAGAAGCTGGGCGACCTGTTCATCCATCTGGGCGTGGTGGAGAAGGGCGACATCGAGGTGGGGCAATCGGTCGTGACCGAGGTGGACCACAGCCGCCGCACCGCCATCCGCGCGCACCATTCGGCGACCCACCTGCTGCATGAGGCGCTGCGCCGGCGCCTCGGCACCCATGTGCAGCAGAAGGGCAGCATGGTGGCGCCGGACCGCCTGCGCTTCGACGTGAGCCAGCCCACACCCATCGCGCCCGTCGACCTTGCCTGGGTGGAGGCGGAGGTGAATGCCCGTATCCGCGAGAATGCCGAGGTGACGACCCGCCTCATGACGCCCGACGCCGCCGTGGCCGAGGGCGCCATGGCCCTCTTCGGCGAGAAGTATGGCGAGGAGGTCCGCGTCGTCGCCATGGGCCGCGACGAGGCGGCGGCCGAGCGTGGCGGGCACTATTCCATCGAACTCTGCGGCGGCACGCATGTGCGCCGCACCGGCGATATCGGCCTGCTGCGCCTGGTCTCCGAGGGCGCGGTTGCCGCCGGCGTGCGCCGCATCGAGGCCGTGACGGGTGCGGCTGCCCTGGCCCTGGTGGAGAGCGAGGCCCGCCTGCTGCGCGAGGCGGCCCTCGCCCTGAAGGTCACGCCGGCCGACCTGCCCGCGCGCCTGACCGCCCTGCTGGAGGAACGCCGCAAGCTCGAACGCGACCTGACCGAAACCCGGAAAAAGCTCGCCACCGGCAGCAGCGCCGAGGTCGAGGTGGTGGGTGGCCTGCGCCTCGCCCTGCGCGAGATGGGCGACATGCCCGGCCGCGAGTTGAAGGGCCTGGTCGAGGCCATCCTGAAATCCGGCACGGTGGATGTGGTCGCGCTGGTCTCCAGCGAGGGCGGCAAGGCCAGCATCGCCGTCGGCGTGGGCGAGGTGGCCAAGGGCCGCGCCGATGCCGTGGCGCTGGTGCGCGCGGGGGCGGCCGCGGTCGGCGGCAAGGGCGGCGGCGGAAGGCCCGAGATGGCCCAGGCCGGCGGGCCGGAGGGTGAGCGCGCGGCCGAGGCGCTGGCGGCCATCCGCGTGGCGCTGGCGGCCGGCTGACACCGCGCCCCCGGTCCTGGCGTTGCCCCTCGTGAATCAGGGGCTGCCATGACCGGAAGGAACGACCGGCCGCGCCGCGACGACCCGACCGGGATCAACCCGTGTCCGCGCCCGACTGGCGCGGACACGCCTGCCCCCAACGTCACGCATCTGCGGCGCGACATCGAGGCGGGTGCGACGGACGACAAGGCGCTCATGCGGGACCCCGCCGCCTCGCCGCTCGGCACCGATGACGAGGCGGGCGGCGCGCCGCTGGCGCCGGCCTCCATCACCGCCGCGCGCGCGGCCGAGCGTGGGCCGCAAGGCGCCTCGCGCGGGGTGGGTGGGCGCACGGGGCCGGGCCTTGCGCGCCGCCTGGCCCTGCCGCGGCTGGGGCTGCTGCAGGCGGGGGGCGCGCGCCATCTCTCCTTCGGGCCGCGGGGCTGAGGGCCACCGGCCGGGGACTCGGCGGCCCGGAGTGTTTCGGCTATGTGCGGTTCATGGCCTATGTGTTCTTCTGCACCCCGACCTCCGGCACCGCCTCCATGCTGCGCATCCTGCAGGCGGTGGGCGGCCCCCGGCTGAAGCTCCGTGCCTCCAAGGGGCCCGCCTCGCTGGAAGCCGCCGAGGGGCGCACCTTCCTCGACCCGACGGCGGAGGATACCCTCACCTGGTTCCGTGGCCCGCGCGACTGGGACTCCACGCTGGACCTCTCGGCCTTCACCGTGCTCGCGCATTTCCGCGACCCGCGCGACCTCGCCTGCAACCAGTTCTGGTGGGCGCTGCAACACCCCAACACCCATGACACGCCCGAGCGCGCGGCCGAGAAGCGTGCCAAGGTGGAGCGCATGGGCATCGACGCCTATGCGCTGGGCCGCAACAATTCCGAGGCCTTCGCGAAGCTGATGGCGCTGTCGGACGCGCCGGGCGGCGATGCGGTCACCTGGACCAGCTACAACCAGCTCTGCTGCGCCTTCGACTACCTGATGGACAATCTCTGCAGCACCTTCGGCCGGGCGCCGTCGGAGGTGGCGGAGGCGTTGCGCATGGAACGGCCGGAAAACCTCGGCGGCAATGCCGACTGGGTGAAGGTGGGCGGCACCTGGCAGGGATCGGACGTCATGCCCGGCCGCTTCCGCCGCGATCTCAAGCCCGAGACCCAGGCCGCCATCACCACGAAGCTCGCGGCCGAGCTGCGCTTCTGCCGCCACCGCGACGCGCCCTTCATGGCGCACCACTACGACTGATACCGGCCGCCGGCCGCCGCGCGCCCACCCTGCTCCTCCGCCCTGCGCCCGGGGAGGGGCTCAGCGCCCGCCATGCCGCAGGATGTGCGCCTGCAGGCGCGGCACCAGCCCCTGCTGCACGAGTCCGGGCAGGGGGCCCGCCACCTCCGCCAGCGTCAGGACCGAGCCCGCGTCGAGCATGGGCTCCGCCCCTGCCGCCGGGGCGAGGCCCAGCCGGGTCCGCGCGATGAAGCATTGCCGCGCCACGCGCAGCACGTTGATCAGGTCGCCCACCACCCAGACATTGGCGGTCAGGTCCTGCGCCTGGACCGCGGGCTTCACGCCCTCGATGCCGGCCAGCAGGCTGTCGCGCGCCGCCTCGGGTTCGTCCAGCATGTGGCTCAGCACGCCGTGCAGGAAGCAGCCCACCACCATGTTCAGCGCGCTGACCTTGGACAGGCCCACATGGTGCAGGCAGTGCCGGGGCAGGGCGAACATCTCGCGCGCCGCCGCGTCGTCGCCGCGCACCATGTGCAGGTAGCCGCAGACCGTGGCGAGCGAGACGCTCCAGCGCACGTCCCGCCAGTCGGGGCGCGCCGGGATCCCGGCCGGGCCGAGCCTCGCCCTTGCCTGCGCGACCAGCGGCCCTGCCTGCTCCAGCAGCCACTGGATGCGCGCGGCCTCCACCGGGCCGGGCCGGGCGGAGAGGCGCTCGATGTGGCGGTGGCCCAGGATGGTCAGCGCCGCCGCCTGGGTCAGCGCGTCGTCGCGGAAGCGGCCATGCGCGCAGCGCGCGCCCAGTTCCAGCAGCAGCCGCGAGGCATAGCGCGAGTGGTTGAGCTGCACCTTCTCGAGGAAGCGCCCGGCATCGGGCAGGGCGATGGCCTCGAAGAAGGCGCCCTCCGTGGCCAGCGTCCCGGGCGGGACGGGAAGGCCGTCCGCCCGCAGCATGAGGGTGCCGGAGTTGATGCCGCGCAGCGCCTCGAAGGGCAGGTGCCGCACGGCCGGCCCCGTCTCGCCCGGCAGCAGTCCGGCCAGCCCAACCCCGTCCACCGTCACCTCCAGCGCGGGCGCGGGCGGGCCGATGCGGGTGGCGGTGAACCGCGCGGCCTCGGCCGCGTCGTCCAGTTCGGCGAGGAGGTGCATCATGACGCGGACGGCTCGAGGGCCGCCAGGCCGGCAGCGACACCCGGGCACAAGCCGGCCTTCAGGATGCGCGCGAAGGGCGAGGCGACCTGCGTGAGGTCGAGCCGGGTGTCCTCGCGGATGCGCGGCACGCGGCCGGGCTCCATCAGGCCGAGCCGGCACAGGGCCACGAAGCATTGGCGCGAAGCGCGCCCCACATTGATCATGTCGCCGATCACCCAGACATTGGCCATCACGTCCTGCGCCGCCACGCAGGGCTGGAAGGCGCGCACGCCACGCTCCAGCACCCCCGCGGCCGCCTCCCGCTCGCCCGCCAGGGCAAGCAGCAGGCCATGCAGCAGGCAGGCATTCACCATGTTCATCGCGGCCACCGGCGCCAACTGCACCAGATGCGACTGCGCCGCGGCCGCGCCCAGGAAGAAGGAGGCCTCCGCCGCATCGTCCTGGCAGAGGCTGAGCATGCCGCAGACCGTGGCGAGCGAGGTGGTCCAGCGCACCATGGTCCAGTGCGGGGCGCGCGCGGCGGCGAGTTCGGCCACCCCCTCCTCCACCAGGGCCCGCCCGGCGCGGCGCAGCCAGGCTGCTTCCTCATGGTCCTGCGCGGTCAGTTGCCGCAGGTCGCGCTCCAGCACCCGATGCGCGAGGATGGTGAGCGCGGCCGCGCGCGGCGCGAAGCCCGCCAGGCGCCGGTAGCCCGCCAGCGCGCCCAGGCGCAGCAGCACGGGGTCGGCGTAGCGGCTGTGGTTGAGCTGGACCTTGGCGAAGAAGGCGTCCTCGCCGTCGAGTGCCATGGCCTCGAGCGGCAGGCCTGCGAGCCGGCCAGGGGGCAGGGGCGGGCCATCGCCGAGGCGCAGGCGCGCAGGCTCGCCCGACAGGCGCCCCGCTTCCGCGAGGGTGAGGCGCAGCGGGCCGAACTCCACCGGGGCCTCGCTGGCGCGCAGCGTGGTCGCGAGCAGGCCCGTCTCGCCAAGCGCGAGCCGCAGCCGCCGGCCGGCCAGGCCCGCCGGCACGAAGGGCAGTTCGAGGAAGAGCACGAGGTGGCGGTCGGCCCCGGGCGGCGCCGCATCCTCCAGCGCGCCCGACAGCAGCGCGCCCTCGGCCATTTCGTGCCACGCGGCAGACGGCTCCTCCTCCAGCAACGCCCCTCCCGCCGTCGGCATGGCCAGGCCTCAGCCTTGCGCCAGATAGAAGGAGTCATGGCCCGTATGGGCGACCAGCGTGTAGCCCTGCGCGGCGAGGAAGGCGCCGATCGGGTCGGACTGGAGGGCGCCGATGGGCCGCAGCGCCTCGGTCAGCAGCAGGCGCGGGCGGAAGCGGGTGAAGTCGAGCGAGCCCAGCACCTCCATCTCCAGCCCCTCCACGTCGATGGACATGAAGGCGATGTCGGTGACGCCGGCCTCGGCCAGGATGTCGGTCAGCGGGCGGATGCGCACCGGCACCACGGCGCGCAGCCGCTCGGGCTTGGCGCGGGCGCGGCCCGGGTTGAAGGTATTGTGCTGCGGGTTGTCGAACAGGAAGAAGTCCTGCACGCGCTCCGGATTGCCGATGCCGCAGGCGAAGATCTGGTCGCGCGGGCGGGCCAGCTTGAAGGCGGTGCAGAGGTCCGGGTCGGCGTCCACGCAGACTCCCGTCCAGCCGCGCTCATAGAAATAGAAGGTGTTGGAGCCGCTGTGCGGGTCGTTGCAGCCGATGTCCACATAGGTGCCGAGGAAGCCCTGCTCGCGCGTGATGATCTTGTTCCGGATCATCAGGAACTCGGCCAGGATGTCCTGCCCGGTCTGGCCGAAGGAGACGCGACGGGTCTTTGGCTTGCGGGGCTCCGTCGCCGGCGCTGGCTCAATCATGGAATGCTCTTGCCCCGTCATGCCCCGGCACGCAACTGCCACATGCGCGAGGCGAGATGAAAGTCCTCCTCCCAGTCCACGTCGAGCGACTTGTCCTTGGGCACCACGAAGGCGAGCGGGGCCGCGCCGATGCGGTCGGCCTGGTCGGCGTAAATGGCGCGCGGGGCGATGAAGATGGAGGAATTCACCTCGTGCACCGGCGGCAGCGTCTGGGTGCGCGGCCATTTTTCCACCGCGCGGTCGTAGTTCACCGGCCGGCCCGCCATCCAGACGAAGCTGCGGATTTCCAGCACGCCCATCAGGCTGTCATGCGTGCCGGCGGCCAGGGCCGCGCGGCAGGCGGCGATGGCGGCGGAATAGTCGGCCGCGCCGAAGAAGGGCGAGGTGACATGCGTCCAGAGCACGTCGCCCTCCGCGATGACGCGCGGGACATGGGCGATGACCTCGTCGGTCGAGGTGCTGGACGAGCACAGGTGGTCCGGCCGGTGGTCCACCACGAGCCGCCCGCCGCTGCCTGCGATGTGCGGCGCGGCGATGCGCAGCACCTCGGGGTCGTTGGTGGAGAGCAGCACGCGGTCGATCTCGGGCACCGCCAGCAACTGCCGCAGCTTGATGCCGAGCAGCCCATCCGGCTCGCCGCCGAAGGGGCGGGTGTTCTTGTGCGGCACGCGCTGGCTGCCGGCGCGGCAGGGGAGGAAGGCGGTCAGCGTCATGCCGCGGCCAGCAGCGCGGGCAGGTCACGCAGGTCCTGGATCATGGGGAAGCCGTGTTCCTGTTGCAGCGCGCGCATCCGTGGCTGCGCGGTGGAGAAGCGGTCCATATAGGCGAAGCGGCAGCCGGTGGCGGCGGCGGCACGGAAATCGGCCTCGGCATCGCCCACGAAGAGCATGGCCGAGGGTGGCAGCCCTTCCCCGGCCAGCAGGGTGGCCAGGTGCTCGGCCTTGCCGATGGGCGCGCCCAGGATGCGGCCGAACAGCCCCGCATCGCCGCGCTCGGCCAGCACCTCGCGCAGTTCGGCCTGGTCGGAGCCGGAGACGATGTGCGGCCGGCCAAGGGCCGCCACCACCTCGCGCATGGCGGGCGTGGCCGCGCAGGCCACGTAGCGGCCGCGCAATTGCGCGGCGTAGAGCGCCACCAGCCCGTCGCGGTCCTGGGCCGGCCGGCGGAACAGGTCCCAGCCCAGGTAGGTGTCGAACAGCCGCTGGCGGGAGGTGCCGAAATTCGCCCTCTCGTGGTC
Source organism: Roseococcus sp. (assembly GCA_051860645.1). GTDB lineage: Bacteria > Pseudomonadota > Alphaproteobacteria > Acetobacterales > Acetobacteraceae > Roseococcus. Next base: position 21,047 of record JBHYDO010000036.1, read on the forward strand.
GCGAAAGCGGGCGATGTCCGCCTCGGCGCAGCCGGCCTCGCGCAGGGCCAGCGCGAAGCAGTCCGACTTCAACTCGTTGGAATCGAGCAGCACGCCGTCGCAGTCGAAGACGATGACCCGGGGAGGCACGGGCTCAGCCCAGCGCCGCCACCTCGGCATAGACCGAGGCGCCGTCCACGGCGTAGCGCGTCGGCGTCAGGCTGCGCAGGCGCATCTGCGGGAAGCGGGCGCGGAAGGTGTCGAGCATGGACTGCACCTCGCCCGCCAGCGCCTGCTCGGCGCTGGAGGCGGTCTCATAGCCGTCGAAGCCCACCAGCAGGCATTCGCGCGCGCCGAGTGCGGCCACCGCGCCGAAGGCGAGGTCGAGCGGGCTGATGTCGGAGACCGGCCCGCCGCCGGCCGGCGCCTCGGCCGCCGTGAGCGGGGCCGCCTGCAGCACGGCGATGCGGAAGCCCTCGGGCACGCAGCCCTGCACGCGCGGCGGCGTGCTGACGATGGCCGCGGTGAGGCGCCCGAGCCCCGCCGCCACCTCGGCGCGCATGGCGTCATGGCCGGGCAGGCAGAGCATCTGCTCGCCGCCCAGCCCCTCGGCCAGGCCCATGTGGCGGCTGGAGGAGAACAGCACCAGCGCCCCGGTGCGCGCCACGAAGCGGGTGATGGCGTCGAGGTGGCGCGGCACCGACTGGCCGCCGCCCACCACCAGCACGGGCCGCGCCACGTCCTGCATGGGCGGCAGGGCGGGGTGGGCGCGCATGTCGGAGGTGTCCATGCTCTGCCGCTGCAGCGCCTGGACGATGGACATGACCGAGTAGCGCTTCTTGCTGATCCAATCCATCACGTCGCGCTGCGGCAGGTTGCTGACGCCGCTGATCATGTAGGGGAGGTTGGTGCCCCAGCCGTATTGGCGTTGCAGCGCCTCGAAGGGCTCCACCACG
>JBHYDO010000037.1:0-11498 GCA_051860645.1 Roseococcus sp.
GGTCCACCCCGCACCGCGGCCAGCAGGGCGGCCGCGCGCGCATCCTGGGCGCGGCGACGGGCATCGGCCATGTAGGCCTCCGTCACCGCCTCGCGCACCTGGTCCAGCGGCAGCAGACTGGGGGCGATCACCTCGTTCACCTGCACCGCCATGAAACCCCATTCGCCCTCCTGCAGGCGGGTGTCGGCGTTGCGGTCCAGCGCGAAGATGGCGCGGATGGCGGCCTCGCGCGCCGCATCGGCCACGGGCAGGGCGGCGGGCGTGCCGTCGGGTGTGAGCCCTGCCGCGTCCAGCCGCAGCTGCGCGAAGGCCAGGTCCTCGCGCTGCGCGATGTCAGCAAGGCCCACGCGCCCGGCCAACGCGTCCTCGATGCGGTTCGCACGATCGAAGGCCAGGTCGGCGGAGCGTTCGGCGACGATCTCGGCGCGGAGTTCGTCGCGCACCTCGGCCAGTTCGCGGCGGGCGGGCGGCACCACCTCCACCACCCGCAGCACATGCCAGCCGAAGGGCGACTGGATGGGGGCGGAGATGGTGTTCGGTGCCAGCGCGAAGGCGGCGTCGCCCAGCGTGGCGATGGGCACGTCGCCCTGGCCCATCAGCGCCAGCTCGCTGGCCGCGCCGCCGGCTTCGCGCGCGATGGCCTGGAAGGCGGCGAAGTCGGCCGCCGCGGCCCACCGCTCGGCGAGCGTCCGGGCCAGCGCCTCCTCCTGCACGATCACCTGCTGGATGCGCCGGCGCTCAGGCACCTCGAAGCGGTCGCGGTTGGTGGCGTAGGCATTCTCGATCTCGGTCTCGCTCACTTCCACCGCGGCCATCAGCCGCTCGGCGTTCATGGTGACGAGGCTGACGTCACGGTATTCGGGCGAGGAGAATGGCGCCGGGTTGTTCTCGTGGAAGCGGGCAAGCTGCGCCTCCGTGGGCGCCTCGGGTTCGGGCGCCTCGGCGAAGGGCAGTTCCACTAGGGTCACGCTGCGCCGCTCCAGCGACCAGCCCAGCAGGCGGCGCGCGGCGGATTCCGGCAGGGCGGCGCCGGCCCGGACCGCGCCCGACATCTGCTGCCGTGCCAAATCGGTGCGGAGCAGGGCCAGGAAGCCGGGCTCGCTGAGTTCGTTGCTGCGCAGGAAGCTGTTGAACAACTCGCGCGAGAAGCGGCCATCGGCGCCCTGGAAGCCCGGGATGCGGAAGACGTAGTCGCGCACCGCCTCGTCCGGCACCACGACGCCCATTCGCGTCGCCTCCTGCCGCAGCACGCGGTCCATCACCAGGGCTTCCACCGCCTGCTCGGCCACGGCGCGGCGCATGCTGGCGTCCGGGTCGAAGCGGCCCTGCAGGGCGCGGCTGATGCGCTGCAACTCGCGCCGGGCGGCCTCCTGGGCCTCCGGGGCCTCGATGGGCTCGCCCGAGACGCGGGCCACGCTGTCGTCCCGGCCCAGGCCGCGCAGCATGTCCTCGATCCCCCACACCGCGAAGGAAAGGATGAGCAGGACGAAAAGCCCCTTGGCGAACCAGGTACCGGCGAGGCGGCGCATGAAGGTGATCATGCCCGCGCGCATAGCGCGCCCACGGGCTGTTGCCAAACGGCGGCGTCGGCTATCCCTTCGTGCAAAGAAGGAAGCCAGCCCATGACCCCCGGGATTCGCCCCCTGATTGCCGGCAACTGGAAGATGCATGGAACCCTGCGCGAAGCCGTGCGCCTCGGCGAAGCCTTGCGCGACGGGGTTGAGGGCGTGGACCTGCTCATCTGCCCGCCCTTCCCGCATCTGCACGCCGTCGCGGTCGCGATGCTGGGCGGGCGGGTGGCCGTGGGCGCGCAGGACTGCCACGCCGCCGGCAAGGGCGCGCATACCGGCGATGTCAGCGCCGCCATGCTGCGCGACGTGGGGGCGAGCTTCGTCGTTGTGGGCCATTCGGAGCGCCGGGCCGACCACGCGGAGAACGACGCCGCGGTGCTGGCCAAGACCAAGGCGGCGCTGGCCGCCGGCCTCATTCCCATCATCTGCGTGGGCGAGACCGAGGCCGAGCGGCTGGCGGGCCTCGCGGATTCGGTGGTGCGCACGCAGCTCACCGGCTCGGTGCCCTATGGCTTCGTGACCGCGGGCGGTGTGGTGGCTTATGAGCCGGTCTGGGCCATCGGCACCGGCCGCACGCCCACCCAGGACGACATCGCCGCCATCCATGCCACCATGCGGGACGCGCTGGTGGAGCGCTTCGGTCCCGCGGCGCGCACCACGCGGCTGCTCTATGGCGGCTCGGTGAAGCCGTCCAACGCGAAGGGAATTCTGGCCCTGCAGGATGTGGACGGTGCGCTGGTGGGTGGCGCGAGCCTCGTCGCGGAGGATTTCCTGGCCATCGCCCGCGCCGTGCCGGGCTGACGGGAACCGCCCATGCTGAAGCCGGAACGCCCGCATTTTTCCTCGGGCCCCTGCGCCAAGCGGCCGGGCTTCGCGCTGGCCGTGCTGGAGGGCGCGCTGCTGGGCCGCAGCCACCGCGCCGCCGCCCCCAAGGCGAAACTGGCGGAGGTCATCGCCCGCTCCCGCGCCGTGCTCGGCATGCCCGAGGGCTGGCGGCTGGGCATCGTGCCGGCCTCCGACACGGGCGCGGTGGAAATGGCGCTGTGGTCCCTGCTCGGGCCGCGCGGCGTGGACGTGCTGGCCTGGGAAAGCTTCTCCGCCGAATGGGCAAATGACATCACGCAGGAACTCAGGCTGCCCGATGTGCGGCTGCTGCGCGCGCCCTATGGCCGCCTGCCCGACCTCGCGCAGGTGGACTGGGCGCGGGACTGCGTGTTCGTCTGGAATGGCACCACCTCCGGCGTGCGGCTGACCGGCGGCGACTGGATCGCGCCCGACCGCGAGGGGCTGGCCATCTGCGACGCCACCTCCGCCGCCTTCGCCATGGACCTGCCGTGGGATCGGCTCGATGTGGTCACCTGGTCCTGGCAGAAGGTGCTGGGGGGCGAGGCGGCGCATGGCATGCTGGCGCTCTCGCCGCGGGCTGTGGCGCGGCTGGAATCGCACCGCCCCGCCTGGCCGCTGCCCAAGATTTTCCGCCTGACCAAGGGCGGCAAGCTGATCGAGGGCATTTTTCGAGGCGACACCATCAACACCCCCTCCATGCTCTGCGTCGAGGACGCGCTGGATGGGCTGCGCTGGGCGGAGGGCGTGGGCGGGCTGCGGGGGCTGATCGCGCGCACCGAGGGCAACCTCAAGCTGGTGGCCGATTGGGTGGCCCGCAGCCAATGGGCGGCATTCCTGGCGGAAGACCCCGCCACGCGCTCCTGCACCTCGGTCTGCCTGCGCTTCCGCGACCTGGCGGCGGACCAACAGCCCGAGGTCGCCCAGCGCATGGTGGCGTTCCTGGAGGCGGAGGGCGTGGCGCTGGACGCCGCGCATTACCGCGACGCGCCGCCCGGCCTGCGCCTGTGGTGCGGCGCCACCGTGGAGGCGGCCGATGTGGCGGCGGTGCTGCCCTGGCTGGACGCGGCCTGGGGGGCGGCCAAGCGGGGCTGAAGCTTCCCATTCCGGCAGGGGCGCCCCATCTGGACGGCATGATCGCCCGCCGTGCCCTGCCCGCCCTGTTCGTCGCCCCCGCCTGGGCGACGCCCGCCCTGACGCAGCGCCTTTCCCCGCTGGAGATCACGGCGCCCGAGGCCGCGCCTCTGCTGGCCCGGCTGCGGGCCGGTGGCCACGCCTTGTTCTTCCGCCATGCCGACACGGCGGGCGAGCCCTGCGACCGGACCTACCGCATCGGCGACCGCGCTGGGCAGCGCTACATCTCGCAGCGCGGCCGGGAGCAATCGGTGCGCATCGGGCAGCGCCTGCGCGAACTGGGCGTGCCGCTGGCGCTGCCGGTGCAGGCCGGGCCTGTGTATCGGGCGCGCGACACGGCGGAACTCGCCTTCGGCGCGGAGAACGTGGTGGTGACCGAGGGGCTGCTGGCCGATGACTATGCGGGTTCGCGCCTGTCCTGGGTGCTGGACCGGCACCGCGCCCTGCTGGCCGAAGTGCCGCCGCCGGGCCTGAACCGCGTGCTGGTGGGCCACCGAACCCCGCCCATCATGATCATGGGCGACGCGGTGGCCGGGCGCGCCTTCCCCGAGGGCGGCGCGCTGGTGGTGGAGCCGCGCGGCGCGGAGGGCTTCCGGCTGCACGGCATCGTCGAATTCGCCCCCCTGCCGGGGGGCGGCTTTCACGGCTGCTGAACCGCCGTCGCCGCCACCTGCACCTGGCGTTCGAGGTGGGCCACCAGCTCGGGCGGGATGTTCATGCGGTGGGCCAGGGCGTCGAGATAGACGCGCTCGGCCGGCTGGTCGGGGTCCATGGCGAGCCGCGAGGCGAGCCAGAGTTCCGCCGCGTGCTGTGGCTATTTGGGGGCGCCCGCCACCTCCTCCACGCCGATGCGCTGGTTCAGCAGGGTGAAGACGAAGCCCTTGGCCTCGGCGTCGAGCGAGGCGCGTTCGACCTGCTCGAAGATTTTCGCCCGTTCCGCCGCGTCGATGTGGCCGTCGGCCTGGGCCGCGCCCACCATGGCGCGGATGAGCGCCAGTTCGAAGGGCTCGCCTTCGGCCGCGGGGGTGGCGCCGGGGATGAAGGCGGTGTCGGCCGCCGCATCGGGCCGGGCCGCGGGGGGCGCCGTGGTGGGCTGCTGCCCGGCCTGCCAGTTCTGCCATGCGCGATAGGCCAGGGCGCCGAGCGCCGCCGCCCCGCCATGGGTCAGCACGCTGCGCGCGGCACCCTTGCGGCCGAACAGCGAGCCCAGCAGCCCGCCGGCCGCCAGACCACCAACCGCCGCCCCGCCCGGGCCGACGCCGCCCAGAAGGTCGCGCGCGCGGTCCATCAGCCCGCCCTGGCCGGGCGGGGGCTGCTGGGTCTGCGGCGGGGCGCTGGGCCATTGCGCCGGCCAGCCGCCCTGGCCCTTTTGCGGCACCTTGGCCGGGAGTTTTCCGGGATGCGGGGTCTGCCAGGGGCTGCCGGGCTTGGCCGGCGCGTCCTGCACGGGCCAGGCGCCGCCCTGCTTGGACGGATGCACCCCGCCCCCGCCCAGCGCGCCACCTCGCCCGAGGAATTGTTCCAAAAGCGTCTTTGCGTCCATCATGCGGGGGGAAGTGGTCCCGCGCGCATGGCGCCACAAGACCACCCCATCTTGCCCCCACCCCGCACGGCTGCCACACACCCCAGGCATGAACGACGCCTTTTCCCCGCCGCCCGGGCTGCTGCCCGCGGGCCTGATGGACGTGCTGCCGCCCGCCGCGGAGCGCGAGGCCGCGCTTGTCGAGGCGCTGATGGAGGGCTTCGCCCGCCACGGCTATGAGCGCGTGAAGCCGCCCTTGCTGGAATTCGAGGACGGGTTGCTGGCGGGTTCCGGCGCCGCGGTGTCCGACCAGATCTTTCGCCTGATGGACCCGGTCAGCCAGCGCATGATGGGGTTGCGGGCGGACACCACGCCGCAGGTCTCGCGCATCGCCGCCACCCGCCTGGGCGCGCAGCCCCGCCCACTGCGGCTGTGCTACGAAGGCCCGGTGCTGCGCGTGCGCGGCAGCGAATTGGCACCCGCGCGGCAACTCGCCCAGGCTGGCATCGAGCTGATCGGCGGCGCGGCACCCGAGGCCGATGCGGAGGTGGCGCTGGTCGCCGCCGAGGCTTTGGCCCGGGTGGGTGTCACGGGCATCACGCTCGACATCACCCTGCCACGCATGGCCCAGGCCCTGCTGGAGGCGGCGGGGCTGGACGAGGCGCTCTCCCGCCAGCTGATCCGCGCGCTGGACCGCAAGGACGCCGCCGCCGTCACCGCCCTGGCCGAAAATGCCGGCCCCGTGGCCGCCCTGCTGCCGCCGCTGCTGGCCGCCGCCGGCCCGGCCGAGGGGGCGTTGGCGGTGCTGCGCGGCCTCGACCTGCCCGAGGCGGCGCGCGCCATCGCGGAGAACGCGGCGCTTATCATCGCCGCCATCGCCGCCCGCGCGCCCGCGCTGCGCGTCACGCTGGACCCGGTGGAGTTCCGTGGCTTCCGCTATCACGTGGGCGTGGCCTTCACGATCTACGGGCCGGGCGCCACGGGCGAGATGGCGCGCGGCGGCCGCTACCAATCCGCCAATGACGAACCGGCGACGGGCATGACGCTCTACCCCGACGCCGTGCTGCGCGCCGCCCCCATCCCCGCCACCCGCCCGCGCTGCTTCCTGCCGCCCGGCACGCCGCCCGCGGTGGGCGAGGGGCTGCGCCGCCAGGGCTTTGCCACCATTGCCGCGCTGTCGGCCGCCGACGCGCCGGCGCCGCTGCGCTGCAGCCATGTCTGGGACGGCCGCGCGCCCGTGCCCGCTACCGAGGAAAGTTCCGTCTGATGGCCAATGTCACCGTGATCGGCGCCCAGTGGGGCGATGAGGGCAAGGGCAAGGTGGTGGACTGGCTGGCGAGCCGGGCCGACATCGTCGTGCGCTTCCAGGGCGGGCACAACGCCGGGCACACGCTGGTGGTGGGCGACAACACCTACAAGCTCTCGCTGCTGCCCTCGGGCATCGTGCGCGGCAAGCTCGGCGTCATCGGCAATGGCGTGGTGCTGGACCCGGACGCGCTGCTGGCCGAGATCAGCAAGGTGCGCGCCCAGGGCCTCGACGTCGGTCCGCACAACCTGCGCATCGCGGAGAACGTGCCGCTGATCCTGCCGCTGCACCCGGCACTCGACCGCGCGCGCGAGGCGGCCCGCGGCGAGGACAAGATCGGCACCACCGGCCGTGGCATCGGCCCGGCCTATGAGGACAAGGTGGGCCGCCGCGCCATCCGCCTGTGCGACCTGGCCGAGCCGGAGACGCTGTCGGCCAAGCTCGATGAATTGCTGCTGCACCACAACTCGCTCCTGCGCGGCCTGGGGGCCGCCGAGTTCAGCAAGCAGGCGCTGCTGGACCAGTTGCTGGCCCTGGCGCCCAAGCTGCTGCCCTATGCCGAGCCCATCTGGGAACGCCTCGACGCCGCCCGCCACGAGGGCAAGCGCGTGCTGTTCGAAGGCGCGCAGGCGGTGATGCTGGACGTGGACCACGGCACCTACCCCTATGTCACCAGCTCCAACACCGTCGCCGGCAATGCGGCGGCGGGCGCGGGCGTGGGACCTGACCAGGTGGGCCTCGTGCTGGGCATCGCCAAGGCCTATGCGACGCGCGTGGGCTCCGGCCCCTTCCCCTCGGAACTGCACGACGAGACCGGCCGCCTGCTGGGCGAGCGCGGGCATGAGTTCGGCACCGTCACCGGCCGCCCGCGCCGCTGCGGCTGGTTCGACGCCGCCATGGTGCGCCAGGCGGTGAAGATCGGCGGCGTGCAGGGCCTGGTGCTGACCAAGCTGGACGTGCTGGATGGCCTGCCCGAACTGCGCATCTGCACCGGCTACCGTGTGGATGGCGAGGTGATGAAGCGCCTGCCCGCCGCCATGCGCGCCCAGGCGCGCGCCGAGCCCATCTTCGAGGCGATGGAGGGCTGGTCCGGCTCCACCCGCGGCGCGCGCAGCTATGGCGAATTGCCGGCCCAGGCGGTGAAATATGTCCGCCGCATCGAGGAGCTGGTGGAGGCGCCGGTGATGATGCTCTCCACCTCGCCCGACCGGGACGATACGATTTCGCTGCGGGACCCGTTCGCGGGGTAGCGGCGGCCTGTCCGGCTGCGTAACCTCCCGGCTCGCCGCCTGGAGAACCCGCCCATGAACCGTCGCCATCTGCTGGGGGCCGGCGCGGCCCTGCTGTCCGGTCCCGCGCTGGCCCAGGCGCCGCATGCGCATCACGGCCATCATGCGCCCGCGCTGCGGCCGCTGCCCCCCTCGCCCGAGCCGTTCCACAACCTGCCGCGCGGCGGGGTGCCGCACCACATCACGCCCGTGCAGGCGGCGCAGCGCGTGGTGGACAGCCCCGCCCCGGCGGGCACCCCCGGCCGCTGGGTGCCGCGCGCCGACATGCCCATCCCGCGCAGCGAGATGGCCTGGGCGGCGGAACTCGACGGCCGGATGCATGTGGTCGGCGGCTATGGCGAGGGGCGGGTGAACCGCGCCTACCACACCATCTACGACCCCGCCTCGGACCGCTGGTATGGCGCGGCGGAACTGCCGCGCGGGGCGAACCACGTGGCCGTCGCCGCCCATGCCGGGCAGGTCTATGCCATGGGCGGCTTCATCGAGCAGAACCGCCGCTGCGACGACAAGGCCTTCGCCTATGACGTGGCGGCCGACCGCTGGCGCGAGATCGCGCCCTTGCCCCGCCCGCGCGGCGCGGCCCAGGCGGTGGTGCTGGAGGGCCGGGTCCATCTCATCGGCGGCGCCACGGACCCCGCGCCGGAACGCGCCAGCATCTCCTGGCACGAGGTCTACGACCCCCAGGCCGACCGCTGGGAACTCCGCCGCCCGCTGCCCGCCGGGCGCGACCATGTGGGCGGCGTGGCCCACAACGGGCTGATCCACATCATCGGCGGCCGCTTCAACACCTTCCAGTACAACACCGGGATGCACCACGTGTACCTGCCCGCCCGCGACACCTGGGAGGATCGCGCGCCGCTGCCCACCGCGCGTTCGGGCCATGGGATGGTGATCTATCGCGGCCGCTTCTTCTGCATGGGTGGCGAGGGCGGCATCATCGAGCGGGGCGTCCCGCGCAACGCCAAGGTGGTCGGCCAGATGGAAAGCTACGATCCCGCCGCCGATACCTGGCAGAGCCACGCCCCCATGCCCACGCCGCGCCATGCGGTGGCCGCCGTCACCATCGGCGACTGGGTCTATGTGGCGGGCGGTGGCGCGGTGCTGGGCGGTTCGGTGCAGTCGGCGCTGCACGAGGCGTTCACGCTGGGGTAGGGCCTGCGCCGGAGGGGGCGTGTCCCCTCCGGTCCGGCAGCGGCTACAGCCGCACCTTCAGCCAGTTGCCGATCTCACCCACGATGCCGCGGCGGAATGCCAGCACGCAGAGGACGAAGATTGCGCCCTGGATCACCGTCACCCAGGCGCCGAACTCGGCCAGGTAGTTCTGCATGGTGATGATCACGGCCGCACCCATGACCGGCCCGAAGATGGTGCCGAGGCCCCCCACGAGCGACATCAGCACCACCTCGCCCGACATGGTCCAGAACACGTCGGTGAGTGTCGCGATGCCGAAGACCAGCGCCTTCACCCCGCCCGCCACGCCCGACAGCCCGGCCGAGAGCACGAAGGCCACCAGCTTGTAGTCATCCGTGCGGTAGCCCAGCGAGGTGGCGCGCGGCTCGTTCTCGCGGATGGACTTCAGCACCATGCCGAAGGGCGAGTGGACGATGCGGTGCACCAGCAGGAAGCCGATGACGAACACGCCCGCCACCATCCAGTACATGGTCATGTCGGAGGTCAGGTCGAACACGCCGAACAGCGTGCCGCGCGGGATGGACTGGATGCCGTCCTCGCCGCCGGTGAAGGGCGCCTGCACGCAGAAGAAGTAGACCATCTGGGCGAAGGCGAGCGTGATCATGGCGAAGTATATGCCCTGGCGGCGGATGGCGATCCAGCCGATGACCAGGCCCAGGATGGCGCCCGTGGCACCGCCGATGAGGATGGAAAGTTCCGGCGGCAGCCCCCATTCCTTCGCAGCATGGCCGGCGAGGTAGCCGCCCATGCCGAAATACGCGGCATGACCGAAGCTCAGCAGCCCCACATAGCCGATCAGCAGGTTGAAGGCGCAGGCGAAGAGCGCGAAGCACAGGACCTTCATCAGGAAGACGGGGTAGAGGAAGAAGGGGCTGATCACCACGAAGGCCAGCATCAGCAGGAAGGCGATGCCCTGCGTGCGGGTGAAGCCCAGGAAGACGCTGTCCTCCTGCTTGAAGTCCTCTCCGGAGAACCCACCGGGTGCGGCCATGACTCAGGCCCTCCCGAACAGGCCGGCCGGCCGCGTGAGCAGCACGATGGCCATGACGACGAAGATCACTGTGGCGGATGCCTCCGGGTAGAAGACGCGGGTGAAGCCCTCGACCACGCCCAGGCCGAAGCCGGTCAGCACCGAGCCCAGGATGGACCCCATGCCGCCGATCACCACGACCGCGAACACGATGATGATGAGGCTCGTGCCCATCTGCGGGTTGACCGAGTAGATCGGCGCGGCCAGCACGCCCGCGAAGGCGGCCAGTGCCACGCCGGCGCCGTAGGTCAGCGTCATCATGCGGGGCACGTTGATGCCGAAGGCCTGCACCAGCGCCGGGTTCTCGGTGGCCGCCCGCAGGTAGGAGCCGAGCTTGGTCTTCTCGATGACCAGCCAGGTGGCCAGGCACATGACCAGCGCCACGACCACCACCCAGCCGCGATAGACGGGCATGAACATGAAGCCGAGGTCCCAGGCGCCCTGCAGCTCGTTGGGGATGCGGTAGGGCATGCCCGAGCTGCCGAACTCGTTGCGGAACAGCCCCTCGATGATAAGGCCGAGTCCGAAGGTCAGCAGCAGGCCGTACAGGTGATCGAGCTTGTACAATCGACTGATCATCGTCTTCTCGATGAGCACGCCGGTGAACCCCACGATCAGCGGTGCGAGCAGCAGGGCCCACCAGTAGCCGATGCCCGCGAAGTTCAGCAGCATCCAGGCCACGAAGGCACCCATCATGAACTGCGCGCCATGGGCGAAGTTGATGACGTTCAGCATGCCGAAGATCACCGCCAGGCCCAGCGACAACAGGGCGTAGAAGGCCCCGTTGATGAGGCCGAGCAGCAGCTGTCCGAACAGCAGGGGCAAGGGTATGCCGAAGAGCTCATCCATCGGAATCAGTCATCCCTGACAAGGGTTCGGCCGCCCACCGCGCCCGGCGCACCCGTGTCAGACAAGACGGGGGTGCCGGACAGGGGGGGCGGCCGTGCCCCGGTGAAACCTCTCTGCCCCGGCGAAATTGCCGGGGGTCACGCAGCTTGGCCATGTGCGCGCCGCCCTTGCTGGCGGCGCGCACATGGCGTCGAAGCTCAGCTCCGCACGATCGCGCAGTTGCCGGCCGCCATCGGGCGGAAGGCCTGGTCGGCGGGCACGGTCTGCAGCAGCTTGTAGTAGTCCCAGGGGGCCGTGCTCTCGGCGGGCGTCTTCACCTGGAACAGGTAGGCCGGATGGATCTTGCGGCCATCGGCGCGCACGGTGCCTTCGCCGAAGGCATCGTCGCTGGTCGGCATCGCCTTCATGCGGGCCACGGCATCGGCACCGCTCGCCTTGGCGGCCGCCACGCCCATGTCGCCCACCGCCTTCAGGTAGTGCAGCACCGAGGCATAGCAGCCGGCCTGGACCATCGAGGGCTTGATGTTGTTCGGCATCGCACCCAGGCGCTGGGTGAAGGCGCGCGTCTTGTCGTTCAGGTCCCAGTAGAATGTCTCGGTCAGCACGAGGCCCTGCGCGGTCTGCAGGCCGAGGCTGTGGATGTCGGTCACGAACACCAGCAGCCCCGCCAGCCGCACGCCGCGCCGGGTGATGCCGAACTCGGCCGCCTGCTTGATGGAGTTGATGGTGTCGCCGCCCGCATTGGCCAGCCCGATGACCTGCG
>JBHYDO010000037.1:11508-21724 GCA_051860645.1 Roseococcus sp.
GAGGCCTGCGCCTGGACCAGGAAGCTCGAGAAGTCGGTCGTGCCGGGGAAGGGTGTGCGCACCTGGCCCAGGATGCGGCCGCCGGCTTGGCGGACGAACTCGCTCGTGTCGCGCTCGAGCGCATGGCCGAAGGCGTAGTCGGCGGTGATGAAGAACCAGGTCTGGCCGCCCGCCGCCACCATGGCGCCGCCGGTGCCGCGCGCCAGCATCCAGGTGTCATAGGTCCAGTGGATGGTGTTGGGGCTGCACTGCGCGCCCGTCAGGTCCGACGTCGCGGCGCCGGAGTTCAGGAACACCTTGTTGCGCTCGCGCACGATGGTGTTGACCGAGAGCGCCACCGAGCTGGTCGGCACGTCCACGATCACGTCCACATTGTCGCGGTCGATCCACTGGCGCACCACCGTGGAGCCGACATCGGGGCGGTTCTGGTGGTCCGCCTGCACGACCTCGACATTGATGCCGCGCTGGGTGATGCCGCTTTCCTGCACCGCGAGGCGCACGGCCTGGGTGGAGCCCGGGCCCGAGATGTCGCGATACAGGCCGGACTGATCGTTCATCACGCCGATGCGGATGGTGTTGGCGGCCTGCGCCTTCGCCGAGCGGTAGGGCAGGGCTCCCAGCACGGGCGCGGCCGCGGCGGCGCCCAGGAGGGTACGGCGGGTGGTGTTCGTCATGGGGATGTTCCTTCCTCGTTCGTGCTTGTTCAGCTGCGGATGAAGCCGCAGCCGCCATCCGCCAGCGGCCGCCAGGGCTCGTTGGCGTCGGTGGACTGCAGCAGCTTGTAGTAGTCATGGCGGCCGCGGCTCTCGGCCGGGGTCTTCACCTCGAACAGGTAGGCGGGGTTGAGCTTGCGGCCATCCTCGCGGATGCGGCCCTCGCCGAAGGCGTCGTCGCTGGTCGGCATCGCCTTCATGCGCGCCACGGCATCGCGTCCGCTCGCCTTGGCGGCGGCGACACCCATGTCGGCCACGGCCTTCAGGTAGTGCAGGTTGGCCGCATAGTCGCCGGCATGGCTCATCGCCACCGGCAGGTCGCCGCCCGCCAGCGCCAGGATGCGGCGGGAGACGCCGCGCGTCTTGTCGTTCAGGTCCCAGTAGAAGGTGTTGGCGCACACCAGCCCCTGCGCGACCTCCAGCCCCAGCGCATGGACGTCGGTGATGAACAGCAGCAGCGAGGCGATCTTGGTGCCGCGCCGCGTGATGCCGAACTCGGCCGCCTGCTTGATCGAGTTGATGGTGTCCACGCCGGCGTTGGCGAGGCCGATCACCTTGGCGCGGCTGGCCTGCGCCTGCAGCAGGAAGGAGCTGAAGTCGGTCGTTCCGGGGAAGGGCGTGCGGACGCCACCCAGGACGCGGCCGCCGGCGGCACGGATGAAGCCCGTGGTGTCGCGCTCCAGCGCGTGGCCGAAGGCGTAGTCCGCGGTCAGGAAGAACCAGGTGTCGCCGCCCGCGCGCACCATGGCCGCACCTGCCACCTTGGACAGCATGTAGGTGTCATAGACCCAGTGGATCGTGTTCGGGCTGCACGCGCGGCCGGTCAGGTCCGAGGTTGCGGTCGAAGTGGCGATGGCCACCTTGTTGCGCTCACGCGCCAGGTCGGCCACGGCAAGTGCCACCGAGGAGGCGGCCAGGCTGCTCACCACGTCCACATTGTCGCGGTCGAACCACTGCCGGGCGATGTTCACGCCCACGTCCGGGCGGTTCTGGTGGTCGGCCACCACCACTTCCACGTTGAAGCCGCGGGCCGCGAATTCCTGCACGGCCAGCCGCGTGGCAGCCACCGTGTTCGGCCCGTTCAGGTCGCGGAAGGTGCCCGACATGTCGGTCAGCACACCGAGGCGGATGGTGTTCGCCGCCTGCGCGCGGGCGCGCGACGTGGACAGCGCGCCCCAGACCGGAGCGGTGGCGGCGGCGCCGATCAGGGTGCGGCGGGTGGTGGTGGTCATCTTGGGGGTTCCTTCCTTGGGGGTTCCGGGCGGGGCCGCTTCTTGTCGGTCTCAGACGCCCAGGTATTCGTGCAGTCGCTCCAGCGAAGCGTTCAGTTCCTCGTTTTGGACCATGTCCACGACGCGCCCATGCTCCATCACGTAGTGGCGGTCCGCCACGGTCTGGGCGAAGCGGAAATTCTGCTCCACCAGCAGCACCGTGAAGCCGCGCTGCTTCAGCTCTCGGATGGTGCGGCCGATCTGCTGCACGATGACCGGGGCGAGGCCCTCGGAGGGCTCGTCCAGCAGCAGCAGCTTGGCCCCGGTGCGCAGGATACGGCCGATGGCCAGCATCTGCTGCTCGCCGCCGGAGAGCTTGGTGCCGGGGCTGTTGCGGCGTTCCAGCAGGTTCGGGAACAGCTCGTAGATGGTCTGGACCGAGAGGCCGCCGGGCAGCACCTCGGGCGGCAGCATCAGGTTCTCGTAGACCGAGAGCGAGGCGAATATCCCCCGCTCCTCCGGGCAGTAGCCGATGCCGGCGCGGGCGATAATGTCCGAGCGCGCGTCGATCAGCTCGCGCCCGTCATACTTCACCGACCCGGCGCGCCGGCCGACCAGGCCCATGATGGAGCGCAGCGTGGAGGTCTTGCCCGCGCCGTTGCGGCCCAGCAGCGTCACCACCTCGCCTTCGCGGATGTCGATGTCCACGCCGTGCAGCACATGGCTCTCGCCATACCAGGCCTCGAGGGCCGAGATCTTCAGCAGCGGGGCGTCAGCCATGGGAGGCGCCCTCCGGCACGCCGACGGAGGAGGGGTCGGTGCCCAGATAGGCGGCCTGCACCTCGGGGTTGCGGCTCACCTCGCCATAGTCGCCCTCGGCCAGGATCTGGCCGCGCGCCAGGACCGTGATACGGTCGCACAGGCCTTCCACCACCTTGAGGTTGTGCTCCACCAGCAGGACCGTGCGGCCCTTGGCCACGCGCTTCACCAGGGTCACGATGCGGTCCACATCCTCATGGGTCATGCCGGCGGTGGGTTCGTCGAGCAGCATCATCGCGGGGTCCATCGCCAGCGTGGTGGCGATCTCCAGCGCGCGCTTGCGGCCATAGGGAAGCTGGCCGGCGCGCAGCTCGGCGTATTCCGTCAGGCCCACATCCTCGAGCAGTTCGCGGGCGCGCTCGTCATATTGCCGCAGCAATGTGTCGGACCGCCAGAAGTCGAAATTGCCGCCGCGCTGGCGTTGCAGCGCCACGCGGACATTCTCCAGCACGGACAGGTTCGCGAAGACCGCCGAGATCTGGAAGGAGCGCACGAGGCCAAGCCTCGCCACCTCGGCGGGCTTCATCCGCGTGATTTCCTGCCCGTCGTAGCGGATGCTGCCACGCGTCGGGATGAGGAACTTGGTCAGCAGGTTGAAGCAGGTGGTCTTGCCGGCGCCGTTGGGGCCGATCAGTCCATGGATCGTGCCGCGGCGGACGCCCATGTTCACGTCCTGCACGGCCAGGAAGCCGCGGAACTCCTTCGTCAAGCTCTCCGTCTGAAGGATGATGTCGCTCACCCGGATCCGTCCCCCACGCCA
This sequence comes from Roseococcus sp., assembly GCA_051860645.1. Classification (GTDB taxonomy): domain Bacteria; phylum Pseudomonadota; class Alphaproteobacteria; order Acetobacterales; family Acetobacteraceae; genus Roseococcus. The sequence goes on from JBHYDO010000037.1 coordinate 15,012, forward strand.
TTGTTCTCCGTCGGGGTGGTGCCCCGCGGCTTGTCCCTGCCGGGGCTGAGCCCCGGAATATGTCCTGCCGGGATGCGCGTTCCGCACCCCAGCCATGCCTGTATGGCTAAGCGCGGGGGTTCATGCAAGCGGCTTCAAGCTGTGGTTTTTTTTGCTCCTAAATTGAGCAAAAGCCGCTCCGGGGTTGCCGGAAGGTCAAGGTGTACAAGGCCCGCCGCATCCCGCAACGCGTTGACCACGGCCGTGGCGAGCAGCAGCGGCGGTTCCCCCACCGCCTTGGAGCGGAACAGCGTGTTCGCCCGGCCAGCCGAGCCCTCCAGCAGGCGCGTTCGCAGCACCGGCGGCACGTCGCGTGAGCCGGGGATCTTGTAGGTGGAGGGGCCGAGCGTGCGCTGCCGGCCCTGTTCGTCCCACCACAATTCCTCGCTGGTCAACCAGCCCATCCCCTGGATGAAGCCGCCCTCGATCTGCCCCAGGTCGATGGCCGGGTTCAGGCTGCGGCCGCAATCCTGGACGAGGTGCGCCGAGAGGCAGCGATGCTCGCCCGTCAGCGTGTCCAGCAGCACCTCGGCCACGCTCGCGCCATAGGTGAAGTAGTGGAAGGGCTCGCCCTTCAGCGCCTCGGCGTCCCAGTGCAGGTCGGGCGTCTTATAGAAGCCGGTGGCGGAAAGGCTGACGCGCGCCTTCCAGCACAGCTTCGCCAACTCGCCGAAGGCGAGCCGCTTGTTGCTGCCAGGCGTGCCGGCGAAGACCTGGCCGTCCTCGAACACCACCTCGTCCACCGGGCAGCCGAAATGCGTCGCGGCCACCTCGGCCATGCGGTGGCGCAGCGTGCTGGCGGCGGCGTGCGCGGCCCAGCCGTTGAGGTCGCTGCCGGTGCTGGCGGCGGTGGCGCTGGTGTTGGGGATCTCGGCGGTGGAGGTGGCGGTGATGCCCACCTGCTCCACCGGCACGGAGAACACCTCCGCCACCACCTGCGCCACCTTGATGAACAGCCCCTGGCCCATCTCGGTGCCGCCATGGGCGAGGCGGATGGAGCCATCGGTGTAGACATGCACCAACGCGCCGGCTTGGTTCAAATGCACGATGCCGAAGCTGATGCCGAAGGCGCAGACGAAGGAACCAAGCCCCCGGCGCAGCGTGGGGTGCGCCGCGTTGAAGGCCGCGATCTCGGCGCGCTTCGCCTCCCAGCCGGCATCCTGCCTGGCCTCGGCCAGCACGCGGCGGGTGAGGGCCGGGTCCAGCGCCTGGCCATAGGGCGTGCGGTCGGCGAAGTTGGCCTCGCGCACGGCGTCCACCTCCCGGCCCAGGTGGCGGGCCACGGCGTGCAGCACCTCCTCCATCAGCAGCGCGCCCTGCGGACCGCCGAAGCCGCGGAAGGCGGTGTTGCTGACATGGTTGGTCTTGACCGCGCAGGCGGTGATGCGGTGGGCCGGCACGCCATAGCAGTTCAGCGCATGGGTCAGCGCGCGGAACACCACGCCGCCCGACATGTCCACCGAATGCCCGCCATCGGCGGCCAGCAGCGCGTCCAGCGCCAGCAGCCTTCCCTCCGCGTCGAAGCCCACCTGCCAGCGGTACAGGAAGGGGTGGCGCTTGCCCGTGGCCGCCATGTCGGCGCGGCGGGGCAGGCGCAGCTTCACCGGCCGCCCCGTCCGCCGGGCCGCGATGGCGGCGGCGGCGGCCACCCAGCTGGCGTTGCTCTCCTTGCCGCCGAAGGCGCCGCCCATGCGGCGGCACTGCACCGTGATGCGGTGGTAGGGCACGCCCAGCACGCGCGCCACGATGTGCTGCCCCTCGGTCGGGTGCTGGGTGGAGGAATGCACCAGCATCTCCTCCTCCTCGCCCGGGATGGCCAGGGCGACCTGCCCCTCGAGGTAGAAATGCTCCTGCCCGCCGGCGTGGAACTCGCCGGAAAGCCGGTGCGGCGCGGCCGCCAGTGCCGCCTGAGCATCGCCCGCCGCCATCGTCTGCGGCTTGATGATCCAGGCCTCGCGCGCCAGGCCTTCCTCGATGCTCAGCACCGGGGGCTGGGGCGTGATGGCAGGCAGGGCGGCCGCCGCCGCGCGCAACGCCTCGTCGCGCGTGCGCGCCACGACGATGGCGAGCGCCTGGCCGTGATGCTCCACCACGCCCTCCGCCAGCAGCACCTCGCCGGAGAGGATGGGCGCGATGTCGTTCTCGCCCGGAATGTCGCCCGGCGTGATGACCTGCACCACGCCGGGCATGGCCGCGGCGGCGGCAGTGTCGAGCGCCTCCAGCCGCCCATGGGCGACGGGCGAGAGCACCAGCGCCGCGTGCAGCGTGCCCGCGGGCTCGGGCATGTCGTCCAGGAAGCGGGCCTCGCCGGTCGCGTGCTTCAGCGCGCTGTCATGGCGCATGGACTGGCCGGCATGCCGCATGGGCGGGGCGCCGCCATCCATCATGCGAAGACCTCCGCCGCCAGGCCGGCATGGCGCAGCGCGAGCCGCCGCAGCAGGCCACGCGCGGCCTCCATCCGGTATTCGGCGCTGCCGCGCCAATCGGCCAGGGGCGTGAAGTCCAATGCATTTCCGGCCGCGACCAGCGCGGCGTCGTCCAGCGGCCGGCCCCGCAGCGCGGCCTCGGCGGGGGCGCAGCGGCGGGCGGTGGCGTCCATGCCGCCGAAGGCCAGCCGCGCCTCCCGCACGACGCCACCCTCGAAGGTGACCAGCGCGGCCAGCGAGACGGCGCTGATGTCCTGGTCGTGCCGGCGCGAGAGCTTCTCGGCCGCCAGGAAGGCCCCCTCCGGCGGGCGGGGGAGATGGATGGCGACGATGAGTTCCTCCGGCGCCAGGGCGTTTCGCCGATAGCCGGTGAGGAATTCCTCGACGGGCACGTGCCGCACCCCGCGCAGCTGCGCAACCTCCACCACCGCGCCCAGCGCCAGCAGCACGGGCAGCGCGTCGCCGATGGGGGACGCCGTGCCGAGATTGCCCGCCACCGTGCCCAGGCCGCGGATCTGCCGCGAGCCCAGCCGCGCCAGGTAGGGCACCAGCGGTGCCCATATGGCATCCGCGCGGCAGGCGCGCAGCCACTCCCCATAGCTGGCCGCGGCGCCGATCCGCAGGCCGGAGGCGCGGGCCTCCACCCCCTGCATCTCCGCCACGTTCAGCAGGCAGAGGATTTGCGCCGGATGCTCCCGGTGCTCGGAAAAGCGCAGGCCGAGGTCGGTGCCGCCCATCAGCACCCGGGCCTCCGGCCGCACCGCGCGCAGGGCCAGCGCCTCGTCCAGCGAGGCCGGCAGATGAAAGCCCGGGAAACGCGCGCTGGCCGGCGCGGCCAGGGCGGGAGGCGGCGCGCCGTCATCCTCAAGGCGCGACATGGCATCCAGGATGGGGCGGTAGCCGGTGCAGCGGCAGAGGTTGCCCGCCAGCGCCTCATGCGCGTCGCCGCCCTCGCGGGTGTGGGCCCAGGCGGCCATGACGATGCCGGGCGTGCAGAAGCCGCATTGCGTGGCGTCCGCCTCGGCCATCGCCCGGGGGATGGGGTGGCCCGCACCCAGCCCCTCGACGGTGCGGATCGCGCGGCCATGCAGCTGGCCCAGCACGCAGAGGCAGGCATTGACCGGCGTGCGCCCGCCATCTTCCCCCTCCAGCACCACGGTGCAGGCGCCGCAATCGCCCTCGGCGCAGCCTTCCTTGGCGCCGGTCAGCCCCTGCGCGCGGAGCCAGTCGAGCAGGGTGGTGGTCGCGGGCTGGGCGCGCGGCAGGGTGCGGGGCGCCCCGTTCAGCACAAGGCGAAGCTGGTCATCCATGGCGCGCCCGCGTGTTCTCAACCTTACCCCTATGTCACCTCAAGCCATCGTTTCCGACAATCCCCTCCACCCCCAGCCCGCCGATGCGCGGCAGCGGCCGCCCGCCGGTGGTGAGCGCCAGGCACAGCAGGATCTCATCGGCCATGGGCGCGTCGGTGCAGCGGAACTCGATCGCGTCGAAATGGCTGCGGACGAAGGCGGCGTCCTTGTGGCCGAGCGGGATGTCGATGGCCGTGCCCATGCCGCCGCGCTTCTTGGCGGAAGGGATCAGCGCCGGGCCCTTTTCCAGCGCCGCCCGCACGGGCGCGCCCATCTGGGGGTGCAGCAGGGCGGCGGCGTGTTCCAGCTCGCCCGCCTCGCCCACCACGGCGGCCTTGCCGAAGCTGTGGACCTCGCCGCCCGGGATGCCGAGCGCGGCCACGGCACGGGCGGCCAACTCCGCGCCCAGGGTCGCACCCGCCTCGATGAGCGGCGTGAGGTCCTCGACATAGCGGCCGGCGAAGGGGTTCTGCAGCACGCAGGCGGCGACCGCGCGCCGGATGGGCGGGAATATGTCACGCCCCTGTTCGCGGGCGGTTTCCTCCACCAGCACCAGGTATTTGCGGATGATCATGCCAGCACCTCCGGGATGCGCGCGGCCGGCGGCGTGTTGCGGCTGCGGGCCGTCTTCACCTCGCCATCCACCATGACCATGCCGATGCCGGGCAGTTCGCCGAAGGTGAAGGCCTCGGCGGCATCGCGGCCGGCGCCGCCGATGGGGGCATCCAGGAACACCAGGTCGGCGGGGCGGCCGATGGCGATGGTTCCGGCCTCGATGCCGCGCCAGTGCGCCGTGTTGCCGCCCGCGGCGGCGATGGCGATGGCCGGATCGAGCCCGCCCAGGCTGCACAGCAGCGAGATGGTCCGCAGCACGCCCAGCGGCTGCACGCCCGAGCCCGCCGGGCTGTCCGTGCCCAGCACCAGCCGGTCCAGCCGCTTCATGTCCCGCAGCACGTTCATGGCATGGATGGCGTTGCGGGGGTTGCCGTTGTGCACCACCTCGATGGCGCGCTTCGTGCCCTCGATCACCTTCGTGAGTTCGGCGGCGGGCAGGGAGGTCGGCCCGCCATTGATGTGCGCCACGATGTCGGCATCGGCCGCGATCACCACCGGCGCCTGCATCAGGTTGGACCCCGCGATGGACGGCCCGCCGCAATGGATCATGGCATTCAGCCCGGCGGCGCGGACATGGCCCATCACCTCCACTACCTCGGCCTCGTCCTTCACGGTGCCCAGGCCGAACTCGCCCACGAAGCGCACGCCGGCCTCGGCCATCTCGGCATAGTCGGCGGCGGTCAGGCCGCGCTCGGGCACGGGCGCGCCTGCCAGGACGCGGGCACCCATGGGGCGAAAGGCGCTGAAGCAGCGCTGGGCGGCGATGGCGAGCGCCTTCACCCCCACGCGGTCCTTCGGGCGGCCCGGCAGATGCACCTCGCCCGCGCTGATGAGGGTGGTGGTGCCGCCATGCACCATGGCCTCGATCCAGCCCAGTTGGTTCTGGCGCGGGGTCCAGTCGCCGAAGGCGGGGTGGACGTGGTTGTCGATCAGCCCCGGCATCACAGCGCAGCCATGGGCGTCAATGATCGTGGCACCCGCCGCATCGAATTCGGCGGCGCGCCCGATGCCGGTCACCACCCCGCCCTCGATCAGCAGGGCATCCGCGTCGCGCAGCGGCGTGTCGAACTCGCCCGTGAAGAAAAGCCCGATCCCGCGCACCAGCACCCGCGCCATCCGCACCCTCCAGCCGATTGCTTTGGCCCCGAATCAGGAGCCTAGTTTCTGATTGAGCGCGGGGCCAAGGGAAAGCACAATCCGCTCCTGAAGGTGGAGGCAGGTTTTGCAACAACGGCAGCGGGCAGGGGCGGCGTGAACGACCGCACCGAGCAGTTCGGCGCCCGCGAGGGAAACGAGGGCATCGTCCGCTGCGACGCCTGCCCGGTCCTGTGCCGCATCCGCCCCGGCCGGGCGGGCGCCTGCCACCGCTATGCCAACGAGGATGGCCGCCTGATCCGCACCGACCCGCTGGTGCTGCTGCACCAGGCGGTGGAGGCCGGCGCGCCCGTGGTGCCCTTCCTGGACGCGGCGGAGGAATGGTCGGGCGAAGTGGTGCCCGCGCCGCAGGTCTTCGTCACCGCCATCGGCGCCGGCACCACCTATCCGGACTACAAGCCCGCCCCCTTCATCGTGGGCCAGCGCCATGCGGGGGTGGACACGGTGACAGTCGTGACCGAGGGAATCTTCAGCTATTGCGGCCTGAAGGTGAAGATCGACACCGACCGCCACCTCGGCCCCGAATGCGCCCCCGTGATGCACGAGGGCGAGCAGATCGGCCATGTCACCACCGCCGAATACGGCAGCCAGATGCTGAGCCTGGGCGGGGTGCGGCACCTGACGGGCGGCTCCAAGCGCGAGGGCAACGTCACCTGCGCGGCCATGCTGGCGCTGTGCCGGAAGCAGGCCATCGAGGTGAGCATCCCGGGTGGCTCCCGCGTCACGCTCCAGGCCGGCGCCGCCCCCATCGTGAACGGCGTCGCCGAGACGCGCATGCGGGTGGGCTGCGGGAGTGCCGCGGTCGGCATCTTCGCCCAGCAATGGCAGGGCCATGTGGACGAGGTGGTGGTGGTGGACGACCACATCACCGGGGTTCTCACCGAGCACCAGGCCGGCAAATGCCTGAACATGCGCGCCTCCGGCCTGCGCGTGCGCGGCCGCCGCTCCACGCCCGGGCGCTACTTCCAGGTGGCCCACCCCGGCACCGGCTGGGGCGGCACCGACGTGACCGACCCGCTGACGCTGATCGAGAGCATCGACCCCAAGCTCGCCTGGCCCGGGATGCGCGTGCTGATGACCAGCACGACCGGCGAGGATTCACTCTGGCTTGAGCTGGACGAGGCGCTGC
>JBHYDO010000038.1:0-21640 GCA_051860645.1 Roseococcus sp.
GGAACTCGGCCGCCTCGCCGCCGCGGGCGACGTCGTGCCGGCGGCACAGGGCTCCGCGCGCGACGTGGATGTGAGCGCCACCTACCTCGCCCGCATGGTCCGGGACTACACGGGCGGCGCCAAGACGCTGAACGTGGTGTGGGACCCGGGCAATGGCTCGGGCGGCGCCATCACCGAGCGCCTGGTGCGCGAACTTCCGGGCACGCACCACGTCATCAATGCCGAGATCGACGGCACCTTCCCCAACCACCACCCCGACCCCACGGTGCTGAAGAACCTCGCGCAGATCATCGCGAAGGTGCACGACACCAAGGCCGACCTCGGCATCGCCTTCGACGGCGACGCGGACCGCATCGGCGTGGTGGATGGCGAGGGCAACATGCTGTTCGGCGACCAGCTCCTCGTCGTCCTTGCCCGCGATGTGCTGAAGGCCCATCCGGGGGCCACCATCATCGCGGACGTGAAGGCGAGCCAGGTGCTGTTCGACGAGATCGCCGCCGCCGGCGGCACGCCGTTGATGTGGCGCACCGGCCACAGCCTGATCAAGCAGAAGATGGCCGAGACGGGCTGCCCGCTGGCCGGCGAGATGTCGGGCCACATCTTCTTCGCCGACAAGTGGTACGGCTTCGACGACGCGCTGTATTCCGCCGTGCGCCTGCTCGACATCCTGGCCCGCAGCGAACACAGCCTGGCCGAGATGCGCGCGGGCCTGCCCCAGGTGCTGAACACGCCCGAACTGCGCTTCAACTGCGAGGACACGCGCAAGTTCGAGGTGGTCCGCGAGGTCGCCGCCCGCCTCGACGCCGAAGGTGCCGATGTCTCGGCCGTGGACGGCGTGCGGGTCAACACGCCCGATGGCTGGTGGCTCCTGCGCGCCTCCAACACCCAGGCCGTCCTCGTTGCCCGCGCGGAAGCGAGCAGCGCCGAAGGCCTCGAACGCCTCAAGGCCCAGCTGGCCGCCCAGATCGAGGCCTCGGGCCTCGCCGCTCCCGACTTCTCGGGCGAGAACGCGGGGCACTGAGGGCAAGGGGGCGCGACGCCCCTGCCAGCCCCCCCCTAAGCCGCCAGCATCCGTCCGCGGTTGCGCTCGAGCAGCAGCGGCCGCACCAGCCGCGCGAAGCGGGCCGCCTCCTCGTCGTGCAGGTAGCCGGACAGGCAGAAGGAGGTGCAGCCCACATCGATGAAGCGTTGCAGCGTTGCGGCGCATTGCTCGGGGTTGCCGACCACCATGATGCCCGCGCCCTGGCGTGCCTTGGTAAGCCCGCTCCAGAGATGCGGCGCGATCAGTTCGCCATGTTCGCGCGCGAGTTGCTGCACCCGCTGGTTGGCGGCCGAGCCCGCGATGTTCGCCTGGACCTTGCGCGTCTGCTCCTCGGTGACGCCGCGGACGAGGTCTTGCGCGGCGTCCCAGGCGGCGTCCTCGGTCTCGCGGCAGCAGATCTGCAGGCGCATGCCGAAGCCCAGCGCGTCGCGGCGGCCGTGGCGGGCGGCCATGTCGCGCAGGGTCACGATGTTCTGCGCGATGGTCTCGGGCGTGTCGCCCCAGAACAGGTGGATGTCGGCGTGCTTCGCGGACACCTCCCAGGCCTCCAGCGAGCCGCCGCCAAGGTAGAAGCGCGGGCTGGGCTGCTGCAGCGTCTGCGGGGCGATGCGCGCGCCCTCGATGCGGTGAAAGCGGCCGTGAAAGGTGACCGGCCCGGGGCTGGCCCAGAGCGCCTTCATGACGGAGACGTCCTCTTCCATCAGGGCGTAGCGATCCTCCTTGGCGAGGTTTACGCCTTCGGCGCGGTTCTCCGCCTCGCTCTGGCCCGCGATGAGGTTGACGGCAATGCGCCCGCCGGAGAGCTGGTCGAAGGTCGCGATCATCTTGGCGAACTGCACGGGCGTGATGTAGCCCGGCCGCGCGGCCACCAGCGCCTTTATGCGCTTCGTCTTGGCCACCGCCATGGCGCTGGCCGTGAAGGCCTCCCAGCAGGGCGCGGCGACGGGGACGAGGAAGTACTCGAAGCCCGCTTCTTCCGCGGCCTGCACGATGCGGTCGAACAGCGCGGCCGAGGGTGGGATGTCGCGGGTGCGGTCGCCATAGCAGATCGTGTCGCCCGAGGTGGGCAGGTACCAGCCGAATTCGAGGCGGTCGGACATGGGTGGGGCTCCTCCTGGGAGGGAGGCTAGGCGCGGTGGGGCCGCGCGGCAACGGCGCGTGCAGGCGCGGAACGCATCATGCCGCAACGGTTGCAGACCGGCGCCCTGATGCTAGCCTTTCCGCGACAACGGAGAAAGACGGTGATGGCAACCCAGGAAGCAACGACTAGGCCCGGGGGAGGGGCGCTCGAAGTGGCGCCCTTCGACGCGCCGCTCGGCGCCGATATCCGCGGCGTGGACCTGCAACGGCTGGACGATGCGGGCTTCGACGCCATCAAGCGCGCCTGGCTCACGCACAAGGTGCTGCGTCTGCGGGGGCAGTCCATCGACGATGATGCCCTGGCCGATTTCAGCCGCCGCTTCGGCCCGCTGGACAAGGCACCCATCACCCGCACCGGGAAGGCGCACCAGCCGACACGGCCGGAGGTGACGGTGATCTCCAACATCGTGGTGGATGGCGAGGCCATCGGCGGCCTCGGCGCCGGCGAGGCCGAGTGGCACACCGACATGTCCTACAACGAGGTCCCGCCCGATGCCTCCGTGCTCTATGGCATCGAGGTGCCCGAAGGTCATGGTGACACCTGGTTCTGCGACATGGAGGCGGTGCTGGAGGGGCTGCCGGCGGCGATGCAGGCGCGCATCGCGAGCCTTACCTGCAAGCACGACGCCACGCGCAACTCCGCGGGCTTCCTGCGCGCGGGCTACAAGGAGCACTACACGCCCGAAGAACTGCCCGGTGCGCTGCATCCGATGGTGCGGACCCATCCTGAGACGGGGCGCAAGTCGCTCTTCCTCGGGCGCCGGCGCAACGCGCATGTGATGGGCCTGCCCTACGAGGAGAGCCAGGCGCTGCTGGATGAACTCTGGGCCTTCGCGGCGCGGCCGGAATTCACCTGGGTGCAGAAGTGGAAGAAGGGCGACGTGCTGATCTGGGACAATCGCTGCGTGATGCACCGCCGCGACCCCTTCGACGGCAGCCTGCGGCGGCTGATGCACCGCACACAGATCCAGGGCAGCCGGCCCTTCTGACGCGGCGCGCTACTTCCGCGCCACCAGCAGGCTGGTGAGCATGGGCGTGCGGGTGCGGACGGGGCGGCTTTGCGAGAAGCCGGCCTGCGCCAGCATCGCCCGCAACTCGTCCATGCGGCGCGGCCGCCCGCGCCCCATGGCCAATAGGTAAAAGCCGAAATAGGCCTCGCCGATGGGCTCCGCGCCTGGCGTGCCGGACATGGGCTCAGCCAGCAGCAGCGTGCCGCCGGCGGGCAGCGCGGCGTGGGCGCGCCTGAGGATGCCGAGCGCCGCGTCGTCGTCATGGTCGTGCACCACCCGCACCAGCGATATGACGTCCGCACCTTCGGGCAGGGCATCGGTGTGGAAGCTGCCGCCATGGGTTGTGGCGCGTGGCGCGAGGCCCTCGGCCGCCAGGCGTGCGCGGGCGCGCTCGGCCACGGCGGGCAGGTCGAACAGCATCAGGCGCAGGCCGGGGGCGCTGTGGCCTGCGGCGCTGAGAAAGGCCGCCTCACCGCCGCCCACATCCATCAGGCAGCGATGCGCGGCGAGCGGATAGGCGCCCAGGATCTCGGCCGCGATCATGGGCTGGGATGCGGCCATCAGCGCGCTGTATTCACCGACGGCCCCAGGGTCGAGCGTCGCCGCGCCGTCATTGCCCGCATAGGCCCAGTAGGCGGCGAGCTTGGTGCCGCCGCGCGGGTTGCGCAGCAGGGCCACGGGGTCCGCCAAATCCGCGTAGAGCATGGCGTGGTGCTCCACCATTGCCACCACGCCGGCATTGTCCACCAGGGCGGCCCCCAGCGAGCCCAGCCCGTAGCGGCCCTCGCCGCGCGCCTCGGTGAGCTTGAGCGCGGCCGCGGCCTCCATAAGCCGCAGCGTGGCCTCGGTGGAGAGGGAGAGTTTCGCCGCCAGCCACGCGACGGAGCGCGGCCCCTCGCGCAGCGCGTCGAACACGCGCAGCCGCACGCAGGCCGTCAGGATCTGCGAGTAGACGAAGCCCGCGTTCAGGTCGAACAGGGCGCGGGCGCGGCGGCGCGCCATGGGGCGTGTCAGCGGGAAGCGCGCCGCCCAGGCGCGGAAGCGCGGGCTGGCCACCATCCGGTCGCGGAAGGCCAGGAACCGATCCCGCAGCGTGGGCGCCGCATCCGGGGCTTCGGCCACGCGTTCGCTCATGCGATGTTCCCTGCGTTTCTCATGCGCGGCAGAGGATAGCGCAGCGCCTTGCTTTGTCATCACCAATGTCAGGATGCATTGACAGTGATCCGGCCCTTTGCCTCCCTGCCCGCATGAAGGATCGGCGCGTGGCCATCGTGGGCGCGGGGGTGGGTGGGCTCGCCGCCGCCATCTGGCTGGCCGCACGCGGCTGCGCCGTCTCGGTGTTCGAGCGCGCGGCCCTGCCGGGTGGCAAGCTGCGCGCCGTGGAACTGGACGGGCTGGCGCTGGATGCCGGGCCCACCCTGCTGACGCTGCGCCCCATCTTCGAGGCGATCTTCGCCGCCGGCGGGTCCTCGCTGGACGCGCAGCTGCAACTCACCGAGGCGCACTCGCTTGGCCGCCATGTCTGGCCCGATGGGTCATGCCTGGACCTGCACCGCGACGAGGCCCGCAGCGCCGACGCCATAGGCGCCTTCGCCGGTGCGGCTGAGGCGCGCGGCTACCGCGAATTCTGCGCCCGCGCGCGGCGCGTGCGCCAGACGCTGGATTCTGCCTTCCTGCAACGCCCCCGGCCCACCGCACTGGGCCTGGCGGCCGAGGTCGGCATGGCGCGGCTGCTCGGGCTATCGCCCTTCGCCCTGCTGGACGAGGCGCTGGCGAGGCATTTCCGGGACCCACGGCTGCGGCAATTGTTCGGCGGCTACGCCACCTATGTCGGTGCCTCGCCCCTGCAGGCGCCGGCCACGCTGATGATGGTGGCGGCGGTGGAGCAGGAGGGCGTCTGGCGCGTCGCGGGCGGGGTGCACCGCCTGGCGGGCGCCATGGCCGCGGTGGCGGAAGGCCTGGGCGTGGCGCTGCGCTGCAACGCCCCGGTTGCGGAGGTGCTGGTCGAGCGCGGGCTGGCGGCCGGCCTGCGCCTGGAGGACGGCACGCGGATCGCCGCCGATGCCGTGATCCTCAACGCCGATGTGGCGGCCCTGGGGGCCGGGCTGTTCGGGCCCGCGGCGGCGCGCGCGGTGGACGCCGTGGCGCCGCGCCAGCGCTCCTTCTCGGCCGTGACCTGGGCGATCGTCGGGCGGCTCTCCGGCCGGCCGGCGCGGCACACCAATGTCGTGTTCCCGAAGCCAGGCACCGAATATGCAGAGCTCGGCTTCCGCGGCCGCCTCCCGGCCGCCTCCACCCTGCATCTGACGGCACTGGACCGCGGCGATGAGGCGGTGGCGCCGGGCGGCAGGGAGCGGCTGCTGCTCAGCATGAGCGCGCCCGCCCGCGGCGATGGGGCGGCGCTGGACGTGGCGGCGCTGACGGTCTCGCGCCGCGCGCAGCTCGCCGCGGCCGGCTTCGAGATCGAGGCCGGGCACATCCAGGCCACCACCCCGGCCGACTACGAAGCCCTGTTTCCCGGCACGGGCGGCGCGCTCTATGGCCCTGCCATGCATGGCTGGAACGCGGCCTTCGAACGTCCGCACGCCAGCACCCGGCTGCCCGGGCTGTTCCTGGCCGGCGGCGGCACGCACCCTGGCGCGGGGCTGGGCATGGCGGCACTCTCCGGGCGATTCGCCGCGGAGGCGATTCTTGGGCCTGACCCGCAAGGGCGGGTCGTGCCCGGGTCTGTGTTGGGAGCATGATTTGCCGCTTTGGCGATTCCGCCTTCGCGGACCATGCTCCAGAGGAGCGACGATGAGAGGTTGGGAGTTCGACCAGCATGTGCCCGAGCGCGGCTATGTCTGGTGGTATGTGGATGCGCTGTCCGATGATGGCGCGCACGGCATCACCCTCATTGCCTTCATCGGCACGGTGTTTTCGCCCTGGTATGCGATGGCGCACCGGCGCGGCCAGGCGGACCCGCGGAACCATTGCTGCCTGAACGTGGCGCTCTACGGCAGGCCGCGCCGCTGGGCGATGACGGACCGCAGGAGCGGCGCGCTGGCCCGTGGGCCGGACTTTCTCCAGATCGGCCCCTCGCGCCTCGACTGGGATGGCGAGACGCTGACCATCCATGTCAACGAGGTGACGGCGCCCATCCCATCGCGCCTGGCCGGTACGGTGCGCGTGCGGCCCCGCGCACTCGGCACGCGCAGCTTTACCCTGGACACGCATGGCCGCCACCGCTGGCAGCCCATCGCGCCGCGCTCGCGCGTCGAGGTGGAACTGACCAGCCCCGCGCTGCGCTGGTCCGGCCCTGCCTATTTCGACACGAACAATGGTTCTGCCCCGCTGGAGGAGGATTTCCGGGAATGGGATTGGTGCCGCGCGCCGATGCACGACGCCACCGCCATCCTCTACAACGCGGAGCGGCGAGATGGTTCGAAGCAGTCGCTGGCGCTGAAGGCCACGGATGACGGGGCGGTGGTGGACATTCCCGTGCCGCCGCCCGCCACCATGCCGCGCACGCTGTGGCGCATCCGCCGGCCCACGCGCTCCGAGAGCGGGCATGCGCGCGTGGTGCGCACGCTGGAGGACACGCCCTTCTACTCGCGCAGCGAAATCCGCACGACGCTGCTGGGCCAGGAGGTGACGGCCGTGCATGAGAGCCTGGAACTGGACCGCTTCAAGAACCCGGCCATGTACGCAATGCTGCCTTGGAAGGTGCCGCGCACGATAGGTTAAGCGCGCATCCGGCGGTGGCTGGGAAACTGGCGGGACTCTGCTGACACCGGCCATGTAAGACACCCGTGATATCTGAATGGCACAGCCTGAATCAAATTGTCATTCGGCACCCCCTGAGAAATAGTGCTGTCCGCGATGAAACGGAGTCATGCAGATGCGCTTTGGTTGCTTTACCCTGCTTCTCGTCCTCGGGGCTCTGCCACACGGTGGCGCGGCGGCCCAGCAGGCGCCCACCCATTGTGACATCGCGGGCTTTCGCGGCATGACGCAACCGGGCGGCACGCAGACGACGATGCGCGTCGTGAACACGGGCGAGCCCTGCCGCATCACCTTCTGGATGACGGCTGACCGGCAACCCTACGAAGCCGCGCGTGCGAGCGAAGCGCCAACCCAAGGCACCGTCACCGTGACCGCCACTGGTGCGGCCTACACGCCGCGCGCTGGCTTCACCGGCACGGACCGCTTCACCATCGTGGCAAGCGGGACGTCGAGCGCCGGGCGCCAGTTCACGGGGCAGGTGGTTGTCGCGGTTACCGTACTTCCCCGCTGACGGGGCACGGTCTGTCGCGGCGGGCGTGCGGCCCCCGTTTCCGGGTGTCGCGCGCTTTACCTAATCCCCATCGAACCAGCCCACATCCAGCGTGGCCACCTCGCCGAAGGGCACGCCCTTCTGTAGGGCGAGGCGAATGATGGGCCAGGTGGTCCAGATCATGGTCAGCGCCGGCAGCGGGTCGCGCCAACACCACGTCACGTCGCGCGTGCCGAGCAATTGCCGCAGCACCGCGAAATAGCCGCGCCTGAACATGACCCCCGAGAGCGCCGTCAGCACCGAGTAGAATTGCTGCAACCGCGGCTCGGCGCGCGGGGTGGCGGGCGTGCTTTCCAGCACCGCGCGCGCGATGCTGGCATTGTCGAAGAAGTGGATGCCCGAGGTGGTGCGCGGGTTGCACTCGATGCCCCAGACCTCGCCCTCCGCATCCTGGATGAGGTCGAAGGCGATGAACCCGGTGTGGCCGGAGGCGGCGACGAAGCGGGTGATCCACTCCGTCAGCAGCACCTCCTCCACCCGCTCGAAGACGATGGCGACGGAACCCGCGAACATCGCGCCCCGGTAGAGGATGTTGCCCAGGATGCGCCCCTCGCGCGCGATGGCGCAGGACGAGAAAATCTTTCCTTCAATGAAGCGCTGCACCACGCAGGGGACGTCGTCGTCGGGCAGGGGGTGGCCCGCTTCCAGGATGCGCACCCCACGCCCCGCGCAGGAATGGATGGGCTTCACCACCACCTTGTGCCGGGCGGCCAGGGCGGCGGCCTCGGGCGTGCCGAGCCTGTGGGTTTCCGGCGCGCGCACGCCGTAGTCCGCGCAAAGCCGCGTGAAGCCGTGCTTGTCATAGAGCGGCAGCAGCGCTGCGGGCGGCGGCGTGAAGATGGTGACGTTCTCCGGCACGAGGTCGCGCAGGAAGGTGACGTGCATCGTCTCCTCGGAGATGGGAATGACCCAGTCCACGCCTTCCTCGCGCACCACGCGGGCCAAATCCTCCAGGTAGCCGCGCTTGCCCGTGCTGGGCGGCCGCACGACGACCGATCTCGCCACGGCGCGCGACGCGCCGACCAGGTGCCGGTCGAAGGGCTCAGCCACGATGACGCGGCAGCCGAACCGATGAAAGGAGCGCGCCACGTCCAGCCCCTTGGGCAGCCGCCCCAGCGTCAGCAGGATGGTGGGCGCGCTCATGCGCCGGCGCGGGTCACCGTGCACATGATCTGCTCGGTGGGGCGGGTGGTGAGGCGGGCGGCGGGGCGGACGCGGCCCGCATCCTCGATGTGGAAGTCGAAGCGGCGGAACAGCCGTGCGATGAGCAGCACGGCTTCCGTGGTGGCGAAGGCCGCACCCGCGCAGACCCGCGGTCCCTGGCCGAAGGGAATGTAGGTGCCGGGCGTGATCTCACCCTCGCGCTCTGGGCTGAAGCGGTCGGCGTCGAACTCGTGCGGGCGCTTCCAGTAGCGCGCGTGGCGGTGCAGCACCCAGGGGGCCACCATGACCAGCGCGCCGCGCCGCACCTTGAGGTCGCCGATGGTGGTCGCCTCCAGCGCGATGCGCGGCAGGAAGGTGATGGGCGGGTAGAGGCGCAGCGTCTCGCGGAAGACGTTGCGCACGAAGGGCAGGCGCTTCGTGTGCTCGAATTCGACGGGGCCGTCGCCGCAGACCTCGCGCACCTCGGCGCGCAACCGTGCCACCAGGGCGGGGTGTGTAGCGAGCAGAAAAAAGACCCAGGTGAGGGCGCTGGCGCTGGTTTCGTGGCCGGCCAGGAACAGCACGCCCAACTGGTCGATCAGCTCCTCGCGGGTGAAGGGCGCGTCGGTGTCGGGGTCGCGGGCACCCAGCACGGCGCTGGCGATGTCGTCGAAGCGGGCGGCGTCCTCGCCGGTGTGGGTGTCGATCAGCGCCGCCAGATGCGCGCGGATGGTGGCGCAGGCCTCCAGCACCTCGGGCTTTTGCGGCGCGGCAGTCCAGGCCGGGTCGAAGATGAGGCGCTTGATCTCCACCTGGGCCACGCTGCGCTCGAACAGCGTGAAGGCCTCGAAGACATCATGCGCGGCCTGGTGCTGCAGGTTCTCGGAGAACACCGTGCGGCAGATGATGTCGGCCGTCAGGTGACTCATCACGAGGTCGAGCGAGAGCCGCGTGCCATCCGCCGCCGCCTGGTCCAGCGTGGCCTCCGCCGCCTCGCAGCCGGCCACCATGGCAGGGTAGGCATTGTTCACCCGCATCATGCTCAGCGAGGGGTCGATCATCCGCCGCTGGCGTTTCCACATGGACCCCGACGAGACGAAGATGCTGTCGCCGATCAGCGGTTCCAGCGCCTCCACCATCAGGTCGCTCTTGGGGAAGATGCCCTCGGGGTCGGACAGCACGCGGCGCACCTGGTCGGGCCGGTTCACGATCACGGTCTGCCGCCGCGACCAGCCCAGATGGCCGATCTCCGTGCGGTAGGCGGCGGCGGGCAGCAGCGAGAGCAGGTCGCCATCGCCGCGCAGGAGCACCCGCACCAGCGCCACGAGCGCCGCGAAGGAGGTGGGTTTGGGCGGCGTGAAGACCTCGGCGGAGGGGGCGGCGGAGGGGGCGGTGGCGGCGATGTTCATGGGCGCCTCATTGCCACGCTTTACAGCCAAAACTGTCAAGTGGCATTGTCACTCGGACGGGAGAGATAGGCCGCGCCGCATGGATTTGTTTCACACCCTGGTCGCCCTGCACATCGTGACCGGCAGCATCGGCGCCATCGCCTTCTGGGTGCCGGTCGCGGGGAAGAAGGGCGGGGCCAACCACAAGCGCTGGGGCCGCGTGTTCAACGTCTGCCTGCTCATCACGGGCGTTTTCGCGGTGGGGATGAGCGTGCTGACGCTGCTCGACCCGCTGGGCACGCATCCCCACCTTGTCGGCCTGTTCGACGCCGAGTTCATCCGCGGGATCTTCGGCTGGATGATGCTGCACAACGGCATCCTGACCGTGAACCTCGTCTGGTATGGCTGGCTGTGCATCACCAACCGGCGCGACCACGCGGCCAACCGCACGCCGCTGAACTATGCCCTGCAGGCCCTGCTGACGCTGGCCGCCATCGCCTGCGCGCTGGATGGCTGGTTCATCAACCAGCCGCTGATGATCGGCATTTCCATCGTGGGCTTCGCCACGGTGGCCACGAACATGTGGTTCCTGCTCAACCCGCGCCCCGGCCAGATGGACTGGCTGAAGGAGCACATCAAGGGCCTCGTGGGCGCGGGCATCAGCGTCTACACGGCCTTCTTCGCCTTCGGCTCCGTGCGCGTCATGCCGTGGTTGGCGTTGCATCCGGTGATGTGGTCCATCCCGCTCGTCATCGGCGTGGGGCTGATCATCTGGCATCGCCGCAAGGTGGATCTGGGCCTGCGGGCACGGCGCGCGGCGGCCGCGGCCTGACCATGCGCGTGGTTGTGGTGGGGGCGGGGATGGGCGGGCTCGCCGCCGCGGCCCCTGCGGCGGGGGGGGGTGGGGGGGGGGGGGGGGGGGGCGCGCCTCGCCGCCGCGGCCGACCTCGCGCGCCAGGGCTGCGAGGTGACGGTGCTGGACGCCGCGGCCGGCCCCGGCGGCAAGATGCGCCATGTCGAGGTGGCCGGGCGCGGCGTGGATGCCGGCCCCACCGTCTTCACCATGCGCTGGATCTTCGAGGGGCTGTTCGCCGATGCCGGGCAGCGCCTGGACGCGCACCTGGACATCGTATCCTCCGACCTGCTGGCGCGGCATGCCTGGCGCGCCGGCGGACGGCTCGATCTCTTCGCCGACATCGAACGCTCCGCCGACGCCATCGCGGAATTCGCCTCGCCGGCCGATGGCCGGGGCTACCGGGATTTCTGCGCGCGCAGTGCGGCCATCCATCGCACGCTGGCGGGGCCCTTCATCGCCTCCGAACGGCCCTCCATGCTCGACCTGGTGCGCCGCGTGGGCAGCCTCGGCGCGCTGTGGCGCACCGTGCCCACGCGCACGCTGTGGTCGGCGCTGGCCGAGCATTTCCGCGACCCGCGGCTGCGCCAATTGTTTGCCCGCTACGCGACTTATGTCGGCTCCTCGCCCTTCCTGGCGCCCGCCACGCTGATGCTGGTGGCGCATGTGGAGCAGGATGGTGTCTGGCAGGTGCGCGGCGGCATGCGGGCCGTGGCGCTGGCGCTGCACGGGCTGGGGGAGGGGCAGGGGGCGCGCTTCCGCTTTGGGGCAAGGGTGGCGGCGGTGCTTGTCGAGGGCGGCCGCGCCGCCGGCGTGCGGTTGGAGGATGGCGAGGAGCTGCGCGCCGATGCCGTGGTGTTCAACGGCGATGCCGCGGCGCTGCCCGCGCTGGGCGCCGGCGGGGTGGCCACGCCGCGCCTCAAGCGGTCGCTCTCCGCCATCACCTGGTGCGTGAACGCGCCGACCTCGGGCTTCGACCTCGCGCATCACAACGTCTTCTTCGCCGAGGACTACGCCGCGGAGTTCGACGCCGTGTTCCGCCAGCGCCGCGTGGCCGATGCGCCCACCGTCTACATCTGCGCGCAGGACCGCGGCAAGGCGGGCGAGGCCCCCGCGCCGGGTGCGCCGGAACGCCTGCTGGTGCTGGTCAATGCGCCACCAGATGGCGATGTGGCCGCCTTCGACGCCGCGGCGCATGCGGCACGCAGCTTCGGCCTGCTGGAAGCCTGCGGCCTGCATGTGGCGTGCGGCGGGATGGTGGCGACCACGCCCAGTGGCTTCCACGCGCTGTTCCCCGCCACGGGCGGCGCGCTCTACGGCCGCGCCAACCACGGCATGATGGGCAGCTTCGCGCGGCCGGGCGCGCGGTCACGCCTGCCTGGGCTGTATCTCGCCGGCGGCTCGGTGCATCCGGGCCCAGGCATCCCGATGGCCGCGATGTCCGGCCGGCTGGCCGCCGCGCGCCTGCTGGAGGACCGCGCCGGCCGGTCGCGCCCCGTGCAGGCGCTGGGGCTTCCTGGGGGCCTTCAGGCCCGCGCGCGCTGAAAGCTCGCCGCGTCGGGCACCACCTGGTCGAGCACGCGCGCCGAGGCCACCACGCCCGGCACGCCCGCGCCCGGATGGGTGCCGGCGCCCACGAGGAACAGGTTGCGCACCTCCTCGCTGACGTTGTGCGGGCGGAACCAGGCCGACTGGAAAAGCTGCGGCTCCATGGCGAAGGCCGCGCCGTTGCGCGAGTTCAGCCGGCCCTGGAAGTCGAGCGGCGTCATGATGCGCTGGGTGGTGATGGCCTGCACCAGCCCGGGCATCACCGTCTCCTCCAGCCGCTTCAGGACGCGATCCCGGTAGGACTCGGCCTCGCGCGCCCAATCGGTGCCGCTGCCGAGGTTGGGCACGGGCGAGAGCACGTAGAAGCTGTCGCATCCTTCCGGGGCCAGCGAGGGGTCGCTGGCCGTGGGCCGGTGCAGATAGAGGGAAAAATCCTCGGTCAGCGTCTTGCGCGTGAAGATGTCTCGCAGCAGCCCCTCGTAGCGCGGCCCCAGGACCATGGTGTGGTGATAGACATCGTTGAAGCGGCGGTTGGTGCCGAAATACCAGACGAAGAGCCCCATGGAATACGCGGCGCGGGAGAGCTTCGCATCCGTCCAGCGCCGACGCTTCGTGGCCCCCAGCAGCTTGCCGTAGGTCCAGGCGGGGTCGGCGTTGGAGACGACCACATCCGCCGCGATGACCTCGCCTGAAGCGAGCCGGACGCCCGTCGCGGCACCCTCCTCCGTGAGGATTTCCGCCACCTCGCTGTTGAGGCGGATCGTGCCGCCCTGCCGCGTGATGAGGTCCGCCAGCGCCTGCACGATGGCCCCGGTGCCGCCCATGGCGTAGTGCACGCCGTGCAGCTTCTCCAGATGCGCGATCAGGCAGTAATAGGCCGTGGTGCTGAGCGGATTGCCGCCGATCAGCAGCGGGTGGAAGCTGAACGCCACCCGCATCTTGTGGTTCTTGAAGTTGGCCGAGACGCGGCCGAACACCGAGCGGTAGCCCTGCAGCCGGATCATGTCGGGGATGGCCTTCAGCATCGTCGTGAAGCGATGGAAGGGCCTGTCGGCCAGCTGCGCGAAGGCGACGTCGTAGATGGCCTTGCTGACGGCGATATGGCGATCGAAGCCGTCGAGATCCTCGGGTGCCAGGCGCGCCACCTCGGCCCGCATCTTGTCGGTGTCGGCGCTGGCGCGGAATTCGGTGCCGTCGTCGAAACGGATCACGTAGAAGGGGTCTATGGCGCGCAGGTCCACCGCGTCCTGCATGCGTTCGCCATGCAGCGACCACAGCTCCTCCAGCAGATAGGGGGCGGTGATGATGGTGGGGCCGGCGTCGAAGGTGAACCCGTCCTGGCGGAAGGTGTAGGCACGGCCGCCCGGCGCATCGAGCTTCTCCAGCAGCGTGACGCGGAAGCCGCGCGCGAGCAGCCGCACCGCCGCGGCCAGCCCGCCGAAGCCCGAGCCGATGACGACGGCGTGCGGGCGGGGCGGGGACGACATGATGTTCATCGAAACTCTGTCCTGCGTGGGGCCTGGTGGCGCGGCGAGCATCGCGCATCCGGCCGGATGAATCCAAGGGAAAGCACAGCTTCTACATGAGGCCGAGCGTGACGAACGCCAGCACCGCGTAGCGCGCCGTCTTCGCGATCGCGACCAGGAGCACGAAGCTCCAGACCGGTTCGCGCAGGACGCCGGCCACCAGTGTCAACGGGTCGCCGATGATTGGCGCCCAGCTCAGCAGCAGCGACCAGCGGCCCCAGCGATGATACCAGCCCTGCGCACGATCCAGCGCCGCCTCGCGCGCGGGGAACCAGCGCCGATGGCGGAAGCGCTCGATCATCCGGCCCAGCGCGTAGTTGATGCAGGAGCCGAGCGTGTTGCCGAGGCTGGCCACGGCCACCAGCAGCCAGGGGTCCACCTCGCCTGCCAGCAGCAGGCCGACGAGCACCGGCTCGGACGCCATGGGCAAAAGCGAGGCGGCGCCCACCGCAACGGCGAAGAGGCTGAGCAGGGTGAGGAAGGTGGCCATCATCAAAGGAAAAGGGGCGGAAGGCCTGCGCCCTCCGCCCCCTTCGGTGTAACCTGCCGGTGCTCAGTTCAGCGCGGGCGCGGGCGCGGGCGCGGTTGCGGCGGCGGGCTGCACCGGCGGCGTCGGGTCGGCGGCAGGGGCCGCGGTGGCGACGGGCAGGTTCAGCTCCGGATAGTTCCGCAGCATGTTGGCACCGTAGATGGGCTGGTAGACGCCCTGGTGGCAGGTGGTGCAGTTGACCTTGAGCGTGTCGCCCAGGGGACCCAGGCGGTTCGGCGGGAAGCGGTCCCGCAGGCTCTCGATGTAGTCGTTGTTGATGGTCCGCACCATGCGGATCCCGTGCCAGGCGGTCACGCGCTGCGGCGTGCTGCTGTCCCAGGAGGCGAAAGAGCGGCTGTTGTGGCAGAAGGTGCAGTTCACGCCGAGCGAGGTCGACATGTGCATCATCAGGCCATAGGTCCACTCGGTCTGCAGGATGCTCTGGTTGTTGTTGCGCTCGCGCGCAGCGCCGGAGATCACGCGGATTTCCTCATCGCCCCAGAGATAGGGGGTGAAGGGATCCGAGGGGAGGGTCGCGTAGCCGGTCGCGGGCACGGGCCGGTTCTGCTCGCCCGCCACTGCCCACATGCGCGACGGCGCGGCGTTGGAAGGCTCCTGCGACCACACGGCGGCCGGCACGGCCTGGCCGCGGTGGCAGGTGTAGCAGGTGACGCCCACTTCGCCGTTCGCGTTCACGTGGTTCGCGTAGGTGGTGTTGATGGTGTTCACCATCTGCAGCATCCGGCGCGCGACGTGCTTGGTGTAGATGTCCTCGGCGGCGAAGTTGCCGGGGACGTGGCAGCCATTGCAACTCTCGGCCGGGTTCTCGGCGTTCGGGTAGATCCACTCGCTCATCGCGAGCATGATGCGACCGAACTGCTCGACGCTGAGATGGCCCAGGATCTGCACATTCTCGTAGATCTCGGAAGCGCGGGGGCTTTCGGGATCATTGGGAATGGGCTCGTCCATCGCGGGCACGGCGTTGCGGGCCTGCACGGCGTCCAGGGTGCGGGTGTTGTAGACCTGCCCCATGGAGGTTCCGCGGAAGCCGCTCTGCACGGTCTGGATGGTGGGGGCCTCGAAGGTGAGGACCAGGAAGGCCGCGGTGGCGATTGCCGCCACCGCGGTCCCGAAGAGGAAGTTGAACTTCCTGAAGAACTCGGGCTTCATTTTTCCCCCTCCCTCAGCGGCTTGGGTCGATGATCGGGCCCCACACGGCCGGGTAGGCCGGCGCGAAGCGCTTCTCGATCGCCCAGAGGTACCAGTTGTCCACGACCGTGCCGGTGAGCAGGATGCCGATGCCGCCGGTCAGTGGGGTCAGCACCGCGAACCACCAGGCCCAGCGGTGGATGCTCTCATAGGTGGCGTTGAAGCCCATGGTCCAGCGCCAGAAGATGCCGGCGCGCTCGGCCGCGGTGCCGCGGTCCATGGCCTGGTCCACTTCGCGCTCACCGCCGAAGCGGGCCACCGCCATGATCGTGGCGCCATGCATCGCGAAGAGCAGCACGGAGCCGTAGAGGAACACGATCGAGAGCGCGTGGAACGGGTTGTAGAAGAGGTTCCCGTAGCGGATCGAGAAGGCGGCGGTCCAGTCGAGGTGCGGGAAGATGCCGAAGGGCACCGCCTCGCTCCAGGAGCCCATCCACAGCGGGCGCAGAAAGCCCAGCACCAGGTAGAGCCACACCGCGGCCGCAAAGGCCCAGAAGGTGTGCTGGCCAAGGCCCAGCTGGTCCGCCCGGCGCCACACCCGGGCCATCCAGAGGAAGATGGAGGCCGTCAGGAAGAAGCCCGCCATCAGCCACCACCCGCCCTGGTTCAGCGGCGGGATGCGCAGGCCCCATTGCGGACCGGGCGGCTCGAGCGCCAGCCAGGGCAGCAGGCGGATGAACTCGATCACGTTCCAGTTCACCGAGGCCAGCATGTTCAGGCCGATGATCTCGAAGGCGATGAAGCCGCAGAGCAGGGAAAGCGAGCCGAGCGTGCCCAGGTAGAAGGGCCCGATCTGCGCATCCGCGAACAGCCCCAGCAGGCGGCTGTGCATGGGCTTGCCCACGCGGCGGTCATTGTCGGCGGGGAGCGGCACGCCCGGGTAGGAGGGGGGGTGCGGCTGGACCCGCGTGAAGAGAAATTGGTATTCCATCTTGGTGTCCCTCCCTCAGTTCCAGATTGGCAGCTGCAGCCACCAGTTCCACCATTCGGGCCACCCACGGGTCCAGAAGGGACCGCTGATCACGATGCACACGGCACTCCAGAACCCCGCCGACAGCGCGATGAACAGGCCGAGGCGGTGAATGCCCAGCGTGCCGATCGAGTAGCCGATGAAGTCGCGGTAGAAGGTGTTCTCGTGCTCGGCGGTCTTCACGGCTTCACCCTTCTTGGGGTTGATGGCCGCAAGGACGAGCGAGGCATGGAGCGACAGCGCCAGCGTCGTCGTGAAGAAGAACGTCACAGCGATCATGTGCGCCGGGTTGTAGTGGAAGTGGAGGTACTGGTAGCCGACGTTGCTCACCCAATCGAGGTGGCTGAAGATGCCGTAGGGGAAGGCGTGCCCCCAGGCGCCCATCAGGACCGGCCGGATCACGACCAGCGTGATGTAGGCGAAGACGGCCATGCCGTAGGCCCAGGGAATGTGCATCCCCATGCCGAGCTTGCGCGCGATTTCCGCCTGGCGCAGTGCCCAGGACAGGAAGGCGCCGATCGCGCAGATGGTGATGGCCTGCCACAGCCCGCCCTCGCGCAGCGGGGCAAGGCCCAAGCCATAACGGATGTCTGGCGGCGCGATGTTGATCAGCCACGGATTCCAGGTGCCGCCGATGGCCGCACCGTAGAGAATCAGGGCCGTGCCGACGAGCGAGAAGAAGAACGTCGTGACGCCGAAGAAGCCGACGTAGAAGGGACCTACCCAGAAGTCGAACAGGTTCCCGCCCACGAGGGTGCCACCCCGGACGCGGTATTTGGCTTCAAAAGTCAGCATCGCCATGGCTTGATGCTCCTGTCATGGCAGGCGCGGGACCTGCCCCTGTGTGTCGTCATCCGCGACAGCGGGCGACGCCCGCTGCGCTTGCTTCGCCCACTGCCGTGGAGCGACACGGCCTGTGCCTACCGGACGCCGGCGGGCGTACGGGCCACGGGCTGACCCGCCGTGTAGGCGAGGCTCTCCGAGCACCAGCCGAGGTGGTCGCAGTAACGCGGCGAGCTCAGAACCACGAAGTGGATCACGGCCGCGATGCCGACGACGCCGACGGCGCCCAGCATTCCAAGACGCAGCGGATTCGCCACCATCCAGATCTTATGCATGTGTTGGTCTCCTGACTGGGATGAAGGGGTGCAGGCCGCCCGCATGCGGGCAGCCCGCGCGCCTCAGTTGATGAAGAAGCGCCAATCGGGCGGAACCACCTGGCTGCCATAGACGAGCGGCCGCCACATCCACACGAGGATGTGCGCGCCCATCGAGGCGAACACCGAGAAGATCCAGCCCTGCATCACAAGGCGGTGCACTTCACGCGCTTCGGGCTCGGTCAGACCTGCCCTCGAACTCACTTCGGCCATGTGTTGACCTCCATACGGCCTTGCGGCCGGTTACCGCGCAATTCCCGCGCAGCAGGGGCGTGCTTGGCGAGGATCGCCGCGCACATCTGTCTTCCCGGCGACGCCGGGCGGGCAGTGGGTTGGGCCGGGTGCGGCGTCATGCGACCTGCACCTCGGTGACAAGGATGGTGCGTGCGCGCTCCAGCGTCACACGCGGCTCGCCGGCGTCGCGCGCGGCCTGCTCCACCTGCTCGCGCAGGCGCTTGGCGGCGGAGATCCGGATCAGGAAGGGTTCGCGCTCCACGCAGGCATCGAGCAGCGCCTGCGCCTCGGGGTCCCACACATCGGCGGCACGCGCGGGTGTCGCGGGAATCTTGTCCAGCTCCGTGCCGAGCGGGATGATGTGGAACAGCGCGTCGAACAGCGCGTTGCAGTATTCCTGCACGATGTAGGTGGCACCCGCATAGCCCATGAAGGGCGTGCCGGTGGCGCGGCGGATGATCGCACCAGGAAAGCTCGCGGGGATGTAGGCCGCCTTCTGCCCGGCTTCCGCCATGTACATCCGCTCGTTGAAGCTGCCGAAGACCACCAGGCCCGGCGACTTCATGGCCTCGCGCGTCGCGGCGTTGTCGGGCTTGTGGCCCGCGCGGCGCTCGGCGGAGTATGCGCAGGGAATGCCCATTTCCTCGGTGAGGAACTGGGTCAGGCCATGCGTGTAGGTATGCGTCGCCACCACCGAGTAGGGGGCGGAGGCGAAGAAATCCTGCGTCACCGACCGCCACAGATCCCACAGCGGCTTCAGCGTCGTGTGCTTCTCGCGCTCGATGAAGGGCTCGGGGTCGAGGCCGGTGAGTTCGCCCAGCTTGCGCAGGAAGTTCGTGGTGGCGAACATGCCGATGGGAGCCTGGAGGTAGGGGCGCTCCAGCTCCTCGCACAGCTTGCGGCCGAACTCGCGGTACATGCAGATGTTGACGTCCGCGTCCGGCAGCTTCGCGATGTCCTCGACATGGCTGCCGAGCGGGAAGACGAGGTTGATCTCGCACCCCATCCCCTCGACCAGGCGGCGGATCTCCGCGAGGTCGCTCGGCATGTTGAAGGTGCCGTAGATGGGGCCGATGATGTTGACGCGCGGCTTCTCGCCAAGCTTGGGGTTGCGCGCGCGCATCTTGCGGCCGCGGGCGCCGAACTCGGTCCACAGCCACATGATGGCGCGGTCCGCGGCCTGCCACTGGTCCTCGTCGATGGTGCGGCAGATGAAGCGCTGCAGGTTGCTGCCCTGCGGCGTGACGCCGCCGCCGATCATCTCGGCGATGGAGCCGGTGACCACCACGGCGGGCAGCTCGGGGTCCTGCGTCGCGGCGGCGCGGCGCATGTTGGGCTCGGTGCCGTTCTGGCTGAGGCTTTCCTCATCCAGGCCCGTCACCACGATGGGCAACTCATGCGGCGGCAGCCCGTCGGTGTAGTGCAGTACGGCCGTGACGGGCAGGTTCTCGCAGCCCACCGGGCCGTCGATCACCACGCGCATGCCCCGCACCGCCGAGAACGCATAGATGGCGCCCCAATATCCGCCGGCGCGATCGTGGTCGAGAACGAGCATGCTCAGCTCCCCACCGCTTCAAGCGCCTTGGCCTGCGCGGCGCGCAGCTTGCGCTGGCGGTCGCGGAAGCCGGGCGGATCGATGGGCTTGCCGGCGAAGCCGTAGCCCGCGCCATCGGGCGTACCCACACCTTCGAAGAAGCTCACCATGCGGCCGAAGCGCTCGCGCCCCTTGGTCTGCGCGGCCACGATGCCGGCCATGGAGGCCGCACCCATGATGCCGAACAGCGGCCGGGCGCTGACCATGTTGGTGAAGTAGAGGGCAGGCGTGCCCATCTCCTTCGCCTTCTGCACCAGCGGCGTGGTGCCGAGCGCCAGGTCGGGCTTGGCCTCCTTCATCGCGGCCAGGTCCTGCTCCAGGCTCGCGCGGTATTGCACGTGGCAGCCATGGGCCTTCAGCCAATCGGCATCGGGCGCGGACCATTCCGTGCGCGGGCAGGCGGTGCCGACGTAGGGAACCTCGGCACCGGCCTCGATCAGCAGGCGGGCCACGAGCAACTCACTGCCCTCATAGCCGGAGACGGTGATGCGCGCGTTGATCGGGTTCTTGGCCAGCACGCCGCGGATGGCGGGCAGCACCGCCTGGCGGGCGGCCTCGCGCTGCGCGGCGGGAACATCCGCGGCCAGCCCGATCGCCTCCAGCCAGTCCGCCGTGCCTTCCACGCCGACGGGCCCGGAGGCCACCACCTTGCGGCCCGCCGCGTGGAACTCGCGCACGCTGGCCGTGTAGAAGGGGTGCAGCGCGGCGACCGCGGCGCAGTCCAGCGCCGCATACATGTCGCGCCATTCGCGGCAGGGCACCTGCGCGCCGGCGGCGAGGTCCATCGGCGCCAGCAATTGCCCGATGCCCACCGGATCCGCCGGGAACAGCTCGCCGATCAGGGTGACGCTGCGCTGGTCCTTGAGGTTGCGCGGCCGTGCGACGGGGCCGGCCTCGGCCTCGTTGCGGGCGTAGCGCAGCATGGCGCCGGACAGCACATCCTTGGCTTCCGCATGCGTCGGCACACCGAAGCCCGGGACGTCGATGCCGATGATGCGGACGCCGTTGATCTCCTTGGGCAGGAGTTCCAGCGGCACGCCAGAGGCCGTCGGCACGCAGAGATTGGTGATGATGACGGCGTCGTAGTCCTCGGGCTTGGCCATCAGGTGGACGGCCTCGCGGATGTCCTCGAACAGCTTGCCGGTGACCAGCGTCTCGGAGTTGAAGGGCACGTAGCCCACCGTCCGCTTGGCGCCATAGAAATGGCTGGTGAAGGTGAGGCCGTACACGCAGCAGGCGCTGCCCGAGAGGATGGTCGCCACCCGGCGCATCCGCAGCCCCACGCGGAGGCTGCCGAAGGCGGGGCACATGCTTTGCGGCTGGTCGTGCGGCCCACGCGGATAGTCGCGCATGAGCTGGTCCATCACCTCGGTCTTGCCGGCGGCACGGGCCGCGGCGTCCATCGTCTCGCGGCCGCCATGGCAGCCGGAAGCCTCGGTTGCGTTGGTGGGGAGATCGCTCATGCGTCAGACGCCCTCGTAGACCACTTCGAGGGAGGGCTTGTTCAGCACCTCGCTGCCGCACATGTCCTCCATGGTGGCCGGGTCGAGCACCACGCCACGGCCCACCGCATCGCCCTTGAACAGGTTCAGCAGGTTCTCGTGCGTCAGCGGGTTGGGGCGCAGCGGCGGCGCCTCGGCCACCTGCACGCCCAGCGCCTCGAACAGCGGCGCCCACTGGCCGCCCGGCGTGCCGACGATCTCGTAGTTGGCGCTCTTGCGGCGGATGTCGTCATCGGCCGGGATGGCGGCGAGAACCGGAATGCCCACCGCGTCGGCGAAGGCCTGCGCCTCGCCCGTGCCGTCATCCTTGTTGATGACCAGGCCCGCCACGCCGACATTGCCGCCGAGCTTGCGGAAGTAGTCCACCGCCGAGCAGACATTGTTCGCCACGTACAGCGATTGCAGGTCGTTCGAGCCGACCACGATCACCTTCTGGCACATGTCGCGCGCGATCGGCAGGCCGAAGCCGCCGCACACCAC
>JBHYDO010000039.1:0-21636 GCA_051860645.1 Roseococcus sp.
AGATGCTGCGGCGGATGGGCCTCGACGCCGCCCTCTTCGAGGACCGGATGAACCCCGCCCAATGGCCCGGCCAGAAGGCAGTACTGGCCGAGGCCTTCCTCGCCCGCCCGCGTGACGAATGGGCTGCCCTCTTCGCCGACAGCGATGGCTGCGTGGCGCCCATCCTCTCCATGGACGAGGCGCCCGCCCATCCGCACAACGCCGCGCGCGGCACCTTCACCGAGCGCGACGGCGCGGTGCAGCCTGCGCCGGCCCCGCGCTTCTCGCGCACGCCTGCCGAACTCGGCGCCCCGCCCGCGCTGAAGGGCGAGCACAGCCGCGAGGTGCTGGCGGCGTTCGGCTTCTCGGCCGGGGAGATCGAAACCCTCGCGCCCGCCGTCGCGGCGGGCTAGTTTCCCGCGCAAGAATATCCAGGAGGAACGGTCCGATGGACACCAATGCCGGAACCGCGCGGCCCCCCCGCGCCCGCACCATCTTCACCGCCGAGCACGAGATGTTCCGCGACCAGGTCCGCCGCTTCGTGGAGCGCGAGGTGGCCCCCTTCCACCGCGACTGGGAACATGCCGGCCTGGTGCCGCGCGAGCTGTGGCGGAAGGCCGGCGAGCAGGGCCTGCTCTGCACCATGCTGCCCGAGGCGCTGGGCGGCGCGGGGGGCGATTTCGGCCATGCCGCCATCGTGCTGGAGGAACTGGCGCGGGTGAACGCGAGCGGCGTCGCCTTCCAGCTGCATTCGGACATCGTGGTGCCCTACATCCAGCACTACGCGACGCCCAAGAAGCAGGCCGAGTGGCTGCCCAGGATGGTCTCGGGCGCGATGATCGGCGCCATCGCCATGACCGAGCCGGGCATGGGCAGCGACCTCAAGGCCGTGCGGACCTCGGCCGTGCGCGATGGCGATGAGTGGGTCATCAACGGGTCCAAGACCTTCATCTCGAACGGGCAGAATGCGGGGCTGGTCATCGTGGTCTGCCGCACCGACCCCGAGGCGGGCCGGCGCGGCATGTCGCTGATCTGCGTGGAGGAAGGCACGCCCGGCTTCACCCGCGGCCGCAACCTCGAAAAGATCGGCATGCACGCGCAGGACACGAGCGAGCTGTTCTTCGAGGACGTCCGCGTGCCGGCGGACAACCTGCTGGGCGAGCTGAACATGGGCTTCCGCCAGCTCATGCACCAGCTGCCGCAGGAGCGGCTGATCATCGCCATCCGCTGCGGCATCAGCATGGAGACCATGCTGGCCAAGACCATCGAATACACCAAGCAGCGGCAGATCTTCGGCCAGACCGTGTTCGACTTCCAGGTGCACCGCTTCAAGCTGGCACAGGCCAAGGCCGAGATCGGCATGTTCCGCGTCTACCTGGACGACTGCATCGCGAGCCACATGCGCGGCGAACTCACGGCCGAGGACGCGGCGGCCGCGAAGCTGCTGGGCACCGAGATGCAGAACCGCCTGCTGGATGATTTCCTGCAGATGCATGGCGGTTACGGCTATATGGCCGAATACGAAATCGGCCGCGCCTGGGCCGATGCGCGGGTGGGCCGCATCTATGGCGGCTCGTCGGAGGTGATGCGCGAGATCATCGCGCGCACGCTGTGAACCACAGAAGAAACCAACAGGGAGAATTCCACATGAACCGTCGCAAGCTGTTGCTCGCGTCCCTTGCCGCGCCGGCGCTGGCGCCCGGCCTCGCCGCCGCGCAAACCTTCCCCAGCCGGCCGATCACGCTGCTGGTGCCCTTCCCGCCGGGTGGCTCCACCGACATCCAGATGCGCGCCTTCGCCGAGGCCTGCTCGCGCGCTTTCGGCGTCAACGTCGTCACCGAGAACCGGCCCGGCGCGGGGGCCACGCTGTCCGCCGCCGCCATGCTGCGCGCCCAGCCGGATGGCTACACCATCGGGCAGTTCCCGCTGCCCGCCATGCGGCTGCCCTTCATGCAGCGCATGCCCTTCGACCCGCGCACCGACTTCACGCCCATCATCCACCTGACGGGATATCTCTTCATGATGGCGGTGCGGGCCGAGAGCCCCTACCAAAACTGGGCCGACCTCGTTGCCGATTGCCGCCGCCGCCCGGGCGAGGTCCGCTGGGGCAACACCGGCGCGAACGGCACGCCGCACCTCACCCTCATCGAACTGGCGCAGCGCGAGAGCCTCGACGTCATCCACGTCCCCTTCCGCGGCGAGGCCGACAGCACGCCAAACATCCTGGGCGGCCATATCGAGGCGGCGGCGACCGGCTCGGGCCCGATCACCCTCATTAACCAGGGGCGGATGCGGGCATTGAACGTGTGGCCGCGCAGCCGGTCTAGCAAGCTGCCCAACGTGCCGACGCTGCTTGAGTTGGGTTACGAGAACATGGTGGTGACCTCCCCCTATGGCCTGGTCGGGCCGAAGGGCATGAACCCCGAGATCGTCCACCGGTTGCACGAGGGCTTCCGCACCGCCCTGCACGACCCCGCGCATCTGGCCACGCTCGAGCGGCTGGACATGCCGCTGGAATACCTGAACTCGGCCGACTACGCCGCCTTCATGGCGCGCACCACCGACGAGGAAGAGGCGCGCGTCACCCGCATGGGTCTGCGCATCTGAT
This sequence comes from Roseococcus sp., assembly GCA_051860645.1. Lineage (GTDB taxonomy): Bacteria > Pseudomonadota > Alphaproteobacteria > Acetobacterales > Acetobacteraceae > Roseococcus. The sequence continues at coordinate 2,588 of JBHYDO010000039.1, forward strand.
GTTCACGCCGGACCTGCTGGCGGGCCAGCGCGTGCTGATCACCGGCGGCGGGTCCGGGCTCGGGCGCATGATGGGCGACTTCCTGCTCGCCCATGGCGCCGAGGTGGAAATCTGGGGCCGGCGCGCGGCGGTGCTCGAAGCCGCAACCGCCGAGATGAACGCGGCCCATCCCGGCCGCGCGCGCTTCCAGGCGGTGGACATCAAGGACGCCGACGCCGTGGAGGCCGCCATCGCGGCCAGCTTCGCGGCCGGGCACGGCCCCACGCGGCTGATCAACAACGCGGCGGGCAATTTTCTGTCACGCACCGAGGACCTGTCGCACCGCGGCTTCCGCGCGGTGTCGGACATCGTGTTCAACGGGACCTTCCACGTGACCCATTCGCTGGGGAAGCGCTGGATCAGCGAGGGCACGGGCGGTGCGGTGGTGACCATCCTCGTCCCCTGGATCTGGACGGGGGCGCCCTTCGTGGTGCCGTCGGCCATGTCCAAGGCGGGGCTGGACGCGATGACGAAGTCGCTCGCCATCGAATGGGGGCGGCATGGCATCCGCCTGAACGGCATCGCGCCCGGCCTGATCCCGACCGAGGGGATGCTGGCGCGCATCCGCCCCGGCGACAACGACCCCGCCGCCAAGTGGAACGCGCGCAACCCGCTGGGCCGCACCGGCACGCCCGACGACATCGGCCGGCTCGCCGCCTTCCTGCTGAGCGAGGGTGCGGGGTGGATGACGGGGCAGACCATCGCGCTGGATGGCGGGCAGTGGCTGGCCAATGGTGCCGGCACCTACACGGAATACCTGGCCTGGGGCGACGCGGAGTGGAACGAGGCGCGCGAACGCATCAAGGCCCGCAACGCGGCCGACAAGGCGCTGCGCAGCTAGCACGGCCGCCGGCGCGCCGCGTGCCTGGCGGGTCGCTGGCCAAGGGCCCGGCACTTTTCCAGGCCCGGCACTTCTCCAGGCCGGCGGGGGCCTGGTCGGCGGAGGGCCGCCGCATCGCCCCACCCGCCAGGGCGGGGAATGGCCGGTCCATGACGGGGGCGGGCGCGCGCATCCTGGACGGGGGGCGCGGCTTCGGGCAGGAATGCCAGGCAGCGATCCCGCGCGGAGCACCCGCCCATGCAGACGTCCCCGGCCATCATCGAGTTGCGGCTGAATCGCGCGGCGCAATTCTTCCACACGCTCGATCCGTCGCCGTTTCGCGAAGGGGACGTGGATGGTGTCGCCGAGGCCTATATCCTCGAGCAGGCGCGGGAACTGCCCGGCGCGGTGCCGCTCACCATTCGCATCAGCCTTCCAACGGATGAGCTGACCTCTTCCGCCGCGATGCAAATTCCCGAAGCCCTGCAGCGGCACTTCGCGCGCCGCGCCGAGGGCGAGCGCCGCGCGCTCCGCGAATTGTTCCGCGAGGGGCGCGCGGCCCTCGTCATCGGCGTGGCATTCCTGGCGCTTGCCCTGCTGGCCGCGGTGCAGGCCCCGCTGCTTCTGGGCGAGGGGCGCGTGGCCAGGCTCCTGGGTGAGAGCCTCATCATCATCGGCTGGGTTGCACTGTGGCACCCGGCACAGATTTTTCTCTACGGATGGATACCCGGCCGGCGGAACATCCTGATCTTCCGGCGCTTGACCCAGGCCAAGGTCACCCTCGTGCCAACCGCCGCCTCCGCGTGAACCATCCCTGCCCCGCGCCCGGACCGCAGGATCGGTCCGTCCATGCGACAGGTCGCAGGCGCGGCCACGGGCAGGCCGCGGACCCCGGCGCGGGCAAGCTTTCAGCCATGCCTGGTCCGGGGAACGGTGCCGCGCGAATGCTCCCGCGCAGCGCCCGCGTCATGCGCGCGGCCGCCGCGGCATTGGCCTGCGCGGCGGTCGCCGCCTGCAGCGTCGCGACGCCCGACATCGCCGCACATCGTGCCCGCACCGCATTGGTGGGGCTTGCCGCGCACGACCTGCGGCTGTGCGCCGGCATTCCGAACCGGACGGTTGCCGGCGAGGACGGCGTGCAGGTCTGGGAGTATGAACGGACGACGGCAGGCAGCGGGCTCACCGTCAACACGCTCTGGGCGGACGTCAATCTCTCGCGGATCGGCGAATGCCGCGCGGTCTTCGAAATCTCGGGTGGCGCGGTCCGCCGGCTTGCCTTCGCGCGCGTGTCCGGGCGCAGCGCGACGCCGCTGTCCGCCTGCGTCCCCCTGGTCCAGGAATGCGTGGACATGGTGGCGAACGGCAGCATCGCACCCGTGGCCAGTCCGGCCGACGCAGGGCCACCGCCGGCCGGTGCGGCCGTTCCAGCGCCCTGACCGGGCAGACGCCGCCCCCCGGCACGGCGCCTGCCGAGGCGCGGCTACAGGTATCGTTCCTTCAACACGCGGCGCAGCAGCTTGCCGGCTTCGCTGCGTGGCAGTTCGTCCAGGAATTCCAACGCGCGGGGCTGTTTGGGCCCGGCCAGGTGCTGCCTGCACAGGGCGAGAAGATCCTGGGCCAGGGCGTCGTCGCCATCGCCGCCGCGCGGCACGATGAGGGCGCGCGGGCGTTCGCCGAACTCCGGGTCCTTCACGCCGATGACGGCGGCCTCGCTGACGCGCGGATGGGTAAGGAGGACGGCCTCGATCTCGGCGGGATAGACGTTGACACCGCCGGACAGGATCAGGTCCGCGCGGCGGTCGGAGAGGAAGAGGAACCCGTCCTCGTCCAACCAGCCCAGGTCGTGCAGGCTCGCCCAGCCCCGTTCATTGTAGGCCTGCGCCGTCTTGTCGGGGTCGTTGTGGTAGGCGAAGCGGGGGCCGCCCTCGAACCAGATGCGGCCGGTCTCGCCGGGTGGGAGTTCGCGGCCATCATCGTCCAGGATGTGGACGGCGCCATAGGCGGGGCGGCCGACGCTGCCGGGCCTGGTCAGCCAGGTCTCGCTGTCGATGAAGCAGGTGCCGATGCCCTCGCTGCCCGCGTAGTATTCGCGGATGATCGGGCCCCACCAATCGATCATGGCGCGCTTCACCGGCACAGGGCAGGGTGCCGCGGCGTGGATGGCGCAGCGGTGGCTGGAAAGATCATGCGCGGCGCGGGTGGCCTCGGGCAGCGCCAGCATCCGCACGAACATCGTGGGCACCCATTGGCTGTGCGTGACACGGTGCGCCGCGATCATGGCGAGGCAGCGCTCGGCATCGAATTTCCGCAGGATGACGGCCGTGCCGCCATGGTCCATGGCGCGCTGGACGTAGCGGTTGGGGGCCGCGTGGTAGAGTGGCGCCGGCGAGAGATACACCGTGCTGTCGTCGAACCGGTAAAAGGCCTTCCAGGTCATGTCGAATTCGGGCTTGTGCCGGTCGTCGAAGGGGATGAGGGGGCGGCGGATGCCCTTGGGAAGACCGGTGGTGCCGGAGGAATACAGGAATTCCCGCCCGATCGGGCGCCCCCCTTCCGGCCAGGTGGCGGGCTGGCCGTCCAGCAGCGCGGCCAGCGGCGCATAGCCGGGCAGCGCGCCGCCCGAGGCGTAGCGGTGCGGCACGGCGGAGAGATCCAGCGCGCCGGCGAGGGAGGCAAGCGAGGCGCTCGCCACCAGCAGCGCCGCCCCGGAATCGCGCAGCACATGGGCCACCTCGTTGGGCCGGAGATGGATGGAGAGCGGCGTGACCATCAGCCCCGCCCGCTTCGCCCCATAGGTGAGGATGAGGAAGTCCGGCCCGTTCTCCAGCAGCAGCGCGATGCCCTGGCCAGGCGCGAGGCCGAGGGCCACGAGGCCATGTGCCGCCTGATTCGCGCGCGCGTCGAGTTGGCCGAAGCTCAGCGCCTCGCCGGAATCCGGAAACAGGGCGGCGATCTTGTCCGGCGTGCGCGCAGCGCGTTGGGCGAGCAGCGGCATGGGCGTTCCTCCCTGGGTTTTGCGGGCATGGTCCGCAGTGCGGTGGGTTGCGTCAAGCAAGGCGCCGTGTTGCCCTTCGCCCCACAAATCGGGAGACAACGCATGGACGTTCAGGGTGCCGTCGCGATCGTGACGGGGGGGGCCTCGGGCCTTGGCTTGGCCAGCGCCAAGCGGCTGGCGGCGGCCGGGGCCAAGGTGATGATCGTGGACCTCGAGACCAGCAATGGCGCGGCCGTGGCGGCCGAACTCGGCGGCGCCTTCGCCGTCGCCGACGTGGCCGACGAGGCGACGATGCAGGCCGCCGTGGCGCAGGCCGAGGCGATGGGCCCGGTGCGCGTGCTGGTGCATTGCGCGGGCCGCGGCGGCGCGCTGCGCATCCTGGAGCGCGACGGCACGCCGGGCAGCCTGGCGCATTTCGAGACCATCATCCGCGTGAACCTGACGGGCACCTTCAACGCGGTGCGCCTGGCCGCCGCCGCCATGGCGAAGACGGAGGCGCTGGAGACCGGCGAGCGCGGCGTGTGCATCCTGACCGCCTCGGTGGCGGGCTATGAGGGGCAGATCGGGCAGATCCCCTATGCGTCGTCCAAGGCGGGCGTGATCGGCTTCACCATCTGCGCGGCGCGCGACCTGGCCAGCAAGGCGATCCGCGTCTGCACCATCGCGCCGGGCATCTTCGACACGCCGATGCTGCAGCGCCTGGCCGACCCCATCAAGCAGTCGCTGGCGCAGACGGTGCCCAACCCGCACCGGCTCGGTGGCCCCGATGAATACGCGAAGCTCGCCATGCAAATCGTGGAGAACGGCTACCTGAACGGCGAGACCATCCGCCTCGACGGCGCCATCCGCATGGCGCCGCGCTGATGCGCAAGGCGCCCGAGGAGCTTCGCAGCCATCGCTGGTTCGGCGTGGAGACCATGCGCTCGGCCAACCATCGTTCGCGCCTGTTGCAGCTGGGCTTCGGGCCGCAGGAGTTCCGCGGGCGGCCGGTGATCGGCGTGATCAACACCTGGTCCGACCTGATGCATTGCCACGGCCATTTCCGCGAGCGCGCGCAGGACGTGAAGCGCGGCGTCTGGGCGGCGGGCGGCTTTCCCGTGGAAATCCCGGCCATGGCGCTGCCGGAGGTGTTCCAGAAGCCCTCCACCATGCTCTACCGCAATTTCCTGGCGATGGAGACGGAGGAGATTGCGCGCTCGCTTCCCCTCGATGGCCTGGTGCTGATGGGCGGCTGCGACAAGACGGGGCCCGCGCTGATCATGGGCGCCATCAGCATGGGGCTGCCCGCCATATATGTGCCGGCGGGGCCGATGCTGAGCGGCAACTGGCGGGGCCGCAAGCTCGGTTCGGGCAGCGATGTCTGGAAGTATTATTCCGAACTGCGCGCGGGCACGATCGCGCAGTCCGACTGGAACGAGATGGAGGCCGGCCTCTCGCGCTCCGCCGGCACCTGCATGACGGCGGGCACGGCCAGCACCATGGCCCTGGCGGCCGAGGCGCTGGGGCTGACCCTGCCGGGGGCCGCCAGCATTCCGGCGGTAGACAGCGCCCATCCGCGCATGGCGGCGGCGGCCGGCGCGCGGATCGTGGAGATGGTGTGGGAGGACCTCACCATCGCGCGGCTGCTGGACCAGCGCAGCCTGGACAACGCCGTGGCGGCGACGATGGCCTTCGGCGGCTCCACCAACGCCATTCCGCACCTCATCGCCATCGCGCGGCGGGCAGGGATTGCCATGGACCTGGAGCGCTTCGACGCAATCAGCGCGCGCGTGCCGCTGGTCGCCAATTTGCGCCCCAATGGCGACCGCTACCTGATGGAGGATTTTTTCTACGCCGGCGGCAGCCGGGCCTTCCTGGCCACGCTGGCGCCGCATCTTTCGCTGGACGCCACCACGGTGAACGGCACGCTGGGCGCGCAGCTGGAAGGCGCGGAGGTGTTCGATGCCGATGTCATCCGCCCGCTGGAAAACCCCCTGCACCCCAAAGGCGGCGTCGTGGTGCTGCGCGGCTCCCTCGCCCCCGATGGCGCCGTGATCAAGCAGAGCGCTGCCAGCCCCGAAAAGTTGCAACACACCGGCCCCGCCGTGGTTTTCGAGGACTACAACGACCTCGATGCGCGGCTCGATGACCCGGACCTCGACGTCACCGCCGACAGCGTGCTGGTGCTGCGCAATGCCGGCCCTGTGGGCGGGCCGGGCTTCCCGGAATGGGGGATGCTGCCCATCCCGAAGAAGCTGCTGGCGCAGGGGGTGCGCGACATGGTGCGCGTCTCGGACGCACGCATGTCGGGCACCAGCTACGGCACCTGCGTGCTGCATGTGGCGCCGGAGGCGGCACTCGGCGGGCCGCTGGCGCTGGTGTGCAGCGGCGACCTGATCCGCCTCGACGTGGCGGCGCGGCGGCTCGACCTGCTGGTGGATACGGCGGAACTCGACGCGCGGCGCGCGGCCTGGGCGCCCGCCAAGCCCGTGCAGGCGCGCGGCTGGACCGGCCTCTACCAGCGCCATGTGCGCCAGGCCGACACGGGCTGCGACATGGACTTCCTGGAGCGCGGCGAGGCGACGCCCGAGCCGGAGATCCATTGAGGTGCCGTCCCGCCCGGATGTTTTCTGGATTTCACCGTTTCCAGACGGAATCAATCTGGCATAATCCGGCCGACGGGCGGCTACCCCAGACCAGCGGCCCCATACCGAGGGAGAGAGAGGGATGAAGGCTCGCGAACTGATGTTGGCCGGTGCCATGGCGGCGGGGTTGATGGGAATGGGCGCCGTGCAGGCCGCCACGGTGACGACAGCCTGGGAAAACGTGGGCGATGGGCAGGATGCCTGCCTGGAAACCGGCGTGGACGCGGCGCGCAATGCGGGGTTCCGCGCCAGCATCTCCAACGACCGGCAGACGGTGTTCGGCTGGCGCGGGGACGACAGCATCGCCATCCGCTGCATCGGCGACCGGCGCCTCGCCGTGATCTTCATCTATGTGGTGGACCGCGGCGACGGCAGCGCCCTGCTGCAGACGGTGCGCAACACCTATCGCCGGCCGACCAAGGGCTGATTCGGGAGGGGGGCTCGCGCCCCCCATACCCGTTCATTCGGCGCCGTAAAGCCGCTTCGCCTCCGCCTCGCTCACCAACCCATCGGCCACATCGCGCGCCACCAGCGCGGGGTCGCGGTCCTTCGGGTCGCCCATGCCGCCGCCGCCGGGCAGCTTGAGCAGCAGGCGCCGGCCCTTGGGGATGATCTGGAAGCCCTTGGTGCGCAGCACGGTGCCGTTCGGGTCATCGAGGCCCACCCAGCCCGCGGCCCCCTCGCCACCGCCGAGACGCCCCTTCGGCGCGTTCGCCACGCGGTCGAAGATGGCGTTCACGGCGAACTCCGCGTCGCCCTTGGTGCCGATTTCCATGACCTGACCGAAGCCGCCGCGCGTCTTGCCGGGGCCGGCGCTGTCGGGGCGGAGTTCCTTGCGCCAGAAGATGACGGGGGCGACGTTTTCCGTGGCCTCCACCGGCATGGTGCGCACGCCCGACGGGAAGGCGATGCCGTCCAGCCCGTCCTTGGTGGGGCGCGCGCCGGTGCCGCCGGAGTTGAAGGTGATGATCTCGAAATCCTCAGTCTCCGCCGCCTGGCCGCTGACCTGGCTGCCACCGCGCAGGGGCGGGTTCCACAGCGCGGAGGAACCCTCGGCGTTCACGCGGTCGGGCACGGCATGGCTGAGGCAGCCCATCATCAGGTCGGGGATCAACTGCCCCACCACGTGACGGACGCTGACCGGATAGGGGCGCGGCGCGTTGAGGATGCAGCCCTCCGGAATGACCATCTCGAAAGGCTTGAGGCTGGCCCAGTTGTTGGGGATGTCGGGCGCCACCACGCACTTGATCCCGAAGCAGGAATAGGCGCGGCAATAGGCCGGCGGCACGTTGATGCCGCGCGTGGACAGGCCCGAGGTGCCGGCATAGTCCACCACGATGCGGTCCGCGTGCAGGGTCATGGCGGCGCGCAGGGTGACGGGCGCCTCATAGCCGTCGCTGCGGATTTCGCCGTGGTAGGTGCCGCGCGGCAAGGCGGCGATGGCCTCCTGCGTGGCGGCCAGGCTGCTGTCGAAGATGAAGGTGGCGAGCCCGTCCAGGCTGTCCATCCGGTATTCGTCCATCATCTCAACGAGGCGCTTGGCGCCGGCGTCGTTGCAGGCGCAGAGGCTGTAGATGTCGCCTTCCAGCTCCACCGGCGTGCGGGAACCCACGCGGATGAAGTCGAAGAAGGTCTCGTTGGGCGCGCCGGCCTCGAAGCACTTCACGATGGGGATGTAGAGGCCTTCCTCGAAGACCGACCGCCCCTCCGGCCCCATGCCCAGCCCGCCGATGTCGATGATGTGCGCGGTGTTGGCGAACAGCCCCACGATAGCGCCGTTGCGGAAGGCGGGCGTCACCACGGTCAGGTCGTGCAGGTGCCCGGTGCCGAGCCAGGGGTCGTTGGTGATGTAGTGGTCGCCCGGCCGCATGCCGGCGGCGGGGAATTTCGCGAGGAAATGGCCCACGGATTCCATCATGGAATTCACATGGCCCGGGGTGCCGGTGACGGCCTGGGCCAGCATGCGCCCCTGCAGGTCGAAGATGCCTGCCGAAAGATCGCCCGCCTCGCGCACCGTGGTGCTGAAGGCGGTGCGAATCATGGTCTGCGCCTGTTCCTCGACCACCGCGATGAGGCGGTTCCACTGGATCTGGCGCTGGATTTTTTCGAGGGCGTTCATGCCAATCTCTCCGATCGCGAGAGGGCGGAGCAAAGCGAGCACCGGACGCGTGAATCGGTGAGCATCAAACGTCTCCCCGCGTCAGTTCGAGATACCCCAGCCCATCCATCCGGCACGACCATCCCGGCCCCACCAGCGTGGAGGTCTCATCCTCCACCACGATACAGGGGCCCGGCACGCTCGCACCCGGCGCCATGTCGTCGCGCGCATAGACGGCCCATTCCGCCACATCGCCCGTCGCCGTATCGCGCACCTGCTGCGTGCGGATGGGCTTGGGCCCAGGCGCGTCGGCCACCTCCGCCACCGGGTCCGCCGCCTCCACGCGCGTGGCGACGGTGACGGCGAAGCTCAGCACCTCCACGTCGGAGCCCGGCACCGGCCGGTCGTAGAAGCGGGTGTATTCGGCATCATAGGCGGCACGGATCGCGGCGATGTCGGCCTGCACCAGCGGCCGCACGGGCATCGGCACCGCGATCTCATGACCCTGCCCCACATAGCGCATATAGGCGATGCGGTTCTCCACCGTGGGCGCGCCGAAGCTGCCGCGGGCCACCACCTGCGCGGCCTCGGCGCTCATCGCCGCCAGCAGCGCGTTCACGCCGTCCAGGTCGAAGCGGGCGAAGCGGGTGTAGAGGCTCTTCACCACCTCATAGGCCACCGGCGCGCGCAGGAAGCCGATGGCCGAACCCACGCCCGCACCCGAGGGCACCAGCAGCCGGTTCACGCCGATCTTCTCCGCCACGCGATAGCCATGCACGGGCCCGCCGCCGCCGAAGGCGATGATGGCGCGGCCCTCATAGGCCTTCGCACTTTCGATGGCGTGGACGCGGGCCGCGTTGGCCATGTTCTCGTCCACCATCTCGACCACGCCGAGTGCGGCCATGCCGGCCTCGAGGCCGAGCTTGCCGCCGACATGCGCCACCAGCGCGGTCGCCGCCGCACCCTCGTCCAGCGCCAGCGCGCCGCCCGCGAAGCTCGCCGCGTCGTAGCGGCCAAGTGCGAGGTTCGCATCCGTCACCGCGGGCCTGGTGCCGCCTCGGCCATAGCAGGCCGGGCCGGGCATGGCGCCCGCGCTCTCCGGCCCCACCTGGATGCGGCCCATGGCGTCGAGCGAGGCCAGCGAACCACCGCCCGCGCCGATCTCCACCATCTCGATGACGGGGATGCGCAGCGGCAGGCCGGAGCCGCGCTTGAACCGGCCCACGCGCGCCACCTCGAAGGTGCGGCTGGCCTGGGGTGCGTAGTCGTCGATGAGGCAAACCTTGGCGGTGGTGCCGCCCATGTCGAAGCTGAGCACCTTGGGCCAGCCGCGCTGCCGCGCGACGAAGGCCGAGAAGATGGCGCCCCCCGCCGGCCCGCTTTCCACCAGGCGGATGGGAAAGCGCGCAGCGGTGTCCACGGTGGTCAGGCCACCGCCGGACAGCATCAGGAACAACGGCGCCACGACACCCATCTCGCGCAGGCCCGCTTCCAGGCGGCGCAGGTAGCTGGCCATCAGCGGCTGCACATAGGCGTTGGCCGCGGTGGTGCTGAAACGCTCCCACTCGCGCATCTCGGGGCTGACCTCGGAGGCCAGCGAGACGGGCACATCCGGCAGTTCGGCGCGCAGGATCTCGGCCGTGCGCTGCTCATGCGCGGGGTTCACGAAGCCGTGCAGATAGCCGATGGCGACGCTCTCGATGCCCTCGGACTTCAGGAAGGGAATGTGCGCACGGACCGTCGCCTCGTCCAACGGGTGCAGCACCTTCCCGGTGTTGTCCAGCCGCTCGCCCACCGGCAAGCGCCAGCGCCGCGGCACCAGCGGCTGCGGCAGGTCGATGTTGAGGTCGTACTGGTCGTAGCGGCTCTCATTGCCCAGCGCCAGGACGTCGCGGAACCCCTCGGTGGTCAGCAGCGCGGTGCGGGCACCCTTGCGCTCGATCAGCGCGTTGGTGGCGAGCGTGGTGCCGTGGATGACCAGCGTGACATCGGCGGGCGTGAGCGCGGCGCGCGCCAAGGCCACACGCACGCCCTCCAGCACGCCCAGTTCCGGCGCGTGCGAGGTGGTGAGCACCTTGGCGGTCCAGCGCGCGGCCTCGCCCTCGGCGTTCTCGGCCTCCAGCGCCACGTCGGTGAAGGTGCCGCCGATGTCGGCGGCAAGCCGAACGCTTTGCTGGCGCGGCCGATCCACGCCCTCGCTGCCGCTCGGCCGATCGGGCGCACTACCCACGGACGCGGCGCTCACCACCCGCGCACCATCCCGCCATCCACCCGCAGCACGCAGCCGGTCATGTAGGCGGCCTGGTTGCTGCACAGGAAGGCCACCAGCGGGCCATACTCGGTGGGCATGCCGTAGCGGCCGGCGGGGATGGTCTTGGAGCGTTCGGAGATCACGTCCTCCACGCTCTTGCCCTGGCGCGCGGCCAGGCTGCCCGCCGTCTCCAGGCTGCGGTCGGTGCGGATGGCACCGGGGGCCACGATGTTGCAGGTGATGCCCTCATGCGCCACCTCGGCCGAGAGCGTCTTCATCCAGCCCATGATGGAGGCGCGCAGGGTGTTGCTCAGCACCATGTTGGGCAGAGGCTGCAGCATGCCCGTGCTGCCCACATTGATGATGCGGCCCCATTTCTGCGCGCGCATGCCGGGCAGCAGCGCATTGGTCAGCCGCACGGGCGAGAGCACGATGCGCTGGAACCAGGTGGTGAGCAGTTCCTCATTCACCTCCAGCGCGGGGCCGGGCGGCGGGCCGCCATGGTTCTGCACCAGGATGTCCACGCCGCCCATCGCGGCCGCGGCGCCCTGGGCCAGTGCGTCCATCTGGGCGGGGTCCGCCACATCGGCCACGATGCCCTGGGCGAAGCTGGCGCCGGCCGCGCGAAGCTGGCCGCAGGCGGCGTCCAGGCTGGACTGTTCGCGGCCGGTGATCACCAGCGCCGCACCCTCCGCCGCCAAGGCCTCGGCAATGCTCCGGCCCAGGCCCTTCGAGGCCCCCATCACCAGCGCGCGACGTCCGCTCAGCCCGAAATCCATGGTGCATACCCTTGTCGTGAAACCTCGCCGGACCCTGCCGCGCCCCGCCCCCTCTGGCAAGGCGGGGGGCCTTCGCTATGGTGCCCGGCGAATCACGAATGCCCAGGGAAACGCCATGACCAAGCCTGTCCTGCTCCTCACCCGCAAGCTGCCCGCGGCCATCGAGGCGCGCGCCGCCGCCGAGTTCGACGTGCGGCTGAACGAGGCGGACGCGCCCTGGTTCCGCGACGGCGCCGAGATCGCGCGCCGCGCCGCGGGTGCGGCCGGCATCCTCTGCGCGGCCGGCGACCCGATGAACGCCGAGACCCTTGCCGCCCTGCCGGACAGCGTGAAGGCCATCGCCACCTTCAGCGTGGGCTACGACCATATCCACGTGCCGGCCGCCCGCGCGCGCGGCATCACGGTGACGAACACGCCCGAGGTGCTCTCCTTCGCCACGGCCGAGACGGCGCTCACCCTCATGCTCATGGCCGCCCGCCGCGCCGGCGAAGGCGAGCGCATGGTGCGCGCCCGCAAGTGGGAAGGCTGGGCGCCCACGCAGCTCATGGGTGTCACGCTGGAGGGCAAGAAGCTCGGCATCCTCGGCATGGGCCGCATCGGGCGCGAACTCGCCGCCATGGCGCGCGGCCTGAAGATGGACATCCATTACCGCGACGTGCAGCGCCTGCCGGCCGAACTCGAACAGGGCGCCATCTTCCACGACAGCGACAAGGACTTCCTCTCCACCATCGACGTCATCTCCATGCATGTCCCGGGCGGCGACGCCACGCGCAAATGGCTGAACGCCGAGCGGCTTTCCATGATGAAGCCGGGCAGCCTGGTGGTGAATTCCGGCCGCGGCGGCAGCGTGGATGACGCCGCACTTGTGGCCTCGCTCGCTTCCGGCCACACGCGGGCGGCGGGCCTCGACGTCTATGACGGCGAGCCGGTGGTGTTCGAAGGCTATTTCGGCCTGGAGAACGTGGTGCTGCTGCCGCACCTTGGCAGCGCCACAATCGAGGTGCGCGACGCCATGGGCCACCGCGCGTTGGACAACCTGGCCGCCGTGCTGATCCACGGCCGGCCGGCGCTTCACCCCGTCGGATAGGTTGGTGGCGCGACTGATTTACGCCCGCGCCTGCGGCGGGGACGATCAGGCGCCGAACGCCCCCCGCAGCCGCGTGAGGCCTTCGGCGGCCTCGCGCACCATGCGCGCGACGATGGCGCCGGCCGGTTCCACCTCGCCGATCAGTCCGACGCATTGGCCGGCCCAGACATAGCTCTGGTCCAGATCGCCCTCGTCCACCCCGCGCGCGTTGAGCGGGCCCGAGATCATGGGCACCACGTCGGCGCCCGCAGCCTCGGCGGCGAGGATGGCGTCGGTGTGGGCGGAACGCAGCGCGCGGCCGGGCATGCCGAGGCTGCGCTTGATCACGGTGGTGGCGCCGGGTTCGGCCGCCACCAGCGCCTGCTTGTAGTTCGCGTGCGCGTGCGCCTCGACGCTGGCCACGAAGCGCGTGCCCATCTCGACACCCTCCGCACCAAGGGCGAGTGCGGCCAGCAGTCCGGACCCGTCCGCGATGCCGCCCGAGGCCAGCACCGGGATGGACACGGCCCGCACCACGCGCGGCACCATCACCATGGTGGTCTCGTCGCCGCGGCCGAGATGCCCGCCGCCCTCGTAGCCGACGGTGGCGACCATGTCGGCGCCGGCGGCCTCGGCCTTCTTCGCCAGTTCCGGCCCGGCGATCAGCACCAGCACGCGCGCCTGGCCGTTGATGCGCTTGATCCAGGGCGCCGGGTTGCCGGCGGTGAGCGCGATGACAGCAACCTGCTCTTCCAGCACCACCTCCATCATCGCCGTGAAGTCCATCCGGCCGAGGGGGAAGTTCACGCCGAAGGGCCGGTCGGTCAGCGCGCGGCAGCGACGGATTTCGGCGCGCAGCGCCTCGGCATCGGCCAGCCCCACGGTGGAGATCTGCCCAAGCCCCCCTGCCGCGCTGACGGCCGCGCACAGCTCCGCCTTGGCGACGCGCGCGAGCCCCCCCTGCACGATGGGATAGCGCACGCCGAGCAGCCTGCTGGCACGCGTTTCGATACGGTCCGGCGTCATGCCCGCGCCCCCTTGATCATGTCGCGCGCGATGAGCAGGCGCTGGATGTCCGACGCGCCCTCGAAGATGCGGAACAGCCGCACGTCGCGGAACAATTGCTCCACCACCGTGCCGCGCATGTAGCCCGCGCCGCCATGGATCTGCACGGCATGGTCGGCCACGCGCCCCACCATCTCGGAGGCGAACAGCTTGCAGCAGGCGATGTCGGCGATGATGGGGCCCTGCGCCTCGCCCGCCGCGTCGAAGGCACGCGCCGTCTCCAGGATCATGCTGCGGGCGGCCAGCGCCTCGCTGCGCATGTCGGCGAGGCGTCCCTGCACCATCTGGAACTCCGCCAGCGCCTGGCCGAACTGGCGCCGATGGGTGGCGTGGAACAGGCTTTCCTCGATCAGCCGCTGCGCCTGGCCCGCGCAGGTGACGGCCACATGCAGCCGGGCGTGGTTGATGCCGCGCATGGCGGTCTTGAAGCCGCCGCCCTCGCGCCCGCCGATGAGGTTTTCCGCCGGCACGCGCGCGGCCTCGAAGAACACCTCCGAGGTCGCCGAGCCATCCTGGCCCATCTTGCGGTCGGCCGGGCCGCAGCGCACGCCGGGCGTCTTCGACGGCACGATGAAGGCCGAGATGCCGGATGCGTCCTTCGATGCCGGATCGGTGCGCGCCATCACGATGAAGACATCGGCCTGCGGCGCGTTGGTGATGTAGCGCTTCACCCCGTCCAGCACGTAGTCGGCGCCATCCCGCCGGGCCGTGGTCCGCAGGCCGCCGGCATCGCTGCCGGCCTCGGGCTCGGTCAGGCAGAAGGCGGCCGTCACCTCGCCGGACGCCATGCGCGGCAGCCACTCCGCGCGCTGCGCGTCACTGCCATTGTAGAGGATGGGCTGCGACCCCAGCCCGATGGTGGTGGAAAACCGCGAGCGATAGACGCAGCTGGCCCGCGTCACCTCCAGCATCACCCGCACCTGCTGCTCCATGGTGAGGCCAAGCCCGCCATGGCGCGTGGGGATGGAGATGCCGAACAGCCCCATCTCGCGCAGCCGCGCCGTCAGGTCCTCGGGCAGGGTTTCCTGGCCTTCGAGGCGCGGTTCGGCCGGGATGAGCACCTCGGCCACCAGGCGGCGGATGTTGTCCAGGTATTCGCCGAATTCCGCCTCGCCGGCCCGTGCCGACATGCCATCCGCCATCGCCCGCCCCCCTCACCCGTTGTTGCGCGGAGCATCGGCGCGGCGGCGCCGCGCTGTCAAACCTCGGGCGCCGACAGCAGGGCCAGCCGCCGCACCAGCCAGACCGCCCGCTCGAACAGCCCGGTCAGCCGAAACATGCCCTCCTGCGCGGCACCCGCCGCCTCGCGCCGGATGCGCTGCATCATCTCGCCCCGATCGGCCGCGAGGCCGACCAGCCAGGCCGCCTCCTCACCGGGGCGCAGCGCCGCCAGCTCCTCCAGCAGCAGGTGCAGCGCCTCGGCCATGGCGGCGACGCGCGGGGCGGCCTCCGGGAGGGCGGCCAGCGCCTCGCCCGCCTCGGTGAAGCCCTCCACCGCCTCGCGCAGCATCGGGGGGGTGAAGGGTTTCACGAGGAAGCGGCCGAGCCGCCCGCCCGCGGCCGCGAAGGCCTCGGCGGCGTGCACCGTGCCCATGCCGATGGCGTCCTCCCCGATCGGGGGCCAGTCGGAGGGCCCCGCCTCCGGCCGCAGCCCTTCCACCAGCAGCGCGTCGTAGCGCTTGGTGGCCAGCAGGGCGCGAGCGGCGGCGCTGTCGGCGGCGGTATCGGCCTCCCAGCCCAGCCCGCGGGCCAGCCGCGGCAGCACGGCGCGCGCGGTGGGATGGGCGTCGAGGAACAGCAGCCGGCGCGGGGTGGGGCGCGGCGCAGGCGCGGGTGACGCGGGCAGCACCAGATCCAGGGCGAAGTTGAAGCGGCTGCCCTGGCCCGGCGTGCTGTCCACGCGCAGCGCGCCGCCCATCAGCGCCACCAGCCGCTGCGAGATGCCAAGGCCGAGCCCGGTGCCGCCGAACTTGCGCGTGGTCGAGGCCTCGGCCTGCAGGAAGCCCTCGAAGATCCGCGCGACGTTGTCGGGGGCGATGCCGATGCCGGTGTCGCGCACCGCGAATTCCAGCCTCGCGCGGCCCGGCGCATTCTTCAGCACGCGGATTTCCACCACCACCTCGCCCGCCTCGGTGAACTTGATGGCGTTGCCGGCCAGGTTCAGCAGCACCTGCGCGAGGCGCAGGTCATCGGCCTGCACCAGGGGCGGCAGGGCCGGGTCGAGGTCGAACAGCAGCTCGATGGGCTTGGCGCCGAGATTGGCGGCGAGGATGATGGACAGTTCGCGCAGCATGTCGTCCAGCGAGATGGGCCGCACATCGAGCGCGATCTTGCCGGCCTCCACCTTCGAGAAGTCCAGGATGTCGTTGAGCAGGCCGAGCAGGGCGCGCGCGGCCCCCTCGGTCTTGGCCACATAGTCCGCCTGGCGGCCATCGAGCCGGGTGCGCCGCAGCAGCGCGAGCAGGCCCAGGATGGCATTCATGGGCGTGCGGATCTCGTGGCTCATGTTGGCCAGGAAGCGGCTCTTGGCGATGGAGGCGGCCTCCGCCTCCTGCCGCGCCGCCACGAGCGCGGCCTGGCCCTCCCACTGGTCGGTGATGTCGGTGATGGCCATCACCACCCGGCCCGGCGCCCCGGGCGTGGCCTGCAGCGGGGCCGCATTGACCGAGAACACGCGCCGCGGCATCGCCGGCCCCTCGAGACCCAGCCGCAGGTCGTGCACAGGCTGGCCGGTGCGCATCACCATCGGAAAGGGCAGCGCCTCGCGCGGGATGGGGCGCCCGTCGGGCGCGGTGTATTTCCAGCCCGGATCGTCGAGGCGCGTGGCGAAGATGGTCGCGCGGTCCACCCCCAGCACGCGCTCGGCCTCCGCATTGGCGAAGACGATGCGGCGCGTCTCGTCCACCACCAGGATGGCCGAGACGGAGGTGGCCATGAGGCGCGAGAGGAAGTCACGCTCGGCGGTCAGCGCGTCCTGCAGGGCGCGGGTCTGGGTAAGGTCGGTCAGGATGACCCAGTGCAGGCCGTCGCCGGCGGCCATGGCCTGCATCTCGGCCGCCACGGCGTGGCCGTCCGGGTGCCGGATGTCGGCCGGCAGCGGGCCGAGGCGACCATGCTCCCGCAGCGGAGCGGCCTTGGCCAGGGCGGCCTCGCCCGTGGCCTCGCCCGCGGGCGAGAGCAGCGCGGCCAGCGTCGCCGTCTCGCCGGCCATCGCCCGCAGGGCGGGGTTGGCCTCGCGCAGGCGGCCCGTGGCGGTCTCGACCAAAGCGATCCCGAAGGGTGCCAGGTCGAACAGGCTGCGCAGCAGGCGCCGCTGGGTCTCGATCTCGTGCAGGCGCTGCTGGCTGACCTCCAGCGCGGCCTCAAGCTGGCACGCGCTGCGCCGCAGGTCGGTCGTGTCGCTCAGCACCACGACCCGGGCGATCAGCGGCCCGCCGGGGTCCAGCGGCTTTTGGATGGGGGTGATGGTCACGTCCAGGAAGCGGCCCTCGACGTCGAGGCCGCCCGGCGGGTCGGCCGCGCCCAGCGCCGCCAGATGCGGCCAGGCGCCGATGGGCGTGCCGATGCGGCCATCGGGGAAACACCGCCGCGCCGCGGGATTGGCGCCGATGACGGTCCCTGCCCCGTCCAGCACGGGCGACGGCAACTGGTAGTAGAGCTCGTCGCGCGCGATCGCCCGCAGGTCGAACATGCGGTTCGTGAGGATGAGGCCGGCATGGAGCAGCAGCACGGCCGAGAAGGCGAAGGGCGTGGGGTCGAAGCCGAACAGCGTGGCCCCCTGGGTGAGATAGGCGAGGTTGGCCAGCAACGGGACCGCGGTGATGCCGAGCAGCAGCAGGAAGTAGCCCCGATGGGCCGGGCCGGCCCGGAAAGCGCCGGCCGTGACGATGCCCAGCGCGGCGAGCAGCGGCAGGTAGAGCCAGGCGGCGGCGACATGGAACAGCAGCCCGTGCTCGAACACGCCGGACACCCGCCCCCCCTGCTCGGCCAGCCGAGTGCCCGGGCCGTAGAACAGCCCGTGCCAGGGGTTCGTCCAGGCCATGAGCGAGACCAGCAGCACGGTGCCCAGCAGCAACGCGGCCTCGGCACGGGGCCGCCCAATGGGGCGGTGGAAGCAGTAGTGCAGCAGGAACAGCACCCAGGCGGTGGGCAGCAGCGCGATGGCCGGCCAGGCGGCGGCGGCGAAGAACAGCTTGCAGCCGAGCACGGGGGTGGACAGCTCGGCCAGCACCATGGCGAGCCACCAGAGCATCGCGCCATTGCACAGCAGGAAATGCGGCTTGCCGAAAAAGCCATGCTGCCGCGCCATCCAGGCCGTCACGAAGGCGAGGCCCAGCAGCACGGCAACCACCAGGAGTTCCGCGCCGCCCGGGGCCGCGAAGCCGCAGCCGGTCAGCATCCGGCGGCCTGGTCCTGGGCGGCGCCCGCGCGGCGCTGGGATGGGGAAGGCAAGCCGACGGCGCTCCTTGGCTGCCGCGGAAGCCGCTGACAGCAAGGCCAAGTGTGCCAGATTTCCAAGTGGCTTGCCATTCCGGGACGCATCCGCAGCGCGTTAACAACTCGTGGTTGCGCGGCCGCGATTGACATTCGCCTGCGCCAGCGGAGCATGGGGCGCCCCCCGACAAGGCCCTGATGATGGCACCCCGCCCCCCACCCGCCCCCCCATCCTTGCCCGATGCCGCCGCCGTCACCGCGCGGCTGGAGGCGGTGCGCGCCGCCCGCGGCTACCTGCTGCCCAACCAGGGCGTGCTGGCCGCCGCCCTGCCCGACCTGCAGGATGCCGCCGCCGGCTTCTACCGGGCGCTCACCCTCACCGACCGGCACCTCACGCCCTGGGAGCGGGAGTTCGTGTGGCTCGCCATCCTCGTCGCCTGCGAGGAGCATGTGGGCACCCATCATGTGCGGCTGTTCCACGAGACGGGCGGCGGCGCGGCCGAGGCCGAGGCCTGCTGGCGCCTCGTCGCGCTCGCGCGCGGCGCGCGGGCCTATGGGTTCCTGGAGGCGCATTGGCAGCCGCATTTCCCGCGACTGCCCGCCGCCCAGGCCTATGCCCGCGCCGGCAAAGCCGCCCTGGCGGGCCTGCCGGTGCCCGAGGGGCTGGCGCGGCTGGCTTTGGTGGCGGTGCAGGCCGCGCTCTCCCAGCCCTGGGCGCTGGCTGTGGAGATCGAGGCCGCCTACGCTGCCGGCATGGACGAGGGGAAGATCGCGGAGGCGATGAGCCTCGCCGTCTGGCCCTGCGGGATGAACCGGCTGATCGAGGCCGGCGGCGTGTGGCTGGGGCTGATCCGCGCGGGTCGCGTCGCGGCCTCGCC
>JBHYDO010000040.1:0-21633 GCA_051860645.1 Roseococcus sp.
CCGCACGGCGCTGGGCCTTGCCCGCATCGAGGCGCATTACTTCAAGCACCGGCTGTTCCTGCCCGAAGGCGGGCTGCTGGGCGGCATGCGGCACATCGCGCATGTGCCGGCCGAGATCATCCAGGGCCGCTACGACATGGTCTGCCCGGCCGAGACGGCCTTCGACCTCGCGAACGCCTGGCCGCGGGCACGCCTGACCATGGTCCCCGATGCCGGCCATTCGGCGCTGGAGCCGGGCATCCGCACGGCGCTGGTGGCGGCGGTGGAGCGCTTCCGGCGGCGCTGATCAGCGGCGATCGGGTGCTGGGCCGCGCGGCCGATTCACGTCCCGGCTCCGCCGGAGCGATCGGGCGCGGTCAGGCCATCCCCCCCCGAGCGGCCACGGGCCACAGGCATTCCACCCGGCCCTTGCGCACGCCCACATACCAGTCATAGCGGTCCACGGTCGGGTCGCAATGGCCGGGGACGAGGCGCAGCTTCTCCCCCAGGCGGGGGCGCAGGGCCGGGTCTTCCACCGTCAGCTTCCCATGCTCGTCGGACGCGCTGACATAACGTACGCCCTCACGGCCCCAGACCAGCGGGTAGCCGCTGTCGGTCGGCACCGCCTTGTGGCCGGCGTCCAGCACCGCAATGTGCGGGGTGGCCGCGCTCATCACCGTCGCCAGCACGAAGAGCGCATGGCGGAAGGGCGGTGCCTGCTCGTTGCGGGCGTAGTCGGCGTCCATCAGCGCGTAGGAGCCGGCCTGCAACTCGGTGTAGACGCCGCTCGCCAGCTCATGCGCGAAGGTGCCGGTGCCCGCGCCGCCGACCACCGGGCATTCCAGCCCCTGCTGGCGTAGCTGTTCCACCGTGCGGCGCGCCTGCTCCGCCGCTCCGCGGATGGCGGTCGCGCGGCCCTCGGGCGTGCGGATGTGCTGGGCACTGCCGTGATAGGCCTGGATGCCGCCGAAGCTGAGATGGGCCGAGGCCGCGATGCGGCTTGCCAGCGCCACCGCCGGGGGCCCTGGCTGCACGCCGCAGCGCGCCGCCCCCACGTCAATCTCCACCAGCACGGGGATGCGCACGCCCGCCGCTGCGGCGGCCTGCGCGATGGCGTCCACCTGCACCGGGTCGTCCACGCAGATCGAGACGCGCGCCACGCGCGCCAGCGCCGCCAGCCGCGCGAGCTTACGCGCGCCGACCACTTGGTTCGTCACCATCACGTCGGGCACGCCGCCCCAGACCAGCGCCTCGGCCTCGGCCACCTTCTGCACGCATTGGCCGATGGCCCCGCGCGCCATCTGCATCCGCGCGATCACCGGGGATTTGTGCGTCTTGGCATGCGCGCGCAGCTTCACGTTCGTCGGCGCCAGCAACGCCGCCATGGCGTCGAGATTGTGCTCGAAGGCATCGAGGTCGAGCAGCAGCGCGGGCGTGTCCACCTCGTCCTCGCGCATGCCGGGCTCGGCGGGGGGGGGTTGCAGCATGGGCGTTCTCCGTGATCCCGGGCATGATGCGGGCATGTCCGAAACCGATCCAGAGGTGCTCATCATCGGCGCGGGCTGCGCCGGCATCGCGGCGGCGCGCGCGCTGCGGGCGGCGGGGCGAAGCTGCGTGGTGCTGGAGGCCTCGGGCCGCCTCGGCGGCCGCGCCCGAACCTGCACCACGATGGGCCTGCCCTTCGACCACGGAGCGACCTGGCTGCACCAGGCGCGCGAAAATCCACTCACGCAGCATCTGGGAGAGCACATCGACCACGACACGGCCCGCGAACGCCACCTGCACCTGGGCGACCGATTCGCGACCCAAGCGGAGTTCCGAGACTACTGGCGCGCGCACACGGCATTCGAGGACGCCGTGGCAGCCGCGCCCATCGCGCCCGACCGCCCCGTCAGCGAAGCAGCCCCGCAAGGCGGCCGCTGGGATGCGACCATCGCGCATTGGCTGGGCAGCCAGATCAATGCCGCCGAACTGTCGCGCATCTCGCTGGAGGACTACCTCCGCACCGACCTCGACGGCCCCAACCTGCTGCCGCGCGAGGGGGTGGGCGGTCTGGTCGCGCGGCTGGCGGCCGGGCTGCCCATCCGGCTGAACCACCCCGTTCACCATCTGCGCTGGGACGGGCCCGGCGTGGTGGCGGAAGGCCCTTTCGGCCTGCTGCGCGCCGGGCGCGCCATCGTCACCGTCTCGACCGGCGTGCTGGCCGCGGGGGGGCTGCGCTTCACCCCTGCCCTGTCCGCCCCGGTGCAGGACGCCATCGCCGGCCTGCCGCTTGGCCTGCTGACGAAATTCGCCTTCCGCCTGGTGCGGGACGTGGGCCTCCCACCCTTCCACTCGGCACGCCGCGCCGTCAGCGCCGCGGCCGCCCATCCGATGAGCTGGGTGTTCCGCCCCTTCGGTGCGCCGCTGGTCTTCGGCTTCGTGGGCGGGGCCCGGGCCTGGGAGCTGCTGCGGGAGGGCCGGGCGGCGACCGAGGCCGAGGCCCGCGCCGACTTCGCCGCCATGTTCGGCAGCCATGACGCCCTCGGCGAGGGCCTCGTCACCGATTGGGGCGACAATCCGCGCTTCTTGGGCAGCTACAGCCATGCGCGGCCAGGGCACCATCCTTCCCGCGCCATCCTTGCCACGCCGCTCGGCGGCGGCCGCCTGAGACTGGCCGGGGAAGCCGCCCACAGCCGCTTCGCCGGGACCGTCGCCGGCGCCTGGCTCTCCGGCGCGCGCGCGGCGCTGGCGACGGACTGAGCCGGGCGCCGCCTACCCCGCACCCACGCGGCGATCTGGGCGCGGCGCGGGGTAGCTTGCGGCGGCACACCGCGGCGTCCAGGCGATGGCGAAGGTGCAGGCCGGGTCGCCCATGGCCTCGCAGCGAGTTTCGCGCACCACGGTGCTCGGGTCCACCAGCCGGTGGAACAGCCGCTCGAGGGTGACCGCATAGAGGTCGCAGACCGGGTGCCCGCTGTGCACGCCGCGGCACAGCGGGCAGCCTTCGATCTCCAGCCGCGCGGGATTGCCCGCGGTGATCCGCATGCGGCCGGAACCCGCGAAAGTCCACGCGTGGCGCGCGATGCTGCCGAGCAGCAACCGCGCGCCGGCCCGCGCCGGCAGGGCGCGGAGCAGCCACTGGACGGGGCGCGGGATGCGGTGCGCCACGCGGTAGTCGCCGGTCAGCTTGCCGGCCTCGCGGGCAATGCGCGCGGCATGGGCGTCGCCCAGTGTTGCGCGCAGCGCGGCCTGCAGCGCGGCCACATCGGCCTCATTCACCATCCTGACCGGCGGCGTGTCCAGGTGGTGGGCGAGGCCCGCGCGAGAGAACACTTCACGGCAAAGGCGCTCGCCGCGGTGGCTGCGCAGCGCCTCCGCGACGCGCGTGATGGCGTTGGGGCCGACCTGCCCGGGCTGCGCGGTCATGGCTTCATGCGCGGCGGGGCCGTGCCTTCCAGCTGCTCCGCCTCCATCTGCTCGGGCGTCATCTGCTCGGCGCCGCCGCCGCAGGCCTTCATGTCGGCGGGTGCCGCGCGCTTGCGGCTTGGCGCCTGCTTCCAGTCACGCGCCTCCTCGGTCATCCGGCGGCTGGCATCGAAGTGGAAGTCCACCTTCTTCTTCGACTGCGGGCCCCAGTAGCCCACGCGGCCGAGGTCGTAGAATTTCCGCTCGAAGCCGGACTTAAGGAAGGCCTTCAGGCAGCCCAGCAGGTAGTTGCGCCGCACCTTGTCGCGCACCCACGGGTAGCTGAGGAAGCTCTTGCGCATGTAGAAGCGGCGGTAGTTGTTCATCACCCGGTCAAGCAAGGTGGCGCGGTCCATTGCGTCGGGCTTCATGATGGGGGTGACGAAGTTGTACTTCTCGAAGTCGAACACCTCCACCTTGTCGCCCAGTTCGCGGAAGAGGTCGCTGAACGGCCAGGGCGTGTACATGGCCCAGTTGGCCATGTCCGGCGCCCAGTCGAGCGCCATGCGGTAGGTTTCCTCCAGCGTCTCCGGCGTCTCGTTCTCCAGGCCCACGATGAACTGCGCCTCGGTGACGATGCCGTTCTGGCGCAGCAGCTGGATGGCCTTCTTGTTCTGCGCGATGGTGGTTTCCTTGTTGAAGCGGTCCAGCTTCAACTGCGCCGCCGCCTCGGTGCCGAGGCTGACATGGATCAGCCCCGCGCGGCGGTACATCGGCAGCAGCGCCTCGTCGCGCAGGATGTCGGTGACGCGGGTGTTGATGCCCCAGAGCACGGGCAGGTTGCGCTCGATCATCAGTTCGCAGAACTGGACGAACTTCTTCTTGTGGATGGTGGGTTCTTCATCGGCCAGGATGAAGAAGCCCACGTCGTGGTCGCGCACCAGCGTCTCGATCTCGTCCACCACCTTCCGCGGATCCCGCACGCGGTAGTCGCGCCAGAACTTCCACTGCGAGCAGAAGCTGCAGGTGAAGGGGCAGCCGCGCGCCATGTTCGGGATGGCGACGCGCCTGCCCATCGGGATGTAGATGTACTTGCTCCATTCCAGCACGCCCCAGTCGGGCTGGATGCGGTCGAGGTCCTTGATGGGCGGTGCGGCAGGCGTGGCGATCACCTGGCCACCCTCGAGGTAGGCGATGCCCTTCACCTTGCCGCGTTCCGCAGCCCAGCGCCCTTCGTCCACGCAGCGCACGAGGTCGAGGAACACCTGCTCCCCCTCGCCGCGCACGATGGCGTCGATCCAGGGCGCCTCGGCGAGCACCTGCTGGTACATGAAGGTGCCGTGGATGCCGCCCAGCACCGTCACGGCGTCCGGGCAGACCTCCTTCGCGATTTGCAGCAGCCGCTCGGCCTTGTAGATCGAGGGCGTGATGGAGGTGGCGCCGATGATGTCGGGCTTGAGCTGCGCCAGCGCGTCGCGCACCTGCTCATCGGTCAGGTTGTTCGTCATGGCGTCGATGAAGGTGAGGTCGGTGTAGCCGTCCGCCTTCAGATAGCCCGCCAGGTAGGCAACCCAGGCCGGCGGCCAGTTCCCCGCGATTTCCGCACCGCCCGAATGGTAGTTGGGATGAACCAGAACGATGCGCATCGCACGCCTCCGTTGAACATGCACGGAGGCTAGAAGGGGGCTTGCGCGCGCAACCTTGATGCAACGCAAGCGCGATGCGCGTTACTGCGACAGACGGCCGCGCGTCTCGAGATCGGCGAAGAGTTCGATGGCCCAGCCGATGCGCTCGTCCAGGCTGCGCGCCGCCACCGGGATGGGCGCGGGAGTGACCGCACTCACCAGGAAGGCGTTGGCAGGCAGCGGCGGCTCGGCACCCCCCTCTGTGCGCGCCAGGCTGGGCAGGCGGGCGCGCGCCACCAGCGCGATCTTGCGGGAGGAGGAGACGACGGCACGGCGCGAGACGCTGTCGAAGCCGTTGCGGGCCACTTCCGCGCCGATCTCTGCGTAGATGCGGTGGGCGGCGCGGATCGCCGGCCGGCAGTCGCGCGGCAGCATGGCGATCCCCGCCTCGGCCCGCGCGTAGAGGCGCTGGGCCTCGGCCAGCAGCCGCGCCACCACGATGCCGACCGCGGGCGAGAAGGCCGGGTTGGCGAGGAATTCGCGCGGCGTGATCCCTGCCTCGCGCAGCCACTCGCAGGGCAGATAGAGACGGCCTGCCCGCGCATCCTCGCCCACGTCGCGCGCGATGTTCGTCAGTTGCATCGCGGCACCGAGGTCGGTCGCGCGGGCCAGGGCGGCATGGCTGCGCACGCCCATGATCAGCGTCATCATCGCGCCCACCGTGCCGGCCACCCGCGCCGCATAGCCGTGCAGCGCCCCAATGTCGGGGTAGCGGCGGCCCTCGGCATCCCAGGCGAAGCCTTCCAGCAGGGCATCGGGCAGGGTGCGGGGAATGTCGTGCAGCCGCACCACGGCGGCGAGGGCGCGGTCGGCGGGGTGGTTCTCGGGGAAGCCGGCATAGGCGGCCTCGAGGCGGCCGCGCATCAGCGCCAAGCCGGCGCGCGGATCGGTCGCGTTGTCCACCGCGTCATCGCCCAGTCGACAGAAGGCGTAGAGGGCGGTCGCGCTGTCGCGCATGCGGCGCGGCAGCAGCAGCGCTGCGGCGTGAAAGCTCTTGGAGCCCTCGCGCAGCATGTCGCGGCAGGCCTCGAGGTCTTCCGCGTCGATGCGGGGTTCGCTGTCCATCAGGCGTGCTCCAGGATGCGGCGCGCGACGAGGCCCGGGGCCTCCTCATGCGCGAGATGGCCGAGGCCCGGCAGCGCCTCGAGGGTGGCGGAAGGCAACAGCGCCTGCAGGCGTCGCGCTTCGGTCGGGCGAATGGTGCGGTCCTGCTTGCCCACGATGAGGTGAAGCGGCGTGCGCAGCCGCGGCAGGTCCCGCGCCAGGGCGGGCAGGTCCCAGGCGGCCATCATGCCCAGCGTCGCGGCCACATGCTCGGGCCGGCGGAACAGCCTTGCGTAGTAGTCGACGCCCTCGGGCGGCAGGTTCGAACCGGTGTCGCGCAACAGGCGCTCCACCGTGGAACGCTCGCGCGCCTGGCGCGCGGCGAGGCGTGCCATGCCGGGCAGCGTCACCATCAGCCGCGCCATCGGGCCGAACACCATGCCCGCAAAGCCGCCCAGCGGCAGCAGCGCGCCATTGATGGAAATGAGGCGCTCCGGAGCCACCGCACCATCGAGGCACAGCCGCGCCCCCAGCGCGGCCCCTGCCGAATGCCCGATGATCAAGCGCGGCGACAGGTCCAGCACGCGCAGCAGTGCTGCGATGCCCCGCGCCATGCCCTCCAGTGACAATCCCCCGGGCCCCGGCGCGGCGGAAAAGCCCTGCCCCGGCAGGTCGGGCATCACGACGGTGAAGTGCTGCACGAGCAGCGGGGCGAGGTCGCGCCAGGAATGGGTGGAGGCGCCGGTCCCATGCAGGAGCAGGACGACCGGCCCGGTTCCCATCACCTGCACATGCCAGCGCTGCCCGGCTGCCATGACGAAGCGG
Source organism: Roseococcus sp. (assembly GCA_051860645.1). GTDB lineage: Bacteria > Pseudomonadota > Alphaproteobacteria > Acetobacterales > Acetobacteraceae > Roseococcus. The sequence continues at coordinate 6,921 of JBHYDO010000040.1, forward strand.
CTGGCCTCGCGGTGCGGCCAGTCGGCGGTGGAGAGCCAGTCGGCCGAGGCGGGGGCCGTGGCGCGGTCGGCCAGGAAGAGCGCCGTGCTCATCGCGCCACCGCGCCGCGCACGGCCAGTGCCAGGGCTTCGGCCCGCGCCTGCGGCAGGACCAGCGCGCGCCCGCCGGCCTCCAGCGCCAAGGCGCCTGCGAAGGGTTGCGGGCGGGGCGCGGTGTCCACGATCAGCACGGAATGGCCCTCGGCCCGGAGCAGCTTGGCCACCGCCAGCGCATCCTCCTCGGCCGGGCCGCGGCCGGTGCGGCCATCGCGCGCCATGTTCGCGCGGCCATCGGTGAGCACGATCACCAGCGGCGTCCGGCCGGCGCGCTTCTCCAGCCGCGCCATGGCCAGCGCGGCGTCCAGCCCCGAGGCAAGCGGCGAGGCCCCTCCCCCCGGCAGCCCGGCCAGCGCACGCTTGGCGCGCACCAGCGAGTGGGTGGGCGGCAGCAGCACCTCGGCCGCGGCACCGCGGAAGGCGATGACGCCCACCCGGTCGCGCCGCGCATAGCATTCGGCCAGCAGGAGTTCGACGGCCCCCTTGGCCTCGGCCAGGCGGTGCAGCGCGGCCGAGCCCGAGGCGTCCACCACGAAGATCGCGGTGCTCTCGCTGTGCTCGCGGAAGCGGCGGATGCGGAAATCCTCGCGCCGCACGGCCACCCGGGCGCGCGGCGGCGCGGGGCGCAGGCGCTGCCAGGGGGCGGCGGCGCGCAGCGTGTCCAGCAGCGCGATGCGGGCGCCGTTGCGCGGCTCCCCTGCCCGGCTGCCGACGGGGCGGCCCCGCTTGAAGGAGATCCGCTCGGCGCCGGTGCGGCCGGAGGAGGGCGCACGGGCCCGCAGCGTGGCGGCGGCGAGCGTCGCGAGAAGCTGGGCGGGCAGCGAGACGGCCTCGGCCTCCTTCAGCACATCCTCCATCTGGCCCTTCTGGGCGGGGTCGGTGGCGTCGTCGGGGCGTTCGGCTTCGGGTTCGGGCGGGGGGGGCGGCGCCTCCTGCTCGGGCGGCGCCTCGGGCAGGATGGTGGCGCGCGGGCCCAGCACGAGGCGGACCGCGAGGGTGGCGTCCTCGGCATTGGGGGCGGGGCGCCCGGCCAGGGACGCGGCGGCGCGGGCGGCACGCAAGGCCAGCGCCGGCGCCCGCAGCGAAGCGATCCCGGCCGCCATCGCGGTGGCGAGGATGGCCTCGATGGTCGCGTCAGGGCTGTCCACCGCGGCGAGGCGCGCGCGGGCGCGGGCGATGGCGGCGGCGTCATGCGGCGCGGGAGCGGGCGGGTTGGTCAGGTCGGGGAAGAAGGCCAGGCGGTCCAGCAGGGCGGGCGGGGTGGCCTCGTCCTCCTCCAGCCCCTCGTCCAGGGCCAGCATGGCATAGCCGTGCCGCTCCTGCCCCGCGGTCAGGCGCGCGGCGATGGGGCGGGTCAGGCGCTCGGCCATGGGCATGATCAGCAGGCCGTCGGCCGTGGCTTCCAGCAGCCCCGCGCGCTGCACCGGGCGCCCGGCTGAGAGCGTGGCGGTGAGGTCGAGCCCGCCCAGCAGCGCGTCATCGCCCACGCCGGGCGGCAGGCGGCGCAGGCGTGTCTGCGCGGGCAGCAGGGATTGCAGCAGCGCCACCCAGCGGTCGCGCTCCACCCCCGGCCGCGCCCGCAGCACCGCGCCCCCCAGGCCAGCGGGATCCACCGCGAGCAGGCAGGCCGCCATGGCGGCATCCTCGCTCAAGATGGGGCCCAAGCTGGCGCCCGGGACGGGCGGGGTCACGGGCCGAATACCTCCTCGACGGCGCGGGCCACGCGGGTGGTGGCGACCGAATCATCGAGCGGGTTGCGGCGCAGGCGGTGGCGCAGCGCAAGCGGCGCCAGGCGGCGCAGATGATCGAGCGTGACCTCACCCTCGCCCTCATGCGCGGCCAGGGCGCGCGCGACACGGATCAGGGTGAGTTCGCCGCGCAGGCCATCCGTGCCGGCGGTCATGCACAGGCGCGCCGCCTGCTCCAGCATGGCGTCCGGCACCGACACTCTGGGCAGCAGGGCGCGGGCGGCCAGGATGCGGCCGCGCAGCGCGGCCTCCTCCGGGGCGAAGCGGGTGCAGAAGCCCTTGGGGTCGCGCTCGAAGGCGTCGCGCCGCTTGATGACCTCCATGCGGGTCGGCAGGTCGGTGGGCGTCGTCACCTCGATGGAAAGGCCGAAGCGGTCGAGCAGTTGCGGCCGAAGCTCGCCCTCCTCGGGGTTGCCGCTGCCCACCAGCACGAAGCGCGCGGGATGGCGGACACTGAGGCCGTCGCGCTCCACCACGTTCTCGCCTGAGGCGGCCACGTCCAGCAGCAGGTCCACCAGGTGATCCTCCAGCAGGTTCACCTCGTCGATGTAGAGGAATCCGCGATGGGCGCGGGCCAGCAGGCCGGGCTCAAAGGCCTTCTCACCCTGCGTCAATGCGCGTTCGAGGTCGAGCGCGCCCACCACCCGGTCCTCCGTGGCGCCGAGCGGCAGGTCCACCACGGGTACGGGCACGGTGACACGCGCGGCACGGGGTTGATGGCAGGCCTCGCACATCTGCGCGGGCTTGCCCGGGGCGCAGTTGAAGCGGCAGCCCTTGATGGCCTTCATCGGCGGCAGCAGGGCGGCCAGCGCGCGAATGGCGGTGGACTTGCCCGTCCCGCGATCCCCCAGCGCCAGCACACCGCCGATGGCAGGGTCCACCGCGCAGAGCACGAGGGAGAGGGTCATCTCCTCCTGCGCCACCATCGCGGTGAAGGGAAACACCGGCCGCAGCTGCGGGCGCACCACGCGGCGCTTCGCAGCCTTCACGCGCGGTACCAGTCCATCCATGCTCAGGCGGCCCGCTGGATCTGGAATTCCAGCCACACTTCATCCAGCGCCATCATCAGGTGCTCGATGTCCTCTTCGGTGTGCGCGGGTGACGGCGTGAAGCGCAGGCGCTCCGTGCCGCGGGGCACCGTCGGGTAGTTGATGGGCTGCACGTAGATGCCGTGGCGTTCCATCAGCAGGTCGCTGATCTCCTTGCAGCGGGCGGCGTTGCCTACCATCACGGGCACGATGTGGCTGGGGTTATGCAGGTGCGGGATTCCCAGCTCGTCCAGTCGCGCACGAACCTGCGCCACGCGGGCGTGCATGAGTTCGCGCTCGACGCTGCTCTCCTTGAGGTGCTGGATGCTGGCGGTGGCGCCGGCCGCGACCGCCGGCGGCAGCGCCGTCGAGAAGATGAAGCCGGAGGCGAAGCTGCGCACGAAATCGACCATGGCGACGGAGCCCGCGATGTAGCCGCCGATCACGCCATAGGCCTTGGCCAGCGTGCCCTCGATGACGGTGAGGCGATGCGCCACGCCGTCGCGCTCGCTGATACCGCCGCCGCGCGGGCCGTAGAGGCCGACCGCATGCACCTCGTCGAGGTAGGTCATGGCGCCGAACTCATCGGCCAGGTCGCAGATTTCGGCGATGGGCGCCACGTCGCCATCCATCGAGTAGACGCTTTCGAAGGCAATCAGCTTCGGCGTCTCGGCCGGCAGCGCCTCGAGCTTGGCGCGCAGGTCGTCTAGATCATTGTGCTTCCAGACGATGCATTGCGCGCGGGAGTGGCGGATGCCCTCGATCATGGAGGCGTGGTTCAGCGCGTCCGACAGCACCACGCAGCCGGGCAGCTTCGCCGCCAGCGTGGAGAGCGTGGCCCAGTTGGACATGTAGCCCGAGTTGAACAGCAGCGCCGCTTCCTTGCCATGCAGGTCGGCCAGCTCCTTCTCGAGGAGCACGTGGTAGTGATTGGTGCCGCCGATATTGCGGGTGCCGCCCGCCCCTGCCCCCGCCCGGTCCAGCGCGGTGTGCATCGCTTCCAGCACCTTGGGGTTTTGGCCCATGCCCAGGTAGTCGTTGGAGCACCAGACGATGACTTCCTCGGTGCCACCCGGCCGGTGGTGCGTCGCGCGCGGAAATGCGCCGGCCTGACGCTCGAGGTCGGCGAACACGCGGTAGCGGCCTTCACGACGCAGGCCATCGAGTTGCTTCCGGAAGAGGGCCTCGTAGTTCATGGCGACAACCTTTCCTTGTTGTTCATGGCCGCAGCGGGAGAGTGACGGTCTCGCTGCGCTGCGGGCGCACGGGAGCCGGTTCGGGTGAGGCGGAAGACGGCCGCCCCCAGGTCCAGAGACCGTCGAGGGGAAGCGGCAACATCAGGAACCAGTGCTCGATCACCGCCAGCGCCATCAGCGCGGCAAGCAGGGTGTAGGCCGTGACGGCATGGGGATCGGTGGCGTCCACCGCCCAGAGCGCCAGCACGACCGCCACGATCGTGCCGCCCGTGACCGAGAAGGGGAACAGCCAGTTCATGTGGCGGCGGCGGAAGTAACTGGCCAGGTGTGCGAGGTGCGGCGGCAGCATGGCCTCGCCCAGGTTGCGGGCGCCGAGGAAGATGTTGAACTTGGCCGACTGGCGCATCACCCAGAGCGAAACATAGGTCCAGAGCGCCATCTGGTTCGGCGCTTCCCACAGCAGGGCCAGCAGCACGAGGCCGAGCGCCAGCATCGCCAGTTCATTGTGGATGATGGCGGCCACAGCGGCGCGGAAGCGCCGCCAGCCCATCGCGCCCTCGGGCAGAGGGGCGCGGTTGGGGCCGGTGACGACGCCGGTGAGGAAGGCGATCTCCTGCCAGGCCCAGACCAGCACGCCGCAGGCGAAGCCCGCATAGGCGCTGGCCGCCGTGGTGCGTTCGGCCAGGGTGACGACGCACAGCAGCGCCGCCCCCAGCACCAGCGTCGCCCCCACCATGGTGCGCCGGTGCGTGTTGCGCGGCAGCTGGTCCAGCATGAACACCAGCGCCGTGCCGAACCACCACACGAACACCGCGAACAGGCAGGGCCAGACGTATTCCACCGCGCAGGCTCCTCAGTATGCCGGCGCCAGGCGGATGTCGGCCGGCAGCGGCGCGCGGCGACCCGGCTGCACCAGCAGGCGCAGGAAGATGGCGCCGGCGGCGGCACTCAGCGCCATGCGCTTCGTCGCCGCCCAGGCCCCCTTCTGCGCACGCAACTGCCCCAACTGGACCGAGATGCGGTACAGGCGGTCCAGCCCCTTGCGGAAGGTGGGCGTGTCCCAGGCCAGCGTGATGGGGAATACCTGCTTGCAGATCTCGGTGGTCTTCTCGAACACCTGCATGTCGTAGTCGGTCGGCGTCATGCCCAGCGCATCGTGGAAGGCGGGGCGGGCGTGATCGCGCACATACATGGTGGCGAAGACGGCCAGCTGGAAGAACTTCGCCCAATAGGCGTTGACGCCCGTCAGCAGGTTCGGGTTCGCGCGCATCAGCAGGGCGAAGGCCTCGCCATGGCGGAACTCGTCGTTGCACCACTTCTCGAACCAGTTGAAGATCGGGTGGAAGCGGCGCTCCGGGTGCTTCTCGAACTGCCGGAAGATCGTGATGTAGCGCGCATAGCCGATCTTCTCGGACAGGTAGGTCGCGTAGAAGATGAACTTCGGGCGGAAGTAGTGGTACTTCTTCGCCTTGGTCAGGAAGCCCAGATCCACCCCGACGCCGATGTCCTTCAGGCTGTCGTTGATGAAGCCGGCATGCCGCGCCTCGTCGCGCGTCATCACGGCGAACAGCTCGCGGATGTCGGGGTTCTTGATGCGCTTCTTGATCTCGGCATAGAGCACGCAGCCGGAGAATTCGGCGGTGACCGAGCTGACCAGGAATTCCACCACTTCCTTCTGCAGGGGCTCGGGCAGGTCTTCCAGGCGGAACTTGTCGAACTGCTCGTCGCGCACGAAGTGACCCTTGTTAGGGTCCGCGCGGAACTCGTCCATCAGCTTGTCCCACTCGGCGCGGATGGGGCTGATGTCCAGCGCGTCCATCGCGGCGAAGTCGGTCGTGTAGAAGCGCGGCGAGAGCACCGTCTCGGTGGTGGCCATGCGCGTGGCTTCGTTCAACACGCGCGGGGTGGCCTGCGTCACGGCGTTCATGCGCGATACTCCTTCGGCTCGAAGCCGCAATGGTAAAGCTCCGCCAGTTCGGCGAAGGCCACGATCTCGGTCCAGAGCTGGGTGATGGGCCCCGCGCGATAGACCGTCGCGGTGGTCTCATAGGTGGTGGCCGTGCCGAATTCCGGAAGCTCGGGCGGGTTGTTCACCAACACCCGGTCCCCGGGGCGCAGCGTGATGCCCTCGGGCACCGCATGCGCGTGCAGGCTGTCGAAACTCTGTTCGATCTCCACCGTGCAAGGGACCGTGACGACGCGTGGCCCGGCGAGGCTGTCCCAGAACGCCCCCAACGCCTTCCTCATTGTGCTTCTCCTTGGGCTGTGAGCAGCCGGGCGAAGATCCCGGCATTGGTCGCACCGAAGGCCGTCAGGTCCACACGCCGCCCGGTGGCGACGTCATCGAGGGTCAACTGGCCGTCCCGCCAGGCCGACACGCGAAACGGCATTTCCTGCCCTTGTTCTTCCTGACGACGCTCGCGCGCCAACGCCCTGAGGGTACCACGGACAAACCCGCCCTCCGCCATCGGAAATCGCGCAAGAACCGCAAGATTTCCCGCATCCCGGATGACAACCGAGCCATCCGGACCATCATCGAAACGGACAAGCCGGTCGCGCAGCGGGGTTTCGTTCGGGCGCGTAATCAGCGCCGGGTTTTGCTGCGGCCCCACCAGGATCAGCGTGGCCGCAATGATGGCCGCACCGGTCAGGACCGGCAGCAGCTGGCGGCGGTCCATCAGCCGCTCCATGTCACGCCACCGCCTCGCCGGGCAGGCGGACGGACCGGCGCTCGGGATCGGCGGCGGTGGCCGGCACCGGCATCTGGGCCGAGGCCGCCAGGGCCCGCGCCAACACCTGCGAGGCGCCCGACGTCACCGGCAGGCTGCGCAGCATGGGCTCGGGACGCCCCATTCGCCAGGGGCGCAAGTGCGGCCACAACGCGACCACGGACACCCGATGCTCGGGAAGCAGCGCCAGTACGATGTCCTCCGTGCCGTCGGCGTGCCGCTTCACCGAGGCCGACTGCACGGCCGTGAAGGGGATGTTGATCGTCATCGGCAGGGCCACGCCCACCCGCAGCACGATACGGCGGTTCGTGATGGTGTAGAGCGTGGCGCGCGCCGAGGCCCGCCCGATCACGCCGAGGATGACGAGGCACAGGCTCGCCAGCACCACCGAGAGCGAGGGGCCGGACAGCGCCTCGATCAGCGTGCCGCCGGCCATCATCGCTTCCGTCAGGTGCCAGGCGACCAGCACGAGGAAGTAGAAGGCGAGGCCCTTGAGGTGCATCGCGCGGCGCGCGAAGGGCCACCAGGCGGGGCTGCCCTGCCAGATGATCCCCTCGCCGCGGGGAAGGCGTTCCGGCAGGCCGGGCACGGGTTCAATCTCGTGCTCCGGCATCCCGGGAATGGTCTGATGGTTCATCGAAGCCTTCCTTCCGGCCTGGTGGCTTGGACAATGTTGGAGGGTTCGCGGCGTGCGCCACTTTGATGCAGCGCAAACTCCGTCCCCTCGATGGTCCCGGGCGGGGCACCCTGCCGCGCCCGGGTGGCAACCCCTGTCAGATGAGGGGCTCGCTGCGCTCGCGCTTGGCGTAGAGCTGTCCACCGGCGCAGTAGGCCGCCGCCTTGTCCTCCTCGAGCAGCGTGATGCTGTCGGGATTCTTCAGGGTCGGCGCCGTCTTGAAGTGCTCCGCGAGCAGGGAACGCACGCGGATGACGTTGCGGGCCGAGTTGATCGTCATCATCGGCACCGGGATCATCACGTGGCGCGGACCCGTCGCGGTCTGCACCGCCACCTCGATGAAACGGAAGATGGCCTCGGACTTGTCGTACCATATGTCCACGCACACACCGGCCGGCTGCCAGTCGGCGTCCACCACCGTCATGCCGCGCGGGTCGGGGTCTTCGGCATCGATCGCGACGTCGGTTGCGACACGCAGCGGCACGATCTTGGGCGTGCTGTCGTCGAAGGTGAGGTCGGGCACGTCGGCGCGGAGCGCATAGGCCGCGGGGCCCACGCCGTCGAGCATCGGGTTGCCCGTCGGGACCAGCGGCGCGCCCGGCGTCGGGTCGGCCCAGACGGCGGCGATCGGGGGCTGCGGGTCGCCGTCGTTCCGCGGGGCCTGAACCGTGCCGCCATGGGCCAGCTTGAAGAATTTCGGGGTCGGCACGCCGGGGAAGCCCTCGGGGCGGTCATTGGGCTTGCCGGGGGTAACCAGCGGGTAGCCCTCCCGCTTGCTCTCGCGGTTCAGCCAGAGCACCAGGCCCAGGAAGAACACCCAGAAGCCGTAGAGCGCGGCCGTCACCAAATCGAAGGAGGCAAAGTAGGAGCCGGGTTGCATGGACAATCTCCTTTCGCCCTAGTGGGCGGTCTGCGGCATGGAGGGGCCGCGCGGTTCAGCAAGGGTATCCGGGGCCCTTGAGCCCCGCACGAGCGGGCCGATCGCGATGATGCCCGCGAACAGCACGACGATTTCGATGAGGTAGACGGTGCAGTAGCCGACCGCCGCACCGGTCAGCGCCGGGCCGAGCTGCTCCGTCGTCGCAAGGTGGCTCACGATGTCCCGCACCAGCCCGCCCATGGCGATGGCGATGCCCGCGCTCGTTGCCTGTGCTGCGCCCCACAGGCCGATCGAAAGACCCACCTTGTCGGGCGGCGCGGCCTGCATGCAACTGGTCAACGTGCCATGCGCGAATAGCCCGCCGCCGAAGCCGATGAGAAGCGAGCCCATGGCAAACATGAGCGGGCTATCGAAGGGCGCGGCCAGCATGACGCAGGCAAACGCGATCGTCCCCCAGCCCATACCATAGCCCGCGATGCGGTTGGCGCAGGCGCCTCGCCCGATCCAGCCCGAGGCGATCATGAAGCCATTGATCCCACCGAAGGCGAACAGCGCGGTGAGCAGCGTTGTGGTGCCGACCTCGAGGCCAAGGATTTCGCCGCCATAAGGCTCCAGAAGCACGTCTTGCATGGCGAAGCCGAAGGTGCCGAGGCTGATGGCCACGATGCGCCGCGTCCAGGGACCGGTGGCCTGGAGTTCGCGCCAGGCCTGACGGAAGCTCGGCTCCGCCGGCAGGGCCGCGGAGCGCGCGGGGTCGCGAACCTCCTGCTTCCACACCGCAACGAAGTTCAGGACCATCGTGGCGCCGGCGACACCCTGGATCACCTGGATCAGCTTGATCTGGCTGAACGGCGTGAGCAGCAGGCCGAACAGCAGCGCGCTGCCAAGCATGCCGACCAGGAGCATGACCGACATGAGCGCCACGACCTTGGGCTGCTTGTCGCGCGGCGAGATGTCGGTCGCGAGGGCCAGGCCCACGGTCTGGGTCATGTGCATGCCCGCACCCACAAGCAGGAAGCACACGGCCGCCGACAACTGCCCCGCGATGGGCGGGGCCCAAGTGTCGCCCGACAGCACCAGCAGCGCGAAGGGCATCATCGCGAAGCCGCTGAACTGGAAAATGGTACCAAACCAGAGATAGGGCACGCGTCGCCAGCCGAGCACGGATCTGTGGTTGTCCGATCGAAAGCCGATCAACGCCCGCAGGGGGGCGAAGACCAGCGGCAGCGCCACCATCACGGCGACAAGCCCGGCGGGCACCGAGAGTTCGACGATCATAACGCGGTTCAGCGTGCCGATCAGCAGAACCGCTGCCATGCCGACCGAGATCTGGAACAGCGACAGGCGCAGCAGCCGGCTCATCGGCAATTCAGCCGAAGCGGCATCGGCGAAGGGCAGCATGGAAGGGCTGATCTTCATCCATTGCCGGGCCAGGCTGAAGCCGGGGGAACTCATCGGCGCACCCATTCATAGGCGTGGGAGGTGTAGAAGCCGCTCTTGATCCGCCGGTGCCGGCCGGGCGCGAAGCCAGCCAGGCGGGGGTCGGCCGCGATGAGGCGGCGCAGCTTGGCCTCGGCCAGCGGCTCGATGAAGGGCGCGCGATCGCTGCGCGGGAACATCTTGCCCACCGCGTGCATGACCGAGAGCATCGGCGTCTGCGGCGCCACTGTGAAGATGATGGAGCACCGGCAGCGGGCAGAGACCCGCGCCAGCGCGTCCACGATGTCGGCCGGCTTGTAGTGGATGAGGCTGTCCATGGCCACGATGTGGTCGAAGCCGCCCAGGGTCTCGTCCAGCATGTCGCCCACGCGGAAGTCGGGCTGGTTGCCGCCCAGATGCGCGGCGCGGGCCCGTGCGTGTTCGATCAGCGTGCCGGCCAGATCTATTGCCACCACCTCGGCGCCGCGGTTGGCCGCCTCGTTGGCGAGCGCGCCGGTGCCGCACCCGGCATCGAGAAGGCGCAGGCCGGTCATGTCGGTGGGCAGCCAGGACAGCAGCGTGTCGCGCATGGCGTTGCGCCCCGCGCGCACGGTGGCGCGGATGCCGCTGACCGGGGCCTCCGAGGTCAGCCGCGCCCAGTTGTCCGAGGCGGTGCGGTCGAAATAGGTCTCGAGCTCGCCCCGGCGGGCGGTGTAGGTGCCGCTCTGCATCAGTCGTATCCGAGCAGGTCGAAGATGTCGCGGTCCTTCAGCGCCTCAGCCTCGACCGGCTCGACGCCAGCCCAGAGCAGCGCGGCGATCCGCAGGTATTCGTCCTGTACCGCCTTGATCTCGGGGGTCGCGTCCATCTCGAACAGCGTCTGCTTCTTGAGGCGCGAGCGGCGGATGGCGTCGAGGTCCTGGAAATGTCCCAGCAGCTTCATGCCGGTGCGCTCGTTGTAGCGCTCGATCTGGTCAGTGGCCGCGCTGCGGTTGGCGATGACGCCGCCCAGCCGCACGCCGTAATTCTTCGCCTTGGCATGGATGGCCGCCACGATGCGGTTCATCGCGAAGATGCTGTCGAAGTCATTGGCGGCGACGATCACGCCGCGATCGGCGTGCAGCAGCGGGGCCGCGAAGCCGCCGCACACCACGTCGCCCAGCACGTCGAAGATCACGACGTCGGTGTCTTCCAGCAGGTGATGCTCCTTCAGCAGCTTCACCGTCTGACCGACGACATAGCCGCCGCATCCCGTGCCCGCCGGTGGCCCGCCGGCCTCGACGCACATCACGCCGGCATAGCCTTCCACCACGAAATCCTCGGGCCGGAGTTCCTCGGCGTGGAAATCCACGCCCTCCAGCACGTCGATCACGGTGGGGATCATGCACTTTGTCAGCGTGAAGGTGCTGTCGTGCTTGGGGTCACAGCCGATCTGCAGCACGCGCTTGCCGAGCTTGGCGAAGGCGACGGAGAGGTTCGAGCTGGTCGTGCTCTTGCCGATGCCCCCCTTGCCATAGACAGCGAAGACCTTGGCGGTATCGATTTTGGCGACCTGGTCCATATGGACCTGGACGCTGCCAGACCCATCGCCGACTTTCTCGCGGTTGGCGCCTCGAATGAGTTCGGTGCGGACAATCTTGTTCATGCGGCCATCTCCGGCGTGATGCCCTCTAGGCGGTCTTCGAGTTCCTCTCCCGCGCGTCGCAGCGCCTCGAGCGTGGCTTCATCGGGCGCCCAGTAGCTGCGCTCGGTGGCCTCGATCAGACGGTTCGCGATCTTCACGGAAGCGGTGGGGTTCAGCGCGGCGAGGCGTGCGCGCATCTCGGGGTCGAGCATGTAGGTCTGCGCCAGATGCTGATAGACCCAAGGGGCCACCTGCCCCGTCGTGGCCGACCAGCCCATGGTGTTGGTGACGTGCTCCTCGATCTGGCGCACGCCTTCGTAGCCGTGGTTCAGCATCGCCTCGAACCACTTCGGGTTCAACGCCCGGGTGCGGCTCTCCAGCGTGACCTGCTCGGCCAGCGTCCGCACCTTGCCCGCGCCGCGCGTCTGGTCGCCGATGTAGACGGCGGTGTCGAGGCCACCGCGGGCGCGGCGTGCGGCGCGGCTGATGCCGCCAAGGCTGTCGAAGTAATGGCTGATGGTGGTAATGCCGCTCTCCACGCTGTCGAGGTTCTGGTAAGCGCATTCCACCGTGCCGAGCAGGTGGGCCATGGTCGCTTCCTGGCGGCGGGGGTGCCCATCCACGCCATACGCAAAGCCCTTGCGCTTCATGTAGGTGTCGGCCAGCTCGTCCTCATCCTGCCAGGCGCCATTGTCCACGGTGAGGTTGACGTTGGCGCCGTAGGTGCCCTCGGCATTGCCGAAGACGCGGAGCGAAGCGTCCTCCAGCGTAAGCCCCTTCTCCGCCATCAGCGCCAGGGCGTGCTTGCGGATGAAGTTCTGCGCGTCCGGCTCATCGGCGCTGGCGGCGAGGAAGGCGGCCTCCGCCAGCAGCTTGGTCTGCATGGGCAGCAGGTCGCGGAAGATGCCCGAGAGGCTGATCATCACGTCCACGCGCGGCCGGCCGAGCCGCTCCAGCGGCACAAGCTGCGCGCCGCAGACGCGGCCGTAGGCATCAAGCCGTGGCTCGGCCCCCATGAGCCACAGCGCCTGCGCAAGCGGACCGCCCTCGGTCTTGAGGTTGTCGGTGCCCCAGAGCACCACGGCGATGGTCTCGGGCAACGTGCCGGTGGTTTCCAGATGGCGGGCCAGCAGGCGTTCGGCCTGGCGCGCACCATCCTCGACCGCAAAGGCCGAGGGGATGCGGAAGGGGTCGAAGCCGTGCAGGTTCCGGCCGGTGGGCAGAACCTCGGTGGTCCGCAGCAGGTCACCACCCGGCGCCGGCCGCACATAGCCGCCGTTCAGTGCGTGGAGGATGGCCGGGATCTCATGGTCGGTGGCGAGCAGCGCATCGAGGCGCGCGCGCTCCGCCGCGTCGGTGACGCCCGCCGCATCCAGCAGTTCGGCCCGCTGCTCAGGCGTATGGACCACGCCGAGGCTGTGCAGCCCGTGCGGGATCAGCGTGTATTCCAGCTCCAGCAGGTCGTTGGCCAGCTTGTGCAGGCGGCCGATGATGCCGTCCAGTTCCCATTGCGGCTCGGCCTCTGCCAGGTCCACCGCGGCGGCCTGCGCCTGCAGGATGGTCAGCATCTCGGTCGCGTCGCCGCTTTCCGGGTCGAGCGCACGCCAGCGGTCGAGACTGGCCTTCAGGTCCAGCAGGCCGCGATACAGGCCCGCATGCGCCACCGGCGGTGTGAGGTAGCTGATCAGCGTGGCATTCGCCCGCCGCTTGGCCAGCATGCCTTCCGACGGATTGTTGGAGGCGTAGAGGTAGAAATTCGGCAGGTCGCCGATCAACCGGTCCGGCCAGCACGCGGCGGACATCCCGGCCTGCTTGCCGGGCATGAACTCCAGCGCGCCATGCGTGCCGAAATGCAGCACCGCGTCGGCGGAAAAGTCCTCGCGCAGCCAGCGGTAGAAGGCGGCAAAGGCGTGGGTGGGGGCGAAGCCGTGCTCGAAGAGCAGGCGCATCGGGTCGCCCTCATAGCCGAAGCCCGGCTGGACGCCTACGAACACATTGCCGAAGCGCTCGCCCAGGATGTGCAGCGTGGCACCGTCGGTCTGCTGGCGGCCAGGCGCTGGGCCCCATTGCCGCTCGATCTCGGCGAGCCAGGGCTGCTTGCGGACGTGTTCGTCCACGCTCATCCGCGCGCCGACATTGGCGAGCGAGCCGTAGCGTTCGCGGTTGCCGTTGATGATCCGTTCGCGCAGCGCCTCGGCGCTGGCGGGCAGTTCCACCGTGTAGCCCTCGGCCTGCATGGCGCGCAGCGTCGCATAGACGCTGTCGAACACCGCGAGGTAGGCGGCCGTACCGGTGTTGCCGGCATTGGGCGGGAAGTTGAACACGACGAGGCCGAGCTTGCGTTCCGCCCGCGCCTTGCGCCGCAGCGCCACCATGCGCGACACCCGCTGCGCCAGCGTGCCGGCGCGTTCATGGTGGGGTACCATGTTGCCCTTGCAGCGGATGCCGTCGCAGCCAGGGCAGCGCTGCTTGAGATCATCCGTGCCGCAGCGCCCCCCGAAGGTCATCGGCATGATGGCGCCGTCGAGCTCGGGGATGGCCACCATCATGGTGGCCTCGACCGGCGTAAGGCCCCGGTTGTCGGCGTGCCAGTCCACGATGGTCTGGAACTCGAGCGGGTGCGCCGCGATATAGGGTACGTCCAGCTTCGCCAGCATTTCCTCAGCGGCGCGACTGTCATTGTAGGCGGGCCCGCCCACCAAGGAGAATCCGGTCAGCGACACCACCGCATCCACCACGGGCCGGCCGTCGCGCAAGAAGAAGCGCTCGATGGCCGGGCGCTGGTCGAGGCCGGCGGCGAAGGCCGGCACCACGGAGAGCCCCTTGGCCTCCAGCGCCTCGATCACACCGCGGTAATGCGCCGCGTTGTCGGCCAACACGTAGGAGCGCAGCAGCAGAACGCCCACGCGGCCCTGCGTGCCGACCTGCGGCAGCTGTGCCAGGTGCTCGGTAATCCGGCCGGGCATGCCCGGGTGGTAGAGGCCCACATCGGGATACTCGACGGGTGCGGCCACCTGAAGCTTCGTCTCGCCGCCATAGCGCTGCACCAGCATACGCGCGAGGTTCGCGATGTTCTCGGCCGAGCCCGCCAGCCAGTATTGCAGGGCCAGCATGTAGATCCGCACATCCTGCGCCGTGCCGGGGATCCAGCGCAGCAGCTTGGGCAGCATGGCCAAAGTCTTCATCTGGCCGCGGCCGGACGTCGCCTTGCCCTTCGAGCCGCGCAGCTTCTTCAGCAGCGCCATGGCGCCGCGGGCCTCGGTGGACATGTCGAACTTGCCCAGCCGCGTCAGCTTCACGATCTCGCCGGCGGAAAGC
>JBHYDO010000041.1:0-1845 GCA_051860645.1 Roseococcus sp.
CCGGCCACGCCCGCGCCCCCGGGGAAGCGCAGCACGTAGCCGCCCTCCGCGCCCGGCTCCAGCGGCAGGCCAGTCAGGCGGGAGAGGCGCGCGCCGCTCTCCGCCAGCTCGGCGCTGACGAGAAAAAGTTCCTCCAGCGCATCGGCCTTGTTGGCGTGGTCCATCCAGCGCTCTTGCCAGATCAGCTCGGGCGTCAGGTGCTGGATGAGTTGCAGACGGCCCTCCGGCGCGTCCGGCCAGGGCAGGCGCGAGAATTTCGCGCGCGGGCCGTCGGGCTTGTCCACCGGGCGCTCCAGGTGGGCGATGCCGGGAATGTCCAGCCCGCCGCGCCGCAGCCGGGCCAGGTTGCCCTCCGCATCGGCCATGGCCAGCGCCAGGATGTGCAGCCCGCCATAGCGCGCCACGAATTCCGACAGCCGGTTGTCGAAGCGCCCCGGCTCGATGATGGCCAGCAGCTCGATGTAGCCGTGGCGCAGGAAGGCGCAGCGGTTGCCTGTGGCCATGCGCTCCGTGGGGGCGTCGGGCGTGCGCTTGCCCGATTGCTGCGCGATGGGCGAGAGGGTGAAGCCCAGCGCCTCATAGGCCGCCGCCATCGGCCCCAGTTCCAGGTTGCAGACGCCGACATGGTCGAGGGCGAGGGCTGTGTCGGTCATGCGGGGTTCTCGTACTTGTCCAGGAGCCAATCGGCGGGTTCGGCCTCGGCCGCGGCATACCACTCGGCCACCAGGGGGTGGGCGCGCACGGCCTCCACATATGCCATGCTGGTGCCCGAAAGCTGCGGCTGCCAGGTGACGAAGCGCGCCACCACGGGCGCGTAGAAGGCGTCGGCCAGGGTGAAGTTGGTGCCGAACAGGTAGGGTCCGCCATGGGCCGCGAGGCACTCGGCCCATAGCGCCTCGATGCGGACGATGTCTGCCAGCGCGCCCGGCGTGCGGCCGCGCCCGGCGAAGTTGCGGCCCAGGTTCATCGGCATGGCGATGCGAAGCTCGCGGAAGCCCGAATGCATTTCGCAGGTGACGGAGCGCGCATGCGCCCGGATCTTGCGGTCCTGCGGCCATAGGGCCGCGGGCACGATCTCGGCGCAGTACTCGCCGATGGCCAGGCTGTCCCAGATGCGCAAGTCCCCATGCTCCAGGCAGGGCACCATGCCGGTGGGCGAGGCGTCCCTTATCGCGGCGGTGGCCCCGGCGGCCAGCGCGATGACCACCTCCTCCACGTCCAGCGCCGCGAGACGGACGGCCAGCCAGCCGCGCAACGACCAGGAGGAATAGCGGCGTGTGCCGATGAACAGGCGGCCTTCGGGCATGGCGGTGCGCTCCTTCGCCGCAGTTCTCGCATGGCAGGGCGGGGGATGAAACCGTTGGCGGCGCGGCCCGGTCTGTGGTCTGGTCCGGCCATGACGCGGGTTTGGGTCCTGGCGGGGGCGTTGTGGCTGGCCGGGGCCGGCGGGGCGGGGGCGCAGAACGCCGCCGAGGCGCAGCGCCAGGCCGCCGAGGCGCAGCGCGCCGCCGGCGCCGCCGAGGAACGCCGCGCAGAGGCCGAGGCGGAGGCCGAGCGCCTTGCCGCCGAACGGGTCGCCGGCGCCGCCCGCGCCCAGGCGGCCGAGCGCGCCCTGCTGGACGCCACCGCGCGCGCCGAGGCCCTGGCTGCCACCGAAGCCGGTGCGCGTGCGGAGGTGGAGCAGCTTTCCGCCCGCATCGCCCCCCTGCTGCCCGTGCTGATGCGCGTGGCGCGCGAACCCGCCCCCCTCCTGCTGGCCGCGCCCCTGCCGCCGCGCGAGGTGACGCTCGGCCTCGCCGCCATGCGCGGGATGGTGCAGGAGGCGCAGATGCTGGCCGGCGCATT
>JBHYDO010000041.1:1855-21473 GCA_051860645.1 Roseococcus sp.
GCTGCCGCCCGCGCCCAGGCCGAGGCCGAGGCGCTGGCCGAGGCGCTGGCGCGCCTGGCCGCCAGCGAGGCCGCGGCGCGCCAGGCCGCCGCCGCGCTCGACGCGCAGTTCGAGGAGGCACAGCGCACCCTCACCACCGAGACGCGTGCGGAACGCCGCGCCGCCGCCCAGGCCGAGGCCGCCGTCGCCCGCGCCGCCTCGCTGGCCGAGGCGCTGGCCCGGGTGGAGGCCGCCCAGGCGCGCGCCGCCGCGGCCCGTGCCGCCGCGCGCAATCGCGCCCGCCCGGCCCCCGCCACGCCCGCGCCCGAGACGCCCGCGCCCGCGCCCGAGGCCGAGACCGCCGGGGCGCCGGGCCGCATCGGGCCCGTGGCCGGCCGGCTGGTGCGCGGCTTCGGGGCACCCGGCGAGGGCGGACCCTCGCGCGGGCTGACCTTCTCGGCCGCGCCCGGCGCGCGCGTGGTCACCCCCTGCGCCGGCACCATCGCCTTCGCCGCGCCCTTCCGCAGCTATGGGCGGCTGGTCATCGTCGAATGCGGGCAGGGGCGGCATCTGGTGCTGGCCGGCATGGCGCGGGTGGACGTGCGGACCGGCCAACGCCTGCGCGCGGGTGAACCGGTGGGCGTGCTGCCCGCCACCGGCCGCCCCACCCTCTATGTGGAACTGCGCCAGCGCGGCGAGGCGGTGGACCCCCGCCCCCTGCTGCGGATTTGACCGCCGGCCATTCCGGGTTAAGCCGGGCCGGCAAATCCGGAGACGACCATGCCCCAGCCCGCCCACCCCGCCGCCGTGAATGGCCTCACCCTCGCCCAGGCCGAGACCATTGCAGACGCCGCGCTGGCCCGCGGCCGCGAGATGGGGCTGCTGCCGCTCTGCGTCGTGGTGCTCGATGCCGGCGGGCACCTGAAGGTGGCCAAGCGCGAGGATGGCGCGAGCCTGCTGCGCCCCGAGATCGCCACCGGCAAGGCCTATGGCGCGCTGGCCATGGGCTTCGGCACGCGCGAACTGGCGCGCCGGGCGCAGTCCATGGCGGGCTTCACCAATGCGCTGTCCGACCTGACGGGCGGGAAGGCCGTGCCGGCCCCAGGCGGCGTGCTGATCCGTGACGCAGCGCACAACCTGCTGGGCGCGGTCGGCATTTCGGGCGATGTCTCGGCCAAGGACGAGGAAGCCTGCATCGCCGGCATCGAGGCGGCCGGGCTGGCGCCGGACACGGGCGATCCGGCCTGAAGGGACTGACAGCGGCGCGCAGATGGGCCTAGGCTTCCCCCCCTGGACCAGGAGAGGAAGCCCCATCATGCGCGCCAACAACCTGCACATGGCGGACATCGCCCACATGGTGCACCAGCAGACCGACCTCGACGCGCATGGGCGCGAGGGGGCGGTGCTGATCACCAAGGGCGACGGCGTGCACGTCGTGGACAGCGAGGGCCGCCGCTACATCGAGGCGATGGCCGGGCTGTGGTGCGCCTCGCTCGGCTTCTCGGAGAAGCGGCTGGCGGACGCGGCCTACAAGCAATTGCTGGAGCTGCCCTATTACCACACCTTCTTCCAGAAGGGGCATGAGCCCTCGGTCCGCCTGGCCGAGAAGCTGGTGGAGATGGCGCCGGGCGAGCTCAGCCACGTCATGTTCCAGTGCTCGGGCAGCGAGGCCAATGACGCGGCCATCAAGGTCATCTGGTACTATAACAATCTGCGCGGCAAGCCGGGCAAGAAGAAGCTGATCGGGCGCATCCGCGGCTACCACGGCAATACCGTCGCCACCGCTTCGCTCTCGGGCCAGCCGCACATGCAGGCGGATTTCGACCTGCCCTATGGCGACCGCTTCCTGCACGTCTCCAACCCCAACTACTACCGCGCGCATGAGGAGGGCGAGACCGAGCGGGAATTTTCCGCGCGCATGGCCGCGGAACTGGAGGCGCTGATCGAGCGCGAGGGCGCCGACACCATCGCCGCCTTCTTCGCCGAGCCAGTGCAGGGCGGCGGCGGCGCCATCACCCCGCCCGAGGGGTATTTCGAGCTGATCCAGCCCATCCTAAAGCGGCACGACATCCTCTTCGTGGCCGATGAGGTGATCTGCGGCTTCGGCCGCACCGGCAACCTCTGGGGCAGCGAGACCTATGGCATCACGCCCGACATCCTGACCTGCGCGAAGCAGCTCACCGCCGCCTACCAGCCGCTGTCCGCCACGCTGATCTCGCGCCCCATCCAGGAGGCGCTGGTGGCAGGCTCGAAGAAGCATGGCAGCTTCGGCCATGGCTTCACCTATGGCGGGCATCCGGTGGCCTGCGCCGTGGCGCTCGAGACGCTCGCCATCTACGAGGAGCGCGACATGGTGGGCCATGTTCGCGCCGTCGCACCCGCCTTTCTGGACGGGCTCGGCGCCTTCCGCGACCACCCGCTGGTGGGCGATGTGCGCGGCGTGGGGCTGATCGCCGGCGTGGAGCTGATGGCCGACAAGGCCAGCCGCACGCCCTTCCCCCCCGCCCGCAAGGTCGGCGTGCTGGTGCAGCAGAAGTGCCACGAGGCCGGGCTGATCGTCCGCGCCATCGGCGACCGCATCGCCTTCACCCCGCCGCTGATCATCACCGAGGCGGAAATCGCGGAGATGTGCCGCCGCTTCGGCCAGGGCCTCGACGCGGCCTGGGCCGAACTGGGCGACGCCGCGCGCGCCGCGGCGGAGTGATTCATCCACAGGCTATAAGCGCGGGACGCGGGGCAGACCTGCATTCGCAAGAATGCCTCGCAAATTGGAACATGTGCCGCTAGTCTGTCTGACACGATGGGACCTAAGCCACTTCTTGAGACGCGCCGAAAGGCCCGTGCCCCTGTGCCGGGCCGGTCCACGCGCCTCTATCCCACCGTGGCGGCCATCGTCATCCTCTGCCTGCTGGGCGTCTGGGGGATCGTGACCTACCGCGGCCACACCGAGGCCCGGCGCGAGGCAGAACGCCTGACGGAGGCCGTCGCCGCCGCCATGGCCGACCAGTTGACCCGCGCGATCCAGACCGTAGACCTCATGCTGCTCGACGTGGCCGAGCGCCCGCGCGAGCGCGTGGCGGCCGCCCTGGCCGGCGAACGCTCCAGCCTGCTGGGGGATCTCACGCAGTTGCGCGCGCTCGGCGTCACCGACCCGGGCGGCGTGGTGATCCATGCGACGGCGGACCCGCTGGTCGGCGTCACCCTCACCAACCGCGACTGGTTCCGGGTGCTGCGCTTCGGCGGGCAGCAACTGCGCCTGGGCCCGCCCGAGGCGGGGCGCTTCCTGGCCGGCCCCAACCCGCGCGCCATCGCCGAAAGCGGCCTGTGGTCCATCCCGCTGGCGCGCGCCATCCGCACCGCCACGGGCGAGTTCGACGGTGCCGTGGTGGCGTTGCTGAACCCGGACTACCTCGTCTCCATCTCGCAGCAATACGCCACGGCCTTCGGCGTGACGGTTCGGCTGCACGCATTCAACGGAGCATTGCTCGCGCGCTCGGACGGCGCGCGCGACGGCATCGGGCTGATCCATCCCGGCGCCTGGCCATTCCGCAACTTCCTGCCCCGGCGCGAGAGCGGCACCTTCACCGGCCCCGACCAGGACAGTGTGGACATCATCGGCAGCTTCGCCGTCACCCGGCAGGGGCTGTTCGTGGTCGAGGTGGTGCGCCGGCAGGATGATGCCTTCGACGGCATCCGGTCGCTGAGCTTCCTGCTGCTGGGCGGCATCGGCGTGGCGGGCATCGCCATCCTTGGCGCGCTGGCGCTGGTCATCCGCCAGGCGCAGGCGCTGGAGGCCCAGGGCCGCCGCCTCGCCGAGAGCGAGAAGCAGGCCCGCGCCGCCTCGCGTGCCAAGGAGGACTTCCTGGCCAGCATGAGCCACGAGATCCGCACGCCCATGAATGGCGTGATCGGCATGACCGGCCTGCTGCTGGACACGCGGCTGGACCCGCTGCAGCGCCGCTATGGCGAGACCATACAGAACTCGGCCGAGCACCTTCTGATGGTGCTGAACGACATCCTGGACCTCTCCAAGCTGGAGGCCGGCGCGGTCGAACTCGAGCGCGTGCCCTTCGACCTGGAGCGCGAGATCGGCACCATCGTCGAGTTGTTCGCCCCCCGCGCCGCGACCAAGGGCGTGGAGTTGGTGGTGGCGCTGGACCCCTCCATGCCCGCCCAGGTGGTGGGCGACCCGGGCCGGTTCCGCCAGGTGCTGTTCAACCTCGTCGGCAACGCGGTGAAGTTCACCGAGCGCGGCTGGATCGAGCTCGAGATCACCGCCGAGCGCCTGCGCGGGAAACGCGAATGGCTGCTGCGCTGCCATGTGCTCGACACCGGGATCGGCCTCGAGGCCCACCAGATTCCCCAGCTGTTCGAGCGCTTTACCCAGGCCGATGCCTCCATCAACCGCAAATATGGCGGCACCGGGCTCGGGCTCGCCATCTGCAAGCGGCTGGCCGAGGAGATGGGCGGCGGCATCGAGGTCGCCCCGCGCGACCCCTCGCTGCCGCGCGGCGGCGGCAGCCGCTTCACCTTCACGCTGCGCACCGGCGTCTCGGCCACCCTCGTGGAGGCGCCCAGCACCGACGGCCTGGCCGGGCTGCGGGTGCTGGTTGTGGACGACCTGGAGGTGAACCGCGAAATCCTGGTGCGGCAACTCACCGCCATGGGCGCGCTCGCCATCGCCGTGCCCGATGCCGCCAGCGCCATGCAGACCATCGCGGCCGCGGCCGAGGCGAACCAGTCGGTGCAGGCCATGGTGCTGGACGGCCAGTTGGGCGAGACCAACGGCCTCGACCTCGCGCGGCGCATCCGCGCCTCGCAATGGGTGCCGCGCATGGCCATCCTGCTGTGCAGCTCCGGCGTCGACCTCGCGCGCGAACAGCCGCATGAGGGGCTGGTGGACGGCATGCTGCTGAAGCCCACCCTGCCCGCACGGCTGCGCGATGCCCTGCGCCACGCCATCCACGCCCCGGCCGAGCGCAGCCTGCCGCCGCCGCCCCCGGTCGCCGATCCGGGCGAGGGCATGCCCCGCCGCCAGGTGCTTCTGGTCGAGGACAACGCCACCAACCAGATGGTGATGCGCGCCCTGCTCGCGAAGATGAACTGCGAGGTGGTCGTGGCCGCCGATGGCGAGGAGGGGGCGAGCATCGCGGAACGCCAGCCCTTCGACCTCATCCTGATGGATTTGCAGATGCCCGTGGTGGACGGTCTGGAGGCCACCCGCCGCATCCGTGCCGGGCATGGGCCGAACAGGCGTGGCACCATCATCGGCCTGACGGCGGCGGTGGGCCTTGTCTATGAACGCCAGTGCCGCACCGCCGGCATGGATGACTACCTGCCCAAGCCGGTGCAGCGCGCCGCCCTGCTGGAGCGCATCGGCAAGGCGCCGCACGGCGCCATCGCCACCACGGGCTGATCAGCCCTCCCAGGCCACCTCGCAGGCCAGCCCGGCGCGCAGGCAGAGCGTGACGGGGCCGGGGCCGTGCGGCCGCGGCGCGTGCGGCAGACCCCAATGGACGGCGGCCCGGGGCAGCGGGCCGCGCAGCGCGACCAGTCGCGCCGCGGGCAGCACGGTCACGGCTGGCAGCGTGACCCAGGCGGCCTCGCCGGCGGACAGGCGCAGCACCGGCCGCGCCCGCCCCGCGCCCAGCGCCATCAGGGCGCCCTTCCCCCAGATCCGGGCGGCGTGCCAGGACGCCGCATCTTCCTGGGCCGGCGCCTCGCCCACCCAGACCCGCAGGGCGGGCCACCCGCCCTCGGCACCCAGGCCGAGCGAAAGGACCACGGGCGCGCCCTCCGCTTGCAGAAGCAGCGGCACACCGCGTCCCGGCAGCTCGATCCAACCCGCGGCCAGGAGCGGGCCCGGCAGCCGCGTCGCGCCCGCCAGCAGCGTGGCGAGCGGCGACGCGCGCGCCAGGTGCAGCGCGCGTCCGTCGCCCTCCGGCGCGTCCAGGCGAAACGGCGCCTCGCCCAGCCAGAGGCGGCCCGGGCCGGGCGGGCGGTCCAGGATCAGGCGGCGCATCTTGCGGCCTCGGCCAGCAGGAGTTGCGCGCTGCGGTCGAGCATGGCCGCCTCGTCCCAACCCACCGCCACCGCGCGCGCCTGGGCCGCACGGTCGGCGGTACCGGCCGGGTCCGCGAGCACGGCGCGGAAGGCGGCGGCGATGGCCGTCGTGTCGCGCGGGATGATGCGCGCCACCGCCTCGGGCGCGGGCCAGGCCTCCAGCGCGGCGCGGGTGGCGAGGATGGGGCAGCCGGCGCGCGCCGCCTCCAGCAGGACCAGCGGCGCGCCTTCATGCGCCGAGGGCAGCACCAGCGCATCGGCCGAGGCGAGCAGGGCCGGCACATCCGCCACCTGGCCCAGCAGCCGCACCCCGGCGGCGGCGAGGTCGGCCGCCAGCGGCCCCTCGCCCGCCAGGGCCAGCACCCCCGGCGCCACCGCCCGCGCCAGGGCCGGCGCGAGGTGCGCCCCCTTGCGGGCATCAAGCCGCCCCACCTGTACCAGCAGGGGCACGCCGGTCGGCAGGCCCAGCCTGGCGCGGTCGGAGCGCAGCGGCGCGGCTGGGGGCAGGCCATTGGGCACCTCCGCCACCGCGCCATGCGGCAGGGCGAACAGCGCCTCCAGCCGGCGTGCGGAGGGCGCGGACACCGCGGCCCACCCGGCGCGCAGCCGCGCCACCAGCGCGGCTTCCGCTGCCGTGCTGGACCAGTCGGCGCGGACGAGATGCGCCACGGCGAGGCTCGGCACCCCGGCGCTGGACAGCGCGGCCAGGGCGCCCAGGGCGGCATTGGGCAGCGGGCAGCAGACCAGCGCGGCCTCGGCGCCGCGCAGCCAGGGGCGCAGAGCCGCGGATTGGCGGGCGAGCGCCACCTCCAGCGGCGCGTCGGGATCCATGTGCAGGGGGGCGGGCACGGCGGCGCAGCCGGCCAGGGCGGCACCGGCGCCTTGCAGGGTCGCGGCCTCCGCCACCACCGTCACCTCGGCGCCCATGCGGGCCAGGCCGCGCGCCACCTGCAGGGTCTGGGCCTCCGCGCCGCCGAAGCCGGGCGAGGGCACCACCACCAGCAGGCGGCGCAGCCGGATCACGCGCCCGATCGACCCCGGCGGGACGGGGACGCGCATCGGCCGCGGCCCATCATGCGCCGAGGACCAGCAGCCTCGCCTTGCCGTGCGCGCGCTCGGCGACCTGCGCCAGGCGGGTCTCGGGGGCTTCGTCCTTGGGGCCGAGTTCGGTGCAGACCAGGGCCCCCGGCGCGAACCAGCCGGCCGCATCCAGCGCCGCCAACGCCGGCCCCAGCAGGCCGGAGCCATAGGGCGGGTCGAGGAAGACCAGCGTGCAGGGCGCGGCCGCGCGCGGCGGCTTGGTGGCATCGCCCGCGATCACGCGCGCATTGGCGCCGCAGGCCGCGATGTTGCCGCGCAGCACGGCCAGCGCGCCGCGGTCCTTCTCGATGAAGCTGGCCTGGGCGGCCCCGCGCGACAGCGCCTCCAGCCCATAGGCGCCGGTCCCGGCGAAGGCGTCCAGCACGATGGCGCCTTCCACATGCTCGCGCCCGGCCCAGGTCGCGTGCCAGAGCATGTCGAACAGCGCCTGGCGGGCGCGGATGGCGGTGGGGCGGGTGCTCACGCCCTCGGGGGCCAGCAGGCGCTTGCCCTTCCAGGCCCCGGCAATGATACGCATCAGCGGCGCCGCGCCGGCGGGGCGATGCCCAATTGCTCGCGCACCACCTTGGGGTTCACCTCCTCCACCGCGCCGCGCTCCATGGTGCCGAGCTGGAAGGGGCCATAGGCCACACGGATCAGGCGCGAGACGTCCAGGCCCAGATGCGCCATGACGCGGCGGATCTCGCGGTTCTTGCCCTCCTGGAGGGCGACCGTCAGCCAGGCGTTGTCGCCCTTCTTGGAGTCCAGCCCCGCCTCGATGGGGGCGTAGCGCAGGCCGTCAATGGTGACGCCCAGCGCCAGGCTTTCCAGCGCCCGCTCGTTCACATCGCCGAAGACGCGCACGCGGTAGCGCCGCACCCAGCCATTGGCCGGCAGTTCGAGGCGGCGGGCCAGCGCGCCGTCATTGGTCAGCAGCAGCAGCCCCTCGCTGTTGAAGTCCAGCCGGCCGATGGAGATCAGGCGGGGCAGTTCCTCCGGCAGGCGCTCGAAGACGGTGGGGCGGCCCTCGGGGTCCTTGTGGGTGGTCATGAGGCCGGCGGGCTTGTGGTAGCGGAAGACGCGCGTGCGCTCCGGCTCGTTCACGATCTGCCCGTCCACGGTGATGATGTCGCCGGGCTGGACGAAGGTGGCAGGCTGCGTGACGGGCTTGCCCTCCAGCTTCACGCGCCCCTCGGCGATGATCTTTTCCGCGTCGCGGCGCGAGGCGACGCCGGCGCGGGCCAGCCATTTGGCAATGCGCTCGCCGGCCGGCTTTGCCCCTTCTGGTTTCTGGGGGGTGTCTTCAGCCACGGCAGGATTCCACGAAGGCGTTCAGCATGAAGAGGTCGGCGGGATCCACGCCGTATTCCGGGTGCCACTGCACGCCGAGCGCGAAGCGGTGCGCCGGCGACTCGATCCCCTCGATGAGGCCATCGGGCGCGCGGGCGTTCACCACCACCCCCTCGCCCACCGACCGCACGGCCTGGTGATGCGCCGAATTCACCGCCATGCGCCGCCGGCCCGTGATGCGCGCCAGCAGGGTGCCGGGCGCGATCTCGACGTCATGGCCGGGCTCGGTGCGGGGGTTGGGCTGTTCGTGGGCGATGTCGGACGGCGCCTCGTCCGGGAGGTGCTGGTACAGGGTCGCGCCCAGCGCCACGGCCAGCAATTGGTGTCCGCCGCAAATGCCCAGCACCGGCATGTCGCGCGCCAGGGCCAGGCGCGTGGCCGCAAGCTCGAAATCGGTGCGGCCGGGCTTGAGCACCACCTTGGGGTGGGGGTCGCCGCCGCCCCAGATCGCCGGGTCCACGTCGAAGGCACCCCCCGTGACCAGCAGCGCGTCCAGGCTGTGGAGGTAGTCTTCCGCCAACTCGGGCGCGTGGGGCAGCGCGACCGGCAGGCCGCCCGCGGCGATCACGGCGGAGAAGTAGTTCTGCCGGAGCGCATACCACGGCAGCTTCGACCAGCCGCCGGCGGGTTCGCTGTCCAGGGTCAATCCGATGAGGGGGCGCCATGCCATGCTTCCTTGTGACGCAGGCGCGACACGGGCCGCAAGTGGCGCGGCGCGCGCTTCTGCGGCACAAGCGCCGCATGGCCGCCATGGAGATCGCGCTAGAGGAAGCATGCGCCGCCGCGCTGCGGGGCGAGGTGCCGGTCGGCGCCGCGGTGACCGACGCCGCGGGCCGGGTGCTGGCGCGCGCCGGCAACGAGGTGGAGGCACGCGGCGACCCCTCCGCCCATGCCGAGATCCTGGCCCTGCGCGCGGCCGCCGTCGCGCAGGGCGACAAGCAGCTGGAGGGCGCCACGCTCTGGGTCACGCTGGAGCCCTGCGCGATGTGCGCGCAGGCGGCCAGCCTCTTCCGGGTGAAGCGGGTGGTGTTCGGCGCCTATGACCCGAAGTCGGGCGGGGTGGAGCATGGCGCGCGCGTCTTCGCCCACCGCCAGTGCCACCACGCGCCCGAGGTGGTGGGCGGCGTGCGCGAGGCGGAGGCGGCGGCGCTGCTGCGCGCGTTCTTCCAGGAGCGGCGGTAGCGCCCGATCGGCGCCGGCACTCTGCCGGCAGGGTGAATCGGTCGCGGCGGGACGCGCGCCCGATCGACGCGTCACTCAGTCCGCGTGGATCGCCACCACCGGGCCCGCCCCGGCCCGCCACATGCCGCGATACATGCCCTCGGTGTTGAAGGGCAGTGCCACGCGTCCCGCCGCATCCACCGCGATCAGCCCGCCGCGCCCGCCCGCCGCCGGCACGTCACGGCCCATCACCTGCGCGCTGGCCGCCTCCAGCGTCTCGCCGAGATGGCGCATCCGCGCGCTGATCTCATGCGCGGCGGCGGCGCGGATGAAGGCCTCGCCCGTGCCGGTGCAGGAGATGGCGACCGTACCATCCGCCCAGGTGCCGGCGCCGAAGACCGGGCAATCGCCCACCCGGCCCGGCCGCTTGTTGGTCATGCCGCCCGTGGAGGTCGCGGCCGCGAGCCGCCCCACCGCATCGCGCGCCACGGCGCCCACTGTGCCCATGCGGGCGCCTTCCGGGAGGGCGGGCTCGTCATGGTCCAGCGCCACGCGCCCCTGCGCCTGCGCGGCATGAAGCTGCGCCAGGCGGTGCTCGGTGCGGAAATAGTCCGGCGCGGCGAGATCCAGGCCCTGCGCCTCGGCGAAGGCGTCGGCCGCGGCGCCGGCCAGCAGCACATGCGGGCTGCCGGCCAGCACCGCATGGGCGGCGCGGACGGGGTTCCGCACCCGGGTCACCCCCGTCACGGCGCCCGCGCGCCCCTCGCCCAGCATCAGGGCGGCGTCCATCTCGATGGTGCCGGCGGCGGTGAAGGTGCTGCCGCAGCCGGCGTTGAACAGCGGGCAATCCTCCAGCGACGCCACCGCGGCCAGCACCGCGTCCTGTGCGCTGCCGCCGGCGCGCAGCACGGCGGCACCCGCCTCCAGCGCGGCGCGCAGCCCGGCGCGGTGCTCCTCGGCCCTGCTGCCCGAAAGCGCGGCGCGCGGGATGGTCCCCGCGCCGCCGTGAATGGCGAGCGACCAGCCCGCCTCCGTCCCGTCCATCGCCCTGCCCCTTCGCTGCCACGCCAGCATTGGCGGGCCGGGCGGCGCCGGCAAGGCCGCTTGCCCCGCGATGCGGTTCCGCCTATCCGGCAGTCAACCAAGGGAAGGAAATCAACCATGGACCGCCGCGCCCTGCTCGCCGCCATTCCGGCCGCCGCACTCGCCACCCCCGCCTTCGCACCCCCCGCCTTCGCGCAGGCCTGGCCCACGCAGCCCGTGCGCGCCATCGTCCCCTTCGCCGCCGGCAGCGCCACCGACATCCTGGGCCGCCTCTTCGCCGAGCGGATGCGCGAGAACCTGGGCCAGCCGGTGGTGGTCGAGAACCGCGCGGGCGCCTCGGGCATGATCGGCGCCGAGGCCGTGGCCCGCGCCAACCCCGATGGCTACACGGTGCTGTTCGGCACCAACTCCACCCAGGCCGCCGCCAACGCGCTGTTCCGCCGTGTCCCCTACGACCAGGAAAAGGACTTCGCGCCGGTCTCGACGCTGGCCTCCATCCCGCTGCTGGTCGCCGTCGCCGCCAACTCGCCCTACCGGACGCTGCAGGAACTGATCGCGGCCGCGCGCGCCCGGCCGGAGAGCATCAGCTTCGCCTCCGCCTCCTCCTCGCAGCAGGTGGCGTCCGAGATGCTGGCCTCGATGGCCGGCGTGAAGATGCTGAACGTGCCCTACCGTTCCTCGCCCAACGCGGTGCAGGACCTGATCGCGGGCCGGGTGAACCTGTTCATCGCCGACCAGGCGGTGATCCTGCCGGGCGTGCAGGGCGGGCAACTGCGCGTGCTGGGCATCACGACGCGGACCCGCTCGGCGCAGCTGCCGGACGTGCCGCCGGTGGCCGAGCAGGGCCTGCCGAACTACGAGCTGTTCGCGTGGTTCGCGCTGATGGTGCCCGCCGCCACCCCCGCCCCCGTGATCGAGCGGCTGAACGCGGCGGTCCGCCACGCCATGGCCGATGCCACCCTGCGCGAGCGCCTGGGCACGGGCTTCGGCATGGCGCTGCTGCCCTCCACGCCCGCCGAGGCCGCCGCCTTCATCCGCGCCGAGACGACGAAGTGGGGCGACGCCATCCGTGCGGCGGGCATCGAGCCGCAATAGGCCGCGCCGGCTCCGACCGGCAACGGCGGCGCGTGGACTTGCAACGGGCGGGCGGGTAATCAGCTATGGACGGTCATCCCGCCCCTGCGTCCCCTCGGAGTCCCGCCGCCTTGAGCCATGCCGCCTCGGATTTCGACGCCGGCCTGTCCGGCCGCCTCGACGACAACCTCGCCGGCCGCCTGCCGGATGCGGCGACCGTGGCCGCAGCCGACGCGCGCGCGCGGCACTGGCGCTACCCCCAGCCCGGACCCATCAAGCCCGGATCGCCCGAGCACAAGCAGGCCGTGTGCGGGATGTTCGAGGAGACGTTCAACCCCTACAAGCCGAGCGTGATCGCCTGGCCCCAGCTCGACGCACAGGCCCTGGAGCGCATCACCTCCCTGCCCATCTGGGACATTGCGGTGCAGACCGAGGGCAAGGCGCGGCTGCGCATGGCCGCCTATGCCGAGACCATCCGGGACGCCGAGATGCGCCGCGCCATCGCCCGCAATGGCTGGGAGGAGAACCGCCACAAGGAGGTGCTCTCCCGCCTCGTGGCCGCCTATGGCATCGAGCTGGCGCCCGAGCCCGCCTATGCGGCGCCGCGGGACACGGAATGGGCTTACCTCGTCACCGGCTTCGGCGAGTGCGTGGACAGCTTCTTCGCCTTCGGCCTGTTCGAGCTGGCCCGCCGCTCGGGCTTTTTCCCCAGGGAATTGATCGACACCTTCGAACCCGTGATCCAGGAGGAGGGCCGGCACATCCTGCTCTTTGCCAACTGGCTCGCCTGGCACCGCGCGAACATGCCGTGGTGGCGCCGGCCCTGGTTCGAGCTGCGCGTCTGTGCCGTCTGGGCCTTCCTGGGCTGGGAGCGCATGGGCCTCGCGAGGACGGTGGACGGCAAGGGCGGGCAACAGAAGCAGGACAAGAACTTCACCGTGACCAGCGCCAACTCCGTTTCGGCCGGGAACCACACCCTGGCCGACATCATCGACCTCTGCCTCGCGGAGAACGATCGCCGCTTCGCCGGCTATGACGAGCGCCTGCTGCGCCCGACCACCATGCCGGCGCTGGCGCGTTTCGCGCGCCGCTTCCTGGGCGCACCCAACCGAATGGCGCCGCCCGCGCCCCGCGCGGCGGGCTGAGGCGATGATGGAAGGGTGGCTCCTCTACGGGCTGGCCATGGGGGCGCGCAGCGCGGCCCTGGGCAGCGCGGCCTTCCTGCTGGTGGCCGCACCCCACGCGGTGCAGCCGTTGGCGCGCTACGTGACCATGGCGGCCGCCGTGGTCGCGGTGCTGGTCGCGCTGCTGGCCCTGCCGGTAACGGCGGGCTGGGGTGGCTGGATCGGCGCGGCCCTGGCCCTGCTGGGCGGCGGGGCCACCGCCGCGCTGGCCTGGAAGGACGGCCCGCCCGCGCCGATCGTGGGGGCCGCCACCATCCTGCTGCTCGGCGGCATTCTGCAGGGCGGCGCGCACACGGGCGCCCTGCCCGTGCTGGCCACCTTCCTGCGCGAATCGGGGGCGGCCATCTGGATGGGCAGCCTGCCGCTGCTGTGGTTCGCACTGCGCGGCACCGGCGCCATGCGCACCGCCCGCAACCATCGCACCCTGGCGCTGGGCGGCATGGCGCTGGCCCTGCCCGGCGTGCTGCTGCTCTCGGGCCAGGCCGGGCCGGCGCTGGCGGCCCATGGCCCGCTGATCCTGGCCACCGCGCTCCTGCTGCTGGGGCTGATGAAGGTGAGCCTGTGGCAGGCTTGGCTGCTGCGCGGCGAAGTGCCGACCGACCGCCTGCTGGCGCTGACCGAATGCGCCATCCTGATCTCCATCGCGCTGTGCGGGCCCATCGCCGCGCTGTTCATGGGCGTGCAGGCGCCCAGCGCCTGGGCCACGCTGCCGGCCTTCCTGCTGGCGGGTGGGCTGATTCTCGGCATCTGGCTCCCCTCCCTCCCGGCGGGGCCGCTCGCGCTTCTCACGATCGGCGCGGGCACGCTGGCGCTGGGCACGGGCGCGGCCCTGGTCGGCCTGCTGGCGGTGCAACTGGGCTGCCTGCGCTGGCTGGCCCGCCGCCAGCCCGACACCTGCGAGGGCGCGGCCTGCGAGCGTTTCTGGCCGGGCGTCGCGCTGGCCGTGCTGATGGCGGCACTGCTGGTGCATGTGGTCTGATCCATGACCGCCCCGCCGGCCTCACGGCTGGGGCGGATCGTGGTGGCACTGGTCGGCCGCTCGGTGCGGTGGCCGGTCGTCACGCTGCTGCTCTGCGCCGTGGTCACGGTGTTCGCCGCCTGGCTGACGGTGACGCGCTTCACCCTCGATTCCGACATCTCCAAGCTGTTCCCCGACGACCTGCGCTGGCGCGTGGCGGAGCGCACCCTGGCGGACGCCTTCCCGCAGCGGTCCTACCTCGTGGTGGCGGTGCTGGACGGCACCGACGCCGCCCACGCCGACGCGGCGGCCGAGGCCCTGGCCGCCCGGCTGCGCGCCCGGCCCGACCTGTTCCGCTCCGTCCGCCGACCCGATGCCGGCGAGTTCTGGGACCGGCACGGCCTGCTCTACCTCCCCTTGCCCGAGGTCGCGACCGTGACGGAGCGGTTGATCGAGGGGCAGGCCCTGCTCGGCACCATCGCCGCCGACCCCTCGCTGCGCGGCGTGGCCGAGATCAGCCGCCTCATGGCCGAGGGGCTGGCGCGCGGCGAGGCAACACCCGAACGGCTGGCCGCCCCGCTGGCGGCGCTGGCCGCCGCCGCCGAGGCCGCCACCCGCAACGCCGTCGCCCCGCCCGACTGGCGCGGGTTGATGACCGGGCAGCCGCCCCGCCCCGCGGAACTGCGCCGCTTCCTGCTGGTCCAGCCCACGCTCGACCATGCCCGGCTTTCCGCCGGTGCCGCCGCCTCCGAGGTCATCCGTGCCGAGGCACGCGCGCTGCGCCTCGCCGAGCGTGGCGTGCGCCTGCGGCTGACCGGCCATGTGGCGATGGGCGACGAGGAGTTCGCGACAGTGGCCGATGGGGCGGTGACCACGGGCGTGCTTTCCTTCGTGCTGGTGGGAATTCTCCTCTGGATGGCGCTGCGCTCATGGCGGCTGATCTGGCCGCTGCTGGCGCTGACGTTGGTGGGCATCTTCTGGACGGCGGCCTTCGGCATCCTGGCGGTGGGCAGCTTCAACCCGCTCTCCATCGCCTTCGCCGTGATGTTCATCGGGCTGGGCAATGATTTCGGCACGCAATACGCGGTGCAGTTCCGCGCCGAGAGCGCGCGGCTGGGCCAGGTGCGCCCTGCCTTGATCGAGGCCGCGCGGGTGGCTGGCCCCGGCATGACACTGGCGACGCTTGCCATCGGACTCAGCTTCTTCGCCTTCATGCCGACCGACTATCGCGGCGTGGCGGAACTCGGCCTCATCGCCGGCGCGGGCATGTTCATCGGCTGGCTGCTGGCCATGACCATGCTGCCTGCCCTGATGCTGCTGGCCCGCCCGGCGCGCGAGGTGCGGGAGGTGGGCTACCCCGCGCTGCGGCCGGTGGACGAATGGCTCTCCCGCCACGCCCGGGTGGCCGGCGTCCTGGCGCTGCTGCTGGCGCTGTTCTGCGCGGGCGCGTCCTGGTGGCTGCGCTTCGACACCAACCCCATCAACCTGCGCGACCCCGCGGCGGAGTCGGTCGCCACCTGGCGCGACCTGGCCCGGGACCCCGACACGGACCCCAACACGCTGGAGATCCTGGCGCCGGACCTTGCCGCCGCCCAGGCCCTGGCGGCGCGGCTGGCGGCCCTGCCCGAGGTGGCGCGCGCCACCACGCTGGCCGACTTCATCCCCGCCGCGCAGCCGGAGAAGCTCGCGCTGGTCGAGGATGCGGCGATGCTGCTGGGGCCGACCCTGGCGCCCGCCCCGCGCGCCCCGCCCGGCGATGCGGAGGTCATCGCCGCGCTGCGCGCCGCCGCGCTGCCCCTGGCGGCCGTGATGGGCGGCGGGCAGGTGTCGATGGATGCGCGAACGCTGGCCGTCGCCTTCACCCGCCTCGCCGACGGGCTGCCGGCGGGGCGCGAGGCGCTGGCCCAGGCCACCCTGCCCGGCCTCACCAACACGCTGCGCCGGGTGCGGCAGCTGCTGACCGCCGAACCGGTCACGCTCGAGACCCTGCCGGCCGAACTCCGCCGCGACTGGATCACGGCTGATGGCCGCGCCCGCGTCGAGCTGGCCCCTGCACACGGTGACGGCGACGAGACCGCCCGGCTGCGCCGCTTCGCCCGCGCCGTGCAGGCGGTGGCGCCGGACGCGACGGGGCTCGCCATCTCGGCGGTGGAGTCCTCGGCCACCATCCAGGGCGCCTTCATCCTGTCCGGCGTCATCGCCATCACGGTGGTCATGGGGCTGCTTTGGGTGGCGCTGCGCTCGCTGCGGCTCTCGCTGCTGGCGGTGGCGCCGCTGGCACTGGCGGGGCTGATGACCATGGCGCATTGCGCGCTGCTGGGGCCGGATCTGAACCTCGCCAACATCATCGCGCTGCCGCTGCTGTTCGGCATGGGTGTCGCCTACGACATCTACTTCGTGGCCGCCTGGCAGCAGGGGCGGCGCGACCTGCTGGCCAGCCCGCTGAACCGCGCCGTGATCTATTCGGCGGTGACCAATGCCGCCGCCTTCGGCGCGCTGATGGTCTCGCCGCACCCGGGCACGGCCAGCATGGGCGTGGTGCTGTCCATCAGCCTCGTCTACTCGCTGGCCTGCGTGATGCTGGTGCTGCCGCCGCTGCTCAAGCTGTTCGCGCCACGCCCTTCGGAGCCCGCATGAAACTCGCCATCTTCGACCTCGACGGCACGCTGGTGGACAGCGCGCCGGACATCGCCGCCGCGTTGAACCGCACGCTCTCGGTGCACCGCCTGGCACCCTTCCCGGTGCCCGAGGTGGCGGCGATGGTGGGCGACGGGGCGCGGGCGCTGCTGGTGAAGGCCTTTTCCGCACGCGGCGTGGCGCTGCCGGAGGACGCCATCCCGCCCTTCCTGGCCGACCTCGAGGCCAACAGCGCCAAACTCACCATGCCCTATGAGGGCATCGAGGCCGCGCTCGCCACCATGGCGGTGGCGGGCTGGCGCGCCGCGGTCTGCACCAACAAGCCGGTTGCGGCCGCGATGGCGCTGCTCAAGGCGCTCGGCATGGCGCGCTTCTTCGAGGTCGTGATCGGCGGCGACAGCCTGCCCGTCCGCAAGCCCGACCCCGGCCATGTGCGCGGCGTGCTGGCAGCGACTCACATGGCGCCCGGCCAGACCGTCATGATCGGCGACCACCAGAACGACATCCTTGCCGCCCGAGGTGCCGGCGTGCGCAGCGTCTTCGCCGCCTGGGGCTACGGGCACGGGCAAGGGGCGGACCTCGTGGTGAAGCGCCCGCAGGACCTGCCCTTCCTCCTGGGGTCCTGATCCGGTCAGTTGGCCAGGGTGGCGGGGGCGGCGCGCCGCAAATCCATCAGCGTCGCCTCGATGTCGCCCCACCAGCGGCTGCCGAGTTCCACCCGCGCGGGCACGGCGGGCGTGCCCGGCGCCCGCGGACCGAATTCGGCCAGGATGCGCAGCGGGCGGCGCACCTCCTCCGGGTCGCGGTCGAGGGCGTAGCCGGCCAGCGTCCGTGCCTCGATCACGCAGCGCAGGGCTGCCCCGCCGGGCGGCGGGGGGGCGGGATCCCGCGCGACCTCGAACTGGGTGAGGCGGCGGCCGTCATAGCTGCGCGCCGCAGTCTCGCAGGTGGCGGTGTCGCGCACATGGCGCGCCAGGCCCGCGATGGCGGAGAGCCCGTCCATGGTGCCGGGCGTGGCCGCGGGCGGCACCGGGCTGCGCGGCATGTCCTGGGCGGGGGTGAGCACGGCCACGCGGGGCGCGCCATCGGGTCCGTATTCCAGCCGCGTCTGGCGCAGCACGCCGCGCCAATTGCCCTGGCTGAGGTGCAGCCGCGGCCGCGGCAGCCCGGCCGCCCAGGCCCCTTCCGAGCGCGAGACCTGCTCCCCCCGCAGGAACAGCCGCGCGATGCCAAGGGAGCGCATGCGGCTTTCCACGCTGTAGCCCGGCCCGTCCAGGGTGAAGCGAAGCTGCACCTCGGCCACGGGCAGGCCGGCCGCGCTGATGGAATAGGTGGCGCGCCAGGGTTCGGCCGCGGCGGGCGCGGCGACGAGGGGCGCGGTGAGGAACAGCAGCAGCGTGGCGGTGCGGAACGGCATGGGTTGCATATGCGCCCGCCGGGGCCCGGTGCAACAGGCGGCCGCGGCGCGCTTGACAGACGGGCGCTGCCGCCGGAAATAGTCGGCGCAGGATGGGCGCGTAGCTCAGCGGGAGAGCACTGCCTTCACACGGCAGGGGTCACAGGTTCAATCCCTGTCGCGCCCACCATCCCACCCGGTCGAAGTGTAATCCCAGCCGCATGCCGCGCCTGACCGCGCGTGCGCCGGGCCAGCCGTGACCACGGCTGGCCCATCACGGCGGGCGACACCCCCTTACCGCCGCCCGCACCTGTCCGCAAACCTTACAGTCCCGCCAGCGGCCCCGCGGCATGGCTTACAGGGCGTTGACTCTCCCAGGGAAATTCCGTGGCACGTCTTTTGCCAAGCAATAGCTTCGCTGGCACGCATCTTCGGAGGGGTGCTGGCACAGGCGCGGCGGAATTGTCCTGCTGCGCATTGGGAGAATCAGCAATGAACAAGTCTTTCCGGCAACTCCTGCTCGCCGGTGGCGCGGCCGTTGCGCTGCTCGCCGGTGCGCCGGGCGCCGCGGTTGCGGGGCCGAGCTACTCCTTCACCGTGCAGACGGCGAACCAGGGTGGCGCCACGTTCCAGGCGACCAACACCTCGCCTGGCTTCGCCGCTGGCAGTGCCATCACCGCCACCTTCAACTACAATGGCCCGCTGACCTTCAACGTCGGCCCGCCGCAGAACAACACCAACGCGGGTGACCTGAACTCGACCTTCTTCGGCGCCTTCGCCGCGAACATCTCGAACTATATGGGCGCGGGCAGCCTGCCGGGTCCGTCGGGCGCGGATTTCTCGACGCTGGCGAACTTCCTCGGCTCGAGCGGCAGCGCGGCCGGCTACCAGTATGGCTCGCTCTACACCATCCAGCTGGGCACGCTGGTTGCGGGCACCATCCTGACCATCACGCATGACGATGGCGTGAGCGTCTTCCAGGGCGGCACGCGGATCGACACCACGACGGCCGGCCCGACCACGGCCATCACGGAATCGGTCGTCCTCACCAACACCGGCGACACGACGCTGTACTTCGGCCGCCAGAACGGCGCCCCCTCGGTGCTGGTCGTGGCCGTGCCCGAGCCGGCGAGCCTCGCCCTGTTCGGCGCCGGCCTCGTGGGTCTCGCCGCGCTGCGCCGTCGCCGCGCGACCAAGCGCGACCTGCCCGCCACCGCCTGAGGCAGGGCACCAAACGGGGCGGGCCATCGGTGATGGCCCGCCCCCCTTCGCGTCCCGGCGCGGCGGCCACCCGGCTTTTGCAGGGAGGGGCGCCCCCTGCCCCCCGTGCCGCATCTTGGGGACCTTGACCCGGAGCCCGCTGCGCCATCGGCACGGCGATGCCGTCCCAGGCCGCCTGAACGGCCGTCCCCTTCGCGCCCCCCCTCAGCGACCGCCTTCGGCGATCAGCCTCTCCTTCGCCAGCGCCACAAGCTGGAGCAGGGCAGCCCCCAGCGCCATGCTGTCCAGCGGCTCCGCGCCGACCGCATCGTCCTGGCTGTCCGCGTGGCGGCGCATCTCGGCGGCGAACTGGTCGAGCATGCCGGCCGGGTCGGGGTGCTGCCGCGCCTGGGCCAGCAGCAGCCGTGCGATGACCGCCTCCAGCGCGGCCAGGCGGATTTCGGGGTCGAGGGTCGGCATGGGGTTCTCCGC
>JBHYDO010000042.1:0-21370 GCA_051860645.1 Roseococcus sp.
CGCGACGATCCGGGTGGTTTCGGGACCGCTTCCGCTCCGCCGTTGACAAACCTGCTGTCAGCACGGAGCCTGACCAGTGAACCGCATGTCGCCGCCAGCACGGTGAAGAGGTTACGACGCGTGGCGCTGGTTTCAGCGGCCCGCTGCGCTGACCTGCTTCGCCGGCAAGTCGGGCCTGGGTATCGCGGTCATGCCGAGACGCCGTCCCAAAGGAACCGACCGCCATGCGCCGCCTGATCCTCGCCGCCTTCCTGCTGGCGGCCCCCGCGGCCGCGGAACCTGTCCGCGCCAACCGCCAGATGGCCGTCACCGCCAGCCCGCATGCCACGGCGGCAGCGCTCACGATGCTTCGGGCCGGCGGATCCGCGGTGGATGCGGCGATCGCAGCGCAGGCGGCGCTTTCCGTGGCGGAACCGCATGCCAGCGGCCTGCTCGGCGGCGCCTTCGTGCTGGTCTGGGACCAGGCGAGCGCAAGGCTGCGCTATTACGAGGGCATTTCCAGCGCGCCCGCCG
Organism: Roseococcus sp.; assembly: GCA_051860645.1. Taxonomy (GTDB): domain Bacteria; phylum Pseudomonadota; class Alphaproteobacteria; order Acetobacterales; family Acetobacteraceae; genus Roseococcus. Next base: position 514 of record JBHYDO010000042.1, read on the forward strand.
CCAGCGCGGACCGGCTGACCGCGGGCGGCGTCGGCCCGGCCACCGTGGCGCGATCCGGCCGGGCGGTGGCGGTCCCGGGCGCGGTGGCCGCGCTGGCCATGGCCCATGCTGCGCATGGCCGCCTCCCCTGGGCCGATTTGTTTGCCCCGGCCATCCAATTGGCGGAGGCGGGCTTTCCCCTCCCGCCCTACCTGCACCAGGTCCTCCGCAACCGCGCCGGGGAGCTGGCCCGCGTGCCGGCGATCCGCGCGCTGTATTTCGACGCGGAGGGCCAGCCCCTTGCCGCCGGCGCGCCCATCCGCAACCCGGACCAGGCGGCGGCGCTGCGCCTGCTGGCCAGCGAAGGCCCCGCCACGCTGTATGGCGGCACCCTGGGCCGCGCCGTGGTCCAGGCCGCGCAGGACCATACGGTGCCGGGCTGGATGACCCTGGCGGATTTGGCGGCCTATCGCGCCGTGGAGCGTGAGCCGCTCTGCGCCGAGGCCTTTGCGCGCCGCATCTGCACCGCCGCCGCGCCCTCTTCCGGCGGCATCGCCGTGCTGCAGACGCTGGCGCTCGCGGAACGGCTCGGCATGGCACGGGCGCAGCGGGACAGTGCCGAGGCCGCGCACATCTTCATCGAGGCCAGCCGGCTGGCCACCGCCGACCGGCGCCACTGGATGGGTGACCCGGACGTGGTGGCGGTGCCGCAGGCCGGGCTTCTGGCGCGCGACTACCTGGATGCGCGGGCCGCGCTGGCCGGGCCGGCGCGGGCACTGGAGACGGTGGCGCCCGGCACGCCCACGGCGCGCCACGGGGCACTCCCCACGCCCGGCGACGCGATGGCCGAGGCGGCGACGACGCAGGTCTCCATCCTGGACGCCGCCGGCAATGCGGTGTCCTTCACCACCACGAACAACCTGAACTTCGGCGCCGAGCTGCTGGCCATGGGCATCACGCTGAACAACGGGATGACCAATTTCACGGCCAACCCGGGCCCGGCGGACGCACCGGCGCAGAACCGCCTGGCGCCGGGCAAGCGGCCCGTGACCACCATGGCGCCGACCCTGGTGTTCGGCGCGGATGGGCGGCCCGACATCGTGCTGGGCGCCGGCGGCGGCGCGCGCATCCCCGATGCGGTCGCGGCCGCGGTGATCGAAATCCTGGTCTTCGGCGGCGATGCGGAGCGCGCCACCGCCCGGCCACGCATCGGCGCGCAGACCCGGGTGGTGGAGCTGGAGCAGGGCACGCCGGTCGCCGATCTGGCGCCCGCCTTGCAGGCGCTGGGCCATGCGCCGCGGGTGGTGGTGATGAACACCGGGCTGCAGATCCTGCGCCGGCTGGGCGACGGCACCCTGGAAGGGGCCGCCGACCCGCGCCGCGACGGGCTGGCGGCGGGCGACTGAGGCGGAGGTCCGCTCAGGCGGCCAGGAAGTCGAGCATGGCCGCGTTGAATCCCTCCGGGTCCTCCACGGTGCAGGCATGGGCGCCGTGGTCGGTCAGCCAGAGGGTGGCGTTGGGCAAGGCGGCGGCCAGCGCCTCGGAGGCCGTCCAGGGCACCAGCAGGTCGTCCTCGGCGGCCGCGACGAGGGTCGGGTGGGTGATGCGCGCGAGGTCCGGCGTCGCGTCGAAGGCGCGCAGGGCGCCGATGCGCTTGCGCAGCGTGTCCTCGCCCTGGAAGGTGGCGGTGCCGTGTTCGATCTCGGCCAGGATCTTCTCGTGATGCGCCGAGGCATAGGCGGCGCTGTGCAGGAACAGGGGCTGGGCGGCGACATAGGCGGCCGGCCCCTGGCTGGCGAGGATGCCCAGCCGCACGTCGAAGCAGCGCGCGGTGTGCCGGTCGGCCTTCGCCCAGGCATTGACCAGGACCAGCTTGCCCACCCGCTCCGGTGCGAGGCGCGCCAATTCCAGCCCGACCAGTCCGCCCAGCGCGTGACCGAGGATGTGGGCGGATGCGACCCCCGCATCGTCCAGGATTTCGACCACGTCACGCGCCATGAGGGCGATGCTGTAGCCTTCGGGCAGCGGCTCGCGGTTCGCCCCGGTGCCGCGGTGGTCGTAGTGCAGCACGCGGAAGCGCGCCTCCAGCGCCGGCACCTGCGGCGCCCAGAAGGCGGCGGCCCCGCCCAGCCCGGCGGAGAGCACCACCACCTCGCCATCGGGCTGCCCGGTGAGGCGGTACTTCACTTGCCCAGATGCGCGATGCTGGCGATCTCGACCACCGCGCCCGGCTTCACCAGGCCGCACTGGATGCAGTAGCGCGCTGGCTTGTCGCCCGGGAAATACTCGGCATAGACGGCGTTCATGGGCGCGTAGTGCTTCCAGTCGCTGAGGAAGATGTGGTTGAAGGCCACGTCCGCCATGCCGCCGCCGGCGGCTTCCAGCACGGACTTGATGGTCTCCAGCACATGCCGCGTCTGGGCGGTGGCATCGTCGGGCGCCACCACGTCGTTGTTCTTGTCGAGCGCCAGGGTGCCCGAGACATAGACCACGCCATCGGCGGTGGCGCCGGGCGAATAGGGGGCGAGCGGCTTGCCGGAACCGGCGGGGATGACGGGGGTGAAGGGCATGGGGATCAGTCCTCGCGTTGTCCGATGGCGCCGCAGAAGTCCGCGACGGTGGAGACCCATCCGAAGAAGGTCTCGATGTTGTAGATCGCGGCCTTCTGCGCGAAGTCCGGCCCGGCCGCATGGGTCGCATCCTCCAGCACGATGCCGAAGTATTCCAGGTGGAAGGCATCCCGCAGCGAGGATTCCACGCAGACATTGGTGGCGATGCCGGTGAAGACGATGTTGCGGATGCCGCGCGCGCGCAGCAGGCTGTCGATGTTGGTGTTGAAGAAACCGGAATAGCGCGTCTTGGGCACCACGATGTCGCCGGGCTTGGGCGCCAGCGAATCCACCAGCGCGTAGTCCCAGCCGCCCTTGGCGAGCAGCTTGCCGTGCAGCTCGGGGTTCTTGCGCATGGCCTTCAGCGCGTTGGACTTGTGCCAGTTGGGCGAACCGGGGCCGCCGGCCTCGGTGTAGCCGGGGTCCCAGCCGTTCTGGAAATACAGCACCGGCATGCCGGCCTTGCGCGCCGCGTCCGCCGCGGTCGCGATGCGGGAGATGCAGGCGGCGGCGCCCGCGATGTCGAAGCCCGCGATGTCGAGATAGCCGCCGGCCGAGGCATAGGCGTTCTGCATGTCCACGATGATGAGCGCCGTCTCGGCCGGGTTCAGCCGGATGGGCTCGGGCCGGGCGGGCAGGATGAAGGGGCTGCGCGCGGGGGCGGCGGGGGCGTAGCCGGCGGGGGCATTGTCCATCAGGCGGCTTCCTTCACGATGTGCTGGCGGCAGCGCATCAGCGGCTGGATGCGCGTGCCGAAATCCTCCACGCCCTTCAGGAAGTCGTCGAAGGTCAGCAGCACGCCGCCGGTGCCGGGCACCGCCGCCACCTCGTCCAGCATCCGCGCCACGCTGGCATAGCTGCCGATGAAGGTGCTCATGTTGATGTTCACGGCGCTGGTGGCATCGGCCAGCTGGCGCACATTGGTGTCGGCGTTGGGGCGGGTGTCGGCGGCGGCCTGGCCCTGCATCCAGCCGATGGCCTCCTGGTCCGCGCCGGACTTGATGTGCTCCCAGCGTGCCCAGGCCTCCTCATCCGTCTCGGCGGCGATGACCATGGAGAGGACGAAGGTCTCCACCGGCCGCCCCGTCTCCTTGGCGAATTCCTGCATCCGGGCGGCGACGGGCGCGAAGGCGGTGGGCGCGTTGATGCCCTTGCCGAGGCAGAAGCTGTAGTCGGCGTGCTTCGCCGTGAAGCGCAGCCCCTCGGTGGAGGACCCGGCGCAGATCATCTTGATAGGCACGGAGGGGCGCGGCGAGAGCACGCACTTGTCCATGGTGAAGAAGTCGCCCTTCAGGTCGCTTTCGCCGGTTTCCCACAGCGCGCGCAGGATGGTGGCGTATTCGTCCAGCATCTCGTAGCGGCGGGCGAAATGGCTGTCGCCGGGCCAGAGGCCCATCTGGTCATACTCGGCCTTCTGCCAGCCGGTGACGAGGTTCAGCCCGAAGCGGCCCTTGGAGATGCTGTCGATGGTGACCGACATGCGCGCCGCGATGGCGGGCGGAATGGTCAGCGTGGCGACGCTGGCGAACAGCTTGATGCGCGTGGTGACAGCGGCGAGGCCCGCCATCAGCGTGAAGCTTTCGAGGCCGTGGTCCCAGAACTCGGTCTTCCCGCCGAAGCCATGCAGCTTGATCATGGACAGTACGAAGTCGAGCCCGTGGCGCTCCGCCGCCAGGGTGATGTCGCGGTTGAGCTCGAAGCTCGGCATGTATTGCGGCGCCGTCTCAGACAGCAGCCAGCCATTGTTGTTGATGGGAATGAACACGCCGACCTGCATGGCCCCAACTCCTGTCCCTGCCCCGGCCAGAGCGGCCTTCAAAAGCGTGAAACCCGCTCCAGCCAGATCACTCCGAGCAGATTCACGCAATGGCTGATGCCAGCCACCTGCGATCTGCCCTATGTCGCAACCCGCGCCGCGCCCTGCCATGGGTGATGCATCGGGTGCGCGGCGGCCCGGCGCCACGATCGCCTGATTGGAAGGCAGGCGGCAAGGCAGTTGCCCGCAGATGCGGCGAACCCATGCCGCAACAGCCATGCTGGGTTGGCTTTGCCCTTGCCGATGGCCGGGCGGCATCGCCAATTTCGCGACAGTCGCGCCGCCCCATCACGGGCCGGAGAACAGGAGCAACTCATGAAGCTGCGTCTCACCCGCCGCGCCGCGCTCGGCGCCGGCACGGCCCTGCTGGCCGCCCCGCATGTGGCCAACGCCCAGGCGCGCCCCACCGTGCGCTTCGCCTATGACTGGATCCTGAATGGGCCCTACGCCTTCGGCCTAGCCGGCGAGCGCCAGGGCTTCTTCCGCGAGGCCGGCATCGACATCACCATCCAGCGCGGCTTCGGCTCCGCCCGCATCCCGCTGGACATGGCGGCCGGCACCTTCGACATCGCCATGGGCGACCCCACGCCCATCCTGCGCTTCATGTCGCAGAACCCCAACACCGACCTGATCGCCGTCGGCCTGCTGTGGGACCAGGCGCCGACGTCGGTCACCGTGCGCGCCGATGGCCCCATCACCAGCATCGCGCAGCTGGCCGGCAAGACCCTGGCGGCGCCTGAGTTCGACGGCGGGCGCCAGGTGTTCCCGGCCTTCGCCGCGGTGAACAACATCCCGCTCAGCTCCATCAACTGGATGAGCGTGGCGCCCGAACTGCGCGAGACCATGCTGGTGCAACGCCGCGCCGATGGCATCACGGGCTTCGTCACCTCCACCGCGCTGAGCCTGCGCGCGCTGGGCATGGACCTGCCGGCGCAGCGCATCTTCCGCTATCGCGAGCACGGGCTGGACTTCTTCTATGGCTCGGTGCTGCTGACCACGCGGCGCTACATGGACGCAAACCCCGACGCGGTGCGCGCCTTGGTCCATGGCATGATCCGCTCGCTGCGCTGGTCCTTCGCCAACCGCCCGGCCGCCATCCAGGCGCTCCGCGCGCGCGAGGCGCTGACGGATGTCGCCATCGAGACCATCCGCCAGGACATGGCCATGGCCGAGCTGGTGGACAGCCCGAACGTCCGGCGCCTCGGCCTGGGCATGATGGAGGCGCCGCGCTTCGCCCGCCAGATCGAGGCGGTGAAGATGGCCTTCAACCTGGGCGACATGCCCACGCCGGACCGCTTCTTCACCGACCGCTTCCTGCCGCCCGCGGCGGAGCGGCAGCTGGTCTGAGGCCGGCCGCCTGGACCATGGTCGGCGCCCCGGTCAGCGCCGATCATGGCCCGATCCTTTGCCGGGTCGCGCGGTTCAGGGCTTCGCGGCTTCCACCGAAGCCGGCCTTCAATCCGCCCGGATGCCGGCCGCCCGCACGGTCTCGCCCAGCCGGGCCACCTCGGCAGCGATGAAGCGGCCGAATTCCGCGCCATCCATGGGGCGGGGGATGCTGCCGCTGTTGCGGATGCGCGCGGCCACGGCCTCGTCGCGCACCGCGGCCAGGGCCTCGCGCTCCAGCACCGCCACGCGCTCGGGGGCGGTTCCGCGCCCGGCGAAGAGGCCGAACCACCCCACCGAGACCAGGTCCACCCCCGCCTCGCGCAGCGTGGGCACGTTGTCGAAGCCGGGCGCGCGCTCGGCGCTGGTCACGGCCAGGGCCTTCATCCGGCCGGAGCGGACGAGGTCCGCGGCCGCGGCGATGGTCTGGAACATCACCTCCACCCGCCCGGCGATGAGGTCGGTGTTGGCAGCCCCGGTCTCGCGGTAGGGCACATGGTCCATCGGCACGCCGGCCGCGATGGCGAATTGCGCACCCGCCAGGTGCAGCGAGGTGCCATTGCCGATGGAAGCGTAGTTCAGCCGGCGCGTGCGGGCCAGCGCCACGAATTCCGCCACGCTGTTCACGGGCAGGCTGTTGGGCACCACCATGATGTTGGGCGAGAGCGCGATCATCGCCACCGGCACCAGATCCGCGTCGGGGTCAAAGGGCAGGCGGGCGAAGAGGAAGCGGTTCACCGCCACCGGCACGCCGTTCAGCACCAGGGTGTGGCCGTCACGTTCGGCGGCCAGAGCGGCGGCGGTGCCGATATTGCCTCCGGCGCCGCTGCGGTTCTCGATGGAGACGGGCTGCCCCACCCCGCGCGAAAGCCGCTCACCCACCACCCGGCCCAGGAAGTCCGCGGCGCCGCCGGGCGGGAAGGGCACGACCAGCCGGATGGGCCGGTCGGGGAAGCCCTGCGCCCGCGCGGGCGCAAGGGGCAGCAGGGCGGGCAGGGACAGGATGGAACGACGCAGCATGGAAAACCCTCCGGTTGCCAGAGGGTTATGCAACCGCCATGCCGCGTTCCCCGGCCCGGGCGCCAAACATGGCGATGGACACCCTTCGCGCTGGGCGGCAGGCTTCCGGCAACAAGAACCAGGAGCGTCCATCCATGTCCGTCCTCACCCGGCGCGCGGCGGCCCGCCTCGCCACGCCGCTTCTCCTGCTCGGCCCGGGCATCGCCCGCGCCCAGGCCTGGCCCGCGCGACCCGTGCGCTTCGTCGTCGGCTTCGCGCCGGGGGGCGTGAACGACATCATGGCGCGCCTCATCGCGGCCAAGCTCACGGAACGCATGCAGGGCGCCAGCTTCATCGTGGAGAACCGCCCCGGCGCCAGCACCCAGGTCGCGGCGGACCATGTGGCGCGCGCGGCGCCGGACGGGCTGACATTCATGTACACCTCGCCCTCCACCCTGATCAGCGTGCTGGTGAACCGGACGGCCACCATCGACCCGATGCGCGCGCTGGCGCCCGTGGTCATGGCGCAATCCGCGCCGCTCGCGCTCATCTGCCGGGCGGATTTCCCGGCGCGGACCGTGCCGGAATTCCTCGACCTGGCGCGGGCGCGCGGCCAGGCGCTCAACGTCTCCCACCCCGGCACGGGCGCCATCAACCACCTGGCCATGGTGCTGCTGTCGCGTCAGACCGGCATCGACCCGACGCTGGTGCCCTACACGGGCAACCAGCCCTCCATCACGGCGCTGATGCGCGGCGAGGTGGACCTGGCGCATGACGGGCTTTCCACGCCGCGGCCACAGCTGCTGGAGGGAAGGCTGCGCGCCATCGCCGTGACCAGCGCCGAGCGCCTGCCCACCCATCCCGACCTGCCCACCTTCGCGGAAACCGTGCCCGGCCATGAGGTCATCTTCTGGGGCGGGCTGCTCGCGCCCGCAGCAACGCCTCCCGCCATTCTCGACCGCGTGGCCGAGGAGGTGGAGGCGGTGCTGCGCCAGCCGGATGTGATCGACCGCATCCGCGGCTTCGGCGGCGAACCCGGCCAGGGCGGCCGCGCCGCCTTCGCCCGCGCCTATGCCGCCGATTGGGAGAAGTGGGGCCGGGTGGTGCGGGAGAACGCGATCCAGACGGGCTGACCCGCCAGGGGGCGCGGCCAGGGCGCGATCCGCAACGGCGGGATCGCCATTGCGGTGGATCGCCCTCTCAGCAAGGGCTGGGCGATGATCCTTCCTTGCGGATCAAGGGCTACAGCCCCGCCTGCTCCAACCGCAGCACCGCCCGCGCCAGCGCCTGGGCGCGGGGCACGAAGCTGCTGATCTCCAGATACTCCTCCGGGCTGTGCGCCAGCCCGCCGACCGGCCCGACGGCGCAGATGGTGGGCGCGCCCTGCTGCGCGGTGAAGCCGCTGTCGGCGCAGCCGCCGGAGAACTCGCCCGCCACCTTCAGCCCGGCATCGGCCGCGGCGCCCTGGTAAAGGGTGAACAGCTTCTTCGCCGGCTCATCCTGCGTCAGCGCATTGAACTCGCCCTTGATGGCCAGCTTGGCCTTGGTGCCGGGGACGAAGCTCTTGCCGATGATGTCATGGATCTTGGCCATCACCTCGTCGCGGTCCTCGGGCTTCACATAGCGCAGGTCGATCTGGCCCTGGGCGCTGGGCGCCACCGTGTTCACGCTCTGCCCGCCCTGCACCAGGCCGACGTTCAGCGTGATGCCGCGCTCCAGATCCGTCAGGGCATGGATGGCCAGAATCTTGTGGGCGAGTTCGCCAATGGCGGAAATGCCGGCCTGGAAGTTGCCGCCCGAATGGCTGGCCTTGCCCTCGATGTCGAACACCATGAACACGCCGCCCTTGCGGCCCGTCACCACATTGCCCGTGGGGCGGCCGGGTTCGGAGTTGAACACCACGCGGGCGCCGCGCGCCTCCTCCTCGATCACGGCGCGGCCCTCGGGGCTGCCGATTTCCTCGTCGCCGGTGAAGAGGCCCACCATCGGGCCGGGCGCGCCGCCGAACTTGGCGAAGGCGGCGAGGACGAACATGTTCATGACAAGGCCCGACTTCATGTCGGAGACGCCCGGCCCATAGGCCCGGCCGTCGCGGATGGTGAAGGGGCGGCGCTCCGGCTCGCCCTTGGGGAAGACGGTGTCGCGGTGGCCCATCAGCACGATGTTGGCGGCATGGTTGCCGCGAGTGGGCGCCGCGCCTTCGTGCGGCAGGATGGCGCGGAGACAATCTCCGTGGCGCTCGCCCTTCACGGTCTCGACCGCCAGCCCGTGGCTTTCGCAAAATTCCTTGATGCGCGCGCCGACCGCGTCCACGCCCGCCTTGTCGTAGCTGCCGCCATCGGTGTTCACCAACTGCTCGAGCGCCGCCAGCATCGCCTGCTCCTGGGTGGCGAGCCAGGCGGTGATCTTGGCTTCGGTGCTTTCGGTGTTCATGCGCGGCCTCCTTGGATTGCGGCGGGAGGCCCGATGCGACCACGGGAAAGGGCCGCCCGCAACCACGGGCGGCCCTTCTTCGTGGGTCGGCTCAGCGCGCGGGCGCGAGACGCAGCGGCACGAAGCGCTGGCCCTGCTGACTTTCCACCAGGAACAGCGCGGTGGCGCGGTTCTGCCGGCGCAACTGCTCCAGCCGCTCCTGCAGGTCGCGCGGGGTGGTGACGCGCTCCTGCTGCACTTCCAGAACGATGTCGCCCGGGCGGATTTCCCGCTCGCCGGCAGGCGAACCGGCGGTGACGTCCACGACGACCACCCCGGTCGCCTCGGGACGAAGGCGGAAACGCTCACGCAGCTCGGGCGTGATCGCGGCCACCTGCATGCCCAGCCCCGTCAGCTCGACCGGCTGGTCGGGCCGGGCGGCCTCTGGCGTCGTGCCGCCGGCCTGTGCCTGCTCGGCCGGCAGTTCGCCCAGCGTCACCTGCACCGTCACTTCGCGGCCGTCGCGCCACACCACCACGGGCACGCGGGTGCCCACGGCGGTATCGGCCACGATCCGGGGCAGGTTGCGCATTTCGCGCACCTCCTGGCCATTGAAGCGCAGCACCACGTCGCCGGCGCGCAGCCCGGCCGCCGCGGCGGGGCCGCCTTCCTGGGCGCGGGCGATCAGCGCGCCGCGGGTGCCGTTGCGCAGTTGCAGGCTCTCGGCGATCTCCTCGGTCACCTGCTGGATGTTCACGCCCAGCCAGCCGCGCCGCACCCGGCCACCATCGGCAAGCTGCCGCGCGATGCCGCGCGCCAGGTTGGAGGGGATGGAGAAGCCGATGCCGATGGAGCCGCCCGTCGGCGAGTAGATGGCGGTGTTGATGCCCACCACCTCGCCGCGCAGGTTGAACAGCGGGCCGCCCGAATTGCCGCGGTTGATGGCGGCATCGGTCTGGATGAAGTCGTCGAAGGGGCCCTGGCGGATGTCACGGCCACGCGCCGAGACGATGCCGGCCGTCACCGTGCCGCCCAGGCCGAAGGGGTTGCCAATGGCCAGCACCCAGTCGCCCACCTCGGCCGTGTCGGAATCGCCCCAGGCCACGAAGGGCAGTGGGGCGCTGTGGTTCACCCGCAGCACGGCGAGGTCCGTGCGCGGGTCGGTGCCGAGCAGGGTGGCGCGCAGCGTCGTGTTGTCCTGCAGGATGACGTTGATCTCGTCCGCGCCATCGATGACGTGGTTGTTCGTGATCACGATGCCCGAGGGGTCGATGATGAAGCCCGAACCGAGCGACTGGGCGCGGCGGCCCTGCGGCGGGCGGTTGGGCGCCGGGGGCGCCTCGCCCTGCGGGCCGCCGGGGCCGGGCCGCTGGCGGTTGAAGAAGTCGCGGAAGAATTCCTCGAAGGGTGAGCCGGGCGGCGCCTGGGGCGCGGGCGGCGCGTCGGGCCGGCCGGGGCGGGGCCCGATGTTCTGCGTTGTGGAGATGTTCACCACCGCGGGCAGCAGCCGCCGCACCATGGGGGCGAAGCTCTGCGGCGCGCCGTTGGGCGGGCTGGCCGGCAGGGCGGTGCCGGGGGCGGGAGGGGGAGAGGCCTCAGGCGCGGGGGCCTGCTGCGCCGCGACCGGGAGGGCGCCGAGCAGGAGAAGGGCGAAGACAAGACGACGCATGCGGCGAAACCTCATGAATGTGCGGCGGCAGAGGGGCGCGCCGATTGCCCCGGGATGTGGCACCTCAAGATGTGGCAGCCGGGCCATGCCCCGCAACAGCTTCGAGGCTGCTGCGGGGCAAGGGTTGCAACTTGTCCAGCTTGGACACCGGCGGTTACAAAACGCCGGTGTGCCGGCTGGTCACTGCCTGGCTGGCGTCATGGTCGGCATGTCCCGGAAGTAGCGGAAGAAATCGCTGTCCGGGGTCAGCACCAGGCGGGCATCGCTGTCACCGCCGAAGACGGTGCGATAGGCCTGCATGGTCCGCCAGAACTGGAAGAACTCCGGGTCCCGGCTGAAGGCCTCGGCGAAGATGCCGATGGCTTCCTGCTCACCGGCACCGCGCAGGATGGCGGCGTTGGCTTCCGCCTCGGCCAGCAGAACCGTGCGGTCACGCTCGGCCTGGGCGCGGATGCGCTGGGCCTGTTCCGCGCCTTCCGCGCGGGCCTCGCGCGCCACGCGCTCACGCTCGGACTGCATGCGCGCCAGGATGGCCTGGGTGTTCTCCTCCGGCAGATCGGCGCGACGGATGCGGACATCCGTCACCACGATGCCGAAGCGCGAAGCCTCCTCGTTCACCTGGTCGCGGATGGCGCCCATGATTCGCGGGCGGTCGGCCGAGAGCACCGACAGCAGCGATTCACTGCCCAGCACGCGGCGCAGCGAGGAGCTGACGATGGAGTTCAGCCGCGCGCGGATGCCCTGCTCCGTGGCGCCCACGGTCTGAAAGAACAGCAGCGGGTCGGTGATGCGGTAGCGGGTGAAGCTGTCCACGATCACGCGGCGCTGGTCGCCGAGGATGACCTCCTCGCTGCCGCCCTCGAAGTCGAGCAGGCGGCGGTCGAAGGTGATCACGTTCTGCACGAAGGGCAGCTTCACGTTCAGCCCCGGCTCGCGGATGACGCGCACCGGCTCGCCGAACTGCGTGATCAGCACCTGCTGGGTCTGGTGTACGGTGAAGAGCGTGCTGACCAGCGTGATGAGGGCGACGAAGACGACGCCGCCCAGGATTGCGAGCTTGTTCATCGCGTGCCTCCCTGGTTGGCGGGCCTGCCTTGGTTCAGCATGGGCGCCATCACGGCGGCCGGACTTTGCTGCTGCTGATGCTGCTGGCGCGTGCTGGGCGTGCCACCGCGGCCGTTCTGGCCCTGGCCTTCGAGCTGGAGGAAGGGCACCAGGCCCTGCAGCCGGTCATCCACCAGGATCATGTTGTTGCGGCGCAGCACTTCTTCCATCGTTTCCAGGTAGATGCGGCGCGTCGTCACGTCCTGCGCCAGGGTATAGGCGGCGAGCACGGCGCTGAAGCGGCCGGCCTCGCCTCGGGCGCGGGCGATCTGGCTGTCACGGAAGCCGGTCGCTTCCTGGACCATCCGCTCCGCCTCGCCTCGGGCGCGGGGGATGATGTCGTTGCGGAAGCTCTCGGCCTCGTTGCGCAGGCGCTCGCGGTCGGTGTTGGCGCGCTGCACGTCGCGGAAGGCCTCGATGACGGCCGCCGGCGGGTCCACCTTCAGCAGCTGCACCTGGGTGATTTCCACGCCGGAGCCGTACTGGTCCATCATGGTCTGGGTGTTGCGGCGCACCTCCTGCTCGATGGCGGCGCGCGCCTCGGTCAGGGCGGGCTGGATGGGCGTGCGGCCGATCACCTCACGCATCACGGATTCCCCGGCGGACTTCACCGTCTCCTCCGGGTTGCGGGTGTTGAACAGGAACTCGCCCGCGTCGCGGATGCGCCAGAACACCGAGAAATCCACGTCGATGATGTTCTCGTCGCCGGTCAGCATCAGGCTTTCCGCCAGCACGTCGCGGGCGGGGACGATGCGGCCCGTGGTGTCGGCGCCGGCGCGGAAGCCCACATCGGCGCGGTTGATGCGCGTGACGCGCGGCGTGGTCACCTGCTCGACCGGCCAGGGGATGGCGTAGTTCAGGCCGGGCGGGGTGGTGCGGTTGAAGGCGCCGAAGCGCATCACCACGCCCAACTCATCCGGCTGCACCCGGTAGAATCCCGAGGCCCCCCAGATCGCCACCACGATCAGGATGGCCGCGCCGATCGCGCGGCCGCCGCCCGTGCCGCGCGGCAGGAAGCGCCGCACCGCGTTCTGGGCGTTGCGGATCATTTCCTCGACATCCGGCCCCTGGCCAGGACCCCGGCCGCCGCCGCCGCCCTGGGGCGGGCCGCCCCATGGGCCTCCGCCGCCTGGACGAGGGTTGCCCCAAGGGCTGGGGCCGCCATTGTTCCACGCCATCTTTGTGGTGATCTCCCGTCTGGCACGCAGCTGGGCGCGCACCTTCTCTGTATCTGTTCTACATATGGGTGAATGCCCCGCACGGGGAGGGTGCACAGCCCGTCTCTCCCTGCATATGAGCACGCGCGGGTCTCAAGGAAAGGTCAACCGCATGTCGGATGCCATCGTGGATGGGGTCAAGCGCGCCCTGCGCGGGGTCCTGGACCCGAAAACCGGTCGCAGCGTCATCGAAAACGGCATGGTCGAGACCGTGAGTGTCCGCGATGGCATGGTGCAATTCGCCCTGGCGGTCCCGCGCGAACGCGCGCGCGAGCTGGAACCGCTGCGCCAGGCGGCCGAACGCGCCGCGTCCGGTGTGCCCGGCGTGCTGTCGGCCACGGTGGTGATGACCGCGCACCGGGAGGTCAGCACGCCCGCCGGACCTGCCACCTCCACCCGTCCGCCGCCCGGCCAGGGCCAGATGCTGCTGCCGGGCGTGCGCAAGATCGTGGCGGTCGCTTCCGGCAAGGGCGGCGTGGGCAAGTCCACCACCGCGGTGAACCTGGCCGTGGCCATGGCCGCGCAGGGGCTGCGCGTGGGGCTGCTGGACGCCGACATCTACGGCCCCTCCCTGCCGCTGATGCTGGGCACCCAGGAAAAGCCCCGGGCGGTGGAAAACCGCATCCAGCCCATCGCGCGCTGGGGGCTGAAGGCCATGTCCATCGGCTTCCTGGTGGAGCAGGAGACGGCGATGATCTGGCGCGGCCCCATGGTGATGGGTGCCCTGGAGCAGATGATGGGCCAGGTGGACTGGGGCGAGCTGGACGTGATGGTGGTGGACATGCCCCCCGGCACCGGCGACGCGCAGCTGACCATGAGCCAGCGCGTGCCGCTGGCGGGGGCCGTCATCGTCTCCACGCCGCAGGACATGGCGCTGATCGACGCGCGGCGGGGCGTGAAGATGTTCGAGAAGGTGAATGTTCCGGTCCTGGGCCTGATCGAGAACATGAGCTTCTTCTGCTGCCCCCAATGCGGCCACCGCACCGACATCTTCGGCCATGGCGGCGCGCGCACCGAGGCGGCCAAGGCCGGCATCGAGTTCCTGGGCGAATTGCCGCTGAAGCTCGCCATCCGGGAAATGTCGGACGCAGGGACACCCGTCGTGCTGGCCGCACCCGACAGCCACGAGGCCGGCATCTATCGCGCCATCGCGGCCCGGCTGTGGGAGAAGCTGGAGGCGGGCGCCGCACCGGCAGGGCCGCGCATCGTGATGGAGTGATCGCGGCGCTGCGCCGCCTCTGCCTCGCCCTGCCCGAGGCGGAGGAGCGGGAGACCTGGGACACGCCCACCTTCCGCGTCCGCGGCAAGATCTTTTGTCTGGTGGCCGAGGGCGGCACGTCCTGCTGGGTGAAGGCGCCGCGGGGCAGCGCGGAGCTGCTGGTTGAAGCCGCGCCCGAACGCTTCTTCCGCCCGCCCTACCTCGGCGGCAAGGGCTGGGTGGGGGTGCGGCTGGACGCGGACGCGGAGCCGGCCGAACTGGAGGCGCTGGTGCGGCGCAGCTACGGGCTGGTGGCGCCGAAGCGGTTGGCGGCCATGGCCGGCGGCTGACGGGACCCGGGCGCCGCCCCGCGTCAGCGCCGCCCCGCCAGCAGGGCGTCCGTCTCGGCCGCCATCGGCATGGCCGGCCCGGCCCCGGGCCGCGTGCAGGCCAGGGCCGCGGCCGCGTTGGCCCTCCGCATGGCGCGTTCCAGCGGTAGGCCTCGATCCAGGGCGGCGGCCAGCACGCCGCACCAGGCATCGCCCGCGCCCACCGTGTCCACCACGGCCACGGGCCAGGCGGGGATGTGCAGCGCCGTGCCGGGTCGGCAGGCCTCGGCCCCCGCGTCACCCAGGGTCACGGCCACCGGCACGCCGAGTGCCGCGTGCAGCGCCGCGGCGCCGGCCCCGCAGCCCAGCGCGCCGGCGAGCCAGGCGGCCTCGTGCTCGTTCACGATCAGCAGGTCCAGCGCGGCCAGGGCCTCGCGCGGCAGGGCGGCGGCGGGGGCAAGGTTCAGCAGCACCCGCGCCCCGGCCGCGCGGGCGCGGGCGATGAGGGCGGCATTCTCGGCCGCCGGCACCTCCATCTGGAGCAGCAGCGTGTCTTGCGCGGTGAGGGTGACGCCCTCCTGCCGCGCCAGCCGGTTCGCGCCCATCGAGACGGCGATCTGGTTCCGCCCCTGCCCGTCCACGCAGACGGCGGCCATGGCCGTGGGGGCGGCGCCCTCGGCCAGCCAGGCGGTGTCCACGCCGGCGGCCTGCAAGCTGGCGCGCAGCATGGCCCCGTTCGCATCTGCGCCGATGCAGCCGGCGAAGCACACTTGGGCGCCGTCGCGCGCGGCCGCCAGCGCCTGATTTGCGCCCTTGCCCCCCGGAAGCGGCAGGCCGGCGTCGCCCAGCACGGTTTCGCCAGGGGCGGGCAGATGCGGCAGGCGGAACACCAGATCCACCGCGCCCGAACCGAACACCACCAGGCTCACGGCCGCAGCAGCCCCTCGGCCAGGGCGCGGGTGTAGAGCGCCTCGATCATCGGCGCGAAGGGCGGGCCGAGGTCGATGGCGGGCTGCATGCGCTTCAGGCTGCGGGCGCGGGTCAGGCCCATCTCGCGCCAGGCGGGCGCGCCGCAATCCACCTGCTGCGCGAAGCCTTGCAGCCGGTCGCAGCCCATGGCGAAGCGGGCATCGGGGGTGTCCTGCGCCTCGAACTCGGCCCAGAGCGTGGCCAGCCGCGCGGCAAGGTCGGGCGGCAGGGTGCCGAAGATGCGCGCGGCGGCCGCCTGTTCGCGCGCCTGCTGGGTGAGCAGCCCGGCCTCGTCGAAGGCGAAGGTGTCGCCGGCCTCGATCTCGATCACGTCATGCACCGCGATCATGGCCAGCACGCGGGCGAGGTCGGGGCGGGGGTCCACTTCCTCGGCCAGCAGGACCGCGATCATCGCGACGTGCCAGGCGTGCTCCGCGCTGTTCTCCAGGCGCGGGCCGGTGCGGGCGGCGCGGTGGATGTGCTTCAGGCGGTCGGCGAGAAAGATGAAGTCCTGGATGGCCGACAGCCGTTCACCCGGCACGGCCGAGCGTCTCCATCAATTCCCGCCATTCGCGCTTGGACAGGCCGCTGGTTTCCTGCGTCACGCCCTCGCCGGCCAGCATCCGCTTCACGATGGCGAGCATCTGCGCCGACAGGGTGACTGCGCCCATGCGGTAGTCGGCGAAGGCCTCGTAGCTGTGCGGCACCCAGGCCTGGACGGTCTTCAGCATCGCATCGGCATAGACGCGGATTTCGTACTGGGCGTGGGCATCGGCGCGGAGGCTGAGGAAATGCAGCAGGTTGTGGAGGTCGGTCTTCCAGTACCACTGGGTGTAGGCATTGAGCGTCAGGTTCATCCGCGCCAGTTCGCGCGCGAGGCCCGAGCGGGATTCGTCCTGGACGTTGCCCGCCTCGTCCTCGTTCAGCATCCAGGCGTAGTGGTCGTAGTTGCGGGCAGCGTCGTCGCGCAGGAGGCGCAGCACCTGTTCGGCTTCCGCGCCCTGCAGCAGGTCGCCACGGCCCTGGCGGTTGCTGGCCGATTGCGCGGCAAGCTGCGCCGGTTCGGGGATGTAGAACTCGCGGTCCATCACGGAGTAGCGCGCGGAATACTCGTTCACATTGGCGGTGCGGTGCCGGATCCATTGCCGCGCCACGAAGATGGGCAGCTTCACGTGATACTTGATCTCGCACATCTCGAAGGGCGTCGAGTGGCGGTGGCGCATGAGGTAGCGGATCAGCCCGCGATCCTCGTTGGCGGCGCGGGTACCCCGGCCGTAGGAGACGCGGGCCGACTGCACCACGGCACCGTCGTCGCCCATGTAGTCCACCACGCGCACGAAGCCGTGGTCGAGCACCGGGATGGGCGTGAACAGCATGGCTTCGAGCGCGGGCACGGTGGCGCGGCGCGTCTCGTGGCGGGTGGCACGCGCCTCGGTGATCTCGTGTGCTTTGTCACTGGTCAATTTCATGGACGTGCCGCTCCAGTCCGTAAGCCTCGCGCCTCATAGCGTGCGATCAGGCCATGCGTCAGCCCACCGCAACGACCAACGCGGAAAAGGATTCGCGCCGCTCGAAATGAACACTTAAGGTTCACCCGTGCGAAGCAGCGAGTTGGGAAGCAGGACATGGGCACTCCGTTGATTACGATCGTGTTCCCTTCAATTTATAAGGTCTCCGGCCAGTTGGTTCCGCTTCCAAAGCGAATGGCGTTCTGCACGCCCGACACGAAATTCGCCCTGTTCGGTTTAAGAAAAGCCGTCGAGGCACGAGGCGGTGCCTTGAGATTGTCAGACCTGTTTCGGTCGAGAGACATGCAACTCCAAGCCCACCTCGATTACACATCGGGGAAAAAGCCTGCGTACTCACCGCCGCCTGGCGGAAGCATGCACGAAGCGGGCCGCGCTTTTGACATAGATCTCGCGGCTTTGGCACCGGTCACTCTCGACGATTTTTGGGAGCTCGCCAGGGCTGAAGGTGTCGTGCCGATCATCGCAAAGCCGAACCCCTCGGCAAGCGAGGCTTGGCATTTTGAGTGCCGGGGAAGTTTTGAGTTGGTTCGTCTCCACTACGCTGCCGGCCACGGCACGAACATGAAGCCTGCTCGAGCGATGGCTGCGGCGGGCATCGCTTCGATTGGCGTCGAACTCGACGATTTCCCTGGCCGCGCCCGCGAAGTGCGCCTGCAAGCAGGTCTGATCCGCCTCGGTCAAAATCCCGGCAACATCGATGGCAACCCAGGGAAGCGGACGCGCGAGGCGCTTCTGGCAGTTGGGATTACCTCGACAGATCTCGATCAACAAATTGAATTTATTGATGAAAAACTGGCGGAGCGGTTTCCCGCGGAATGGTACGATCGCAGCCTGATGGACGGGGACGGCGGAATCTATCCGTAAGGGGTCGATCTTGCGCCCCGCCTGCGCTACATGTCGCGGTGCCGCTTGCGGCTATGGTGATAAACGTTGCGTGGAATAATCGTTACGGACCCGGGGGCAGTGCCCGGCGTCTCCACCACTTCCAACCGCCCTTATCGGGGCGCGTGGCATGGGGACGAAACAGCTTCGACGTGCGTGGTAAAGACGTAGCTTTTGCCCGGCATTGTACCGCCGTTATCGGGCTAAATCACAAGTGCCAACGATAACGTCCGCGAGGACGTGGCGCTCGCTGCCTAGGAATAGGTAAGCGCGGTTGGGGGGGCACCGGGCAACAGAAGCCCCCCGCTTTATTGTTTTGTGCCCTCAAACGCCGGGCGCCGCCTCCGGCGGCTTGGCTTCCGCGCCACGCGCTGGTGTGCCGGCCGGCCGGTTGCCCTGGGCGCGCCGGCCGCCGCGCCGCCGGAGCGTGGGCGTGGCGTGGTGGTCTTGCCCGAGCGCGAGGGCGGCACCGCGCAGAATTGAAATGGCGCGCTTTTCCAGCCCTCCCGCGCCGCATGGCGGGGCGTTCCGAAGCAGGCCGCAGCTCGCCCCCCTCCCCTTCCTTCCCTTGCGCCGCCACCCGCCATATGGTGCAGCCGCCAGGAAGTTGCCGAATGACCGAAACGAACACACCCAGCCTGCTGCCCTATGACGCATGGGCCACCCGCGCGCTTCGCTCCGTCGCCATAGACGCGCTGGAGCACGCCGCGCGTGAGGGCCTGCCGGGCGAGCACCACTTCTACATCTCCTTCCGCACCGACCACCCGGGCACCTCCATCCCGGCGCACCTGAAGGCGAAGTACCCGCAGGAAATCACCATCGTGATCCAGCATCGCTTCTGGGATTTGAAGGTGGACCGCGTGGCGCAGCGCTTCTCCGTGGGGCTGTCCTTCTCGGGCATCCCGGCCTCGCTGGTCGTGCCCTTCGCGGCACTGACCGCCTTCCAGGACCCGCACGCCCAGTTCGGCCTGCGCTTCCAGCCGGAATATGACGGCGAGGAAGACGCGGCCGACCTGCCGCCGCCCGCGCCCGAAGCCCCGGCCGCCGGCGCGGAACCGGCCGCCGCCCCGCCCACGCAACCCCAAGTGGTCAGCCTCGACGCCTTCCGCCGCAAGCGCGACTGACCCGCCGGAGCCGCCATCTTGCTCGACAGCGCCACGCCGACCCGCCCCGAAGGCTTCAACTACAGCCCGACCTTCCCCCTCGCCGAGGACACCACGCCCTATCGCCGCCTGCCCATCGAGGGCGTGAAGGTGATCGAGGTGGACGGCAAGCGCGTGCTGAAGGTGCCGCCCAAGGCACTGGAAGAACTGGCCTTCGCCGCCTGCCGCGACGTGTCGCATCTGCTGCGGCCGGGGCACCTGACGCAGCTTTCCAGCATCCTCTCGGACCCCGAGGCGAGCCCCAATGACCGCTTCGTGGCGCTGGACCTGCTGAAGAACGCGAACATCGCCGCCGGTGGCAAGCTGCCCATGTGCCAGGACACCGGCACCGCCATCGTCTTCGGCAAGAAGGGCCAGCGCGTCTGGGTGGAAGGCAATGAGGAGGAGGCGCTGAGCTACGGCGTCGCCCGCACCTACACCGAGACGAACCTGCGCTATTCCATGATGGCGCCGCTGACCATGTTCGACGAAGCCAACACCGGCAACAACATGCCCGTGGAATTCACCATCCTGGCCTCGCCCGGCGAGGACCATGCCGACGAATTCCACCTGATGTTCGTGCTCAAGGGCGGCGGTTCGGCCAACAAGACCTTCCTCTACCAGCAGACGCGCGCGGTGCTGAACAAGCCCAAGCTGCTGGCCTTCATCGAGGAAAAGGTGAAGACGCTGGGCACCTCGGCCTGCCCGCCCTACCACCTGGCCATCGCCATCGGCGGCACGAGTGCGGAGGCCAACCTCAAGGCCGTGAAGCTCGCCTCCACGCGCTACCTGGATGGCCTGCCCGAGACCGGCAACACCTCCGGCCACGCCATCCGCGACCGCGCGCTGGAAGCCGAGATCCACAAGCTGACGCAGAACCTCGGCATCGGCGCGCAGTTCGGCGGCAAGTATTTTTGCCATGACGTGCGCGTGGTGCGGATGGCGCGGCATGGGGCCTCCTTGCCCATCGGCATCGGCGTCTCGTGCAGCGCGGACCGGCAGATCAAGGCGAAGATCACGGCCGATGGCGTGTTCCTGGAGGAGCTGGAACACGACCCGGCCAAGTATCTTCCGGAAGCCACCGACGACATCCTGGGCGGGGAGGTGGTCAAGCTCGACCTCAACCGGCCGATGGACGCCATCCGTGCCGAACTGTCCAAGCACCCGGTGAAGACCCGCGTTTCGCTGACTGGCACCATCGTGGTGGCGCGCGACATCGCCCACGCGAAATTGCAGGAGCGGCTGGACCGCGGCGAGGGCCTGCCCGACTACATCAAGAACCACCCCGTCTATTACGCCGGCCCCGCCAAGACACCGACCGGCATGGCCACCGGCAGCTTCGGCCCCACCACGGCGGGGCGCATGGACAGCTATGTCGCCGCCTTCCAGGCCGCCGGCGGCAGCCTCGTCATGCTGGCCAAGGGCAACCGCTCGCGCGCCGTGCGCGAGGCGTGCAAGCAGCATGGCGGCTTCTACCTGGGGAGTGTCGGCGGCCCGGCGGCGCGTCTGGCGCAGGACTGCATCCGCAAGGTCGAGGTGCTGGAATATCCGGAGCTCGGCATGGAGGCGGTGTGGCGGATCGAGGTCGAGGATTTTACGGCCTTCATCGTGGTGGAT